>NZ_CP042910.1:1566250-1874375 GCF_008298035.1 Gimesia maris
TGAGATGGTCACCATTAACCAGATCATCGAAGAAGATGTCGCCCTGGCAGTCGCGATGGAACTGGGAGTTGATTTAACCTTTAAACGGCAACGAGGCGCATTGGAATCAGTCACCGAAATTATCGAACAGGAAGACGCTCCAGAAGATCTGGTAACCCGTCCGCCAATTATTACAGTTCTCGGGCATGTCGATCACGGTAAAACGACCCTGGTCGATACCCTGAGGAAGTCCAATGTCAAAGTCGTTGAAGGTGAAGCAGGCGGCATTACACAGCATATTGCCGCCTATCAGATCGAATATAACGGTCATAAACTGACTTTTGTAGACACACCCGGTCACGCCGCATTCAGTGAAATGCGGTCTCGGGGAGCGAATGTAACTGACATGGTGGTACTGGTCGTTGCCGCTGACGACGGAGTGATGCCTCAGACGGCTGAAAGTATCAGTCATGTGAAGGCATCCGGTGTTCCGATGGTCGTGGCACTGAATAAGATAGATTTGCCGGACATCAATGAACAGAAAGTAATGCAGGAGCTGGCTTCGCAAAACGTTCTGCCCTCGGAATGGGGGGGAGAAACGGATGTGGTCCGCGTTTCAGCCTTAAAGGAAATGGGGCTGGATAACCTGCTGGAAACCCTGTTGCTGACAGCCGAACTGCATGAGCTTAAAGCAAATCCAAATCGGCCTGCCGTGGGAGCCTGCCTGGAAGGTTTCCGCGATGAAGGTCGTGGTTCGGTCGCCTGGCTGATTGTTCAGAAAGGGACCTTGCGGATTGGTGATGCCGTTATTTGTGGTAAATCATACGGTTATATTCGTGCCATGTACGATGATACGGATCAGCAGATTGAGGAAGCACCTCCTTCTACGCCAGTCAAGGTTACCGGTCTGGATTCCGTTCCTGGTGCAGGCGATCATTTTGTGGTTGTGGAAACCATCGATCAGGCCAGGGAACTGGCAGAAGAGCGACGGCATGAAGGTCGTGCCGACACGCTGGCCCGGCACAGTGGCGGGCCACGAACCCTGGAAGATATCCTGGGGTCAGCGATCGAAGGGGCGATTCAGGATCTGCCTTTGATTCTCAAGGCAGATACTCCCGGCTCTCTTGAAGCCATTCGCAGTGAAATCAATAAATTTGAACACCCGGAAGTCCGCGTCAAAATTCTGCACGAAGGGATTGGCGGGGTCAATGAAAGCGACGTGTATCTGGCAAGCGCCTCGAATGCGATTATCATCGCGTTCCATGTGGTTGCAGAAGATCGTGCCTTGAACCTGGCGACACAGGAAGACGTTGAGATTCGACGTTACAGTATTATCTACGAAGTAGTAGATGATATTCGGGCGTCACTGGAAGGCATGCTACGTCCTGAACTGGTTCAGGAACAGACCGGGCGTGCTCTGGTTCTACAGACGTTCTCCATCAGCCGTTATGGAAAAATTGCCGGTTGTCGCGTGCTGAACGGTACGATCAATCGAAATGACCGCGTGCATCTGATTCGAGATCAGAAAATATTGAATCAGTATCCGATCGCTTCCCTGAAACGTGAAAAAGATGATGTCAAGGAAGTACGCGAAGGCATGGAGTGCGGTATTCTGCTCTCTGGATTCAATGATATTAAAGAAGGAGACCTGCTGGAGGCATTCCGGATTAATGAGGTGAAACGAACTCTCGATTCCAGTTCATAAGCTGGATCGATTCAAACAGGAATGCTGGTGGAAACTGAATGACATCACGTCGATTAGAAAAAATCGCACAGGCGATATTAGAAACAGTAAGTACAACGATTCTGCTGCATTTGCGCGATCCCCGGATCCGGAATGTGACAGTCCTGCATGTTGATGTTGCACCTGATGTGCAGTCAGCCAAGATTTATATTTCGATCATGGGGGATGAAAAGGAAAAGGCGCTTTGTATGCACGGGCTGCAATCTGCGAAAGGGTTTCTCCAATCCAAAATCGCAGATCGGATTCAAACCAAATATACTCCCGTGATCAAATTTGTGCTGGACACTGCCGTGAAAGATTCACTGGATACGATTCGTATTCTGGATGAGTTACAGGTCGAGAGAGAAGCGGAAGAGTTAGCAGAAAATTCTTCTTCGGAAGAAGTACGGGGCACTGACGAAGAGAATCCTCAGGAATAGCAGGCAGTGCTTCCATCCATGAAAAGAACTGTATTCTTACTTTCCAATTGATACATCTCAAATATTGTACAGACAGATATGGTTACTAAAAAAATTTCCACATCAGATAAACAGGCTGTTTGCAAGAAGCTGATTGCGTCGCTTAAGAAACGCTATTCAGCCACTTTACCGAAGTACGATCGCCCCGTGCTCGAGACCATTCTGCATGCGATCTGCCTGGAGAATACGACAAACGAAAAAGCAGACGTCGTTTTCGACGCTTTGCTGGATGGTTTTCATGATCTGAATGAGATTCGTGTCAGTACGATATCGGAGCTGGAACTGGTGTTTGCAGACGTGGGTGATGCTGAATGGCGTGCGTACCGCATCCGGACTGTATTGCAGTATGTGTTTGATAAAGAGTTCTGTTTCGATCTGGAGATGATGCGCAAGAAGACTCTGGAGCAGGCTCAGAAGCAGCTGGCCCGCATGAAAACCTTAACACCTTTTGTGCTGAATCATACGCTGCAGGTTGTGCTGGGGAGCCACCTTGTACCGGCCGATGAAAAAATTCTGAATGCCAGTAAATGGCTGGGACTGCTGCCCGAAGAAGAGTCCATTGAAACAGCAAGTGACACTTTGAAGTCCACCGTGCGGAAAACAGATGCGCCCTTGTTCAGCCATCTGCTGCGTTGCCTGGCAACGGATGAAGAACTGGCTGCCGACTTCAACCTGGTAAAAAATCCGCTGCCCGAAGAGGGCGTCAATCTGATGGATGCTCCCAGTCGAATGGAAGCCATGTTTGCTAATCCGCTTTCGAAGCAGAAGAAAAAAGTAGTAAAAAAGAAGAAGGCGAAAGCTTCTTCGAAAACAAAAACAGCGGCGACCAAAGTCAAAAAGAAAGTCCCCGCGAAAACAAAGGCAGCCAAAAAAACGGTCAAAAAAACGACCGGCAAAGCACCTGCTGCCAAACGCACTACGACTACAAAAAAAGTGCCGAAAAAGAAATCCTCTTCTACCAAAAAATAAGCTGGCAACGCTGTCCTCAGTCGATTCATGCTGACTGATCTGACTGAGAGAGAAGTCTTCTCCCCTGTAATTTTGCCAGATCTTCTGTATCCCAAGGCGAAAATAACGGATTCCTGCAAAACCAGCCTTGGAGAAGATAGTGAAGACGCGTTACAATGAACGTGCCCGGCAGGTTGTTGCGCACTTGCAGCTGCCGGTTTCCGATTGAGTATAGAGATTCTCTATTTCTGATAATGGAGTTGAACGATGAGTCAATTTTCCCGGACGCCAATCTTAAGGGCCTGTCTGATACTGTTGTTGGCAGCATATGTGATGACAACCGGACAGGGTGTTCTGTCTGCGAAAATGCCGGGGAAGAAGGGGGGCGAGAAAGATGCTCAAAAGCAGAAAGCTCCCAGGGTATTCTCTCTGGAAGAAGGGATTGCCGACGATGTGGTGTTGCCTTTTGTACCTGCAACACCCCGCACGCCTGTGGATCAGAAAGAAATCGATTCTGCAGCCTGGTATATGACCGGGCGAATGCGTGAGGCACGTAATGATTTCATCGGCGCCTACGATGCCTATAAAAAGGCGATGGAATATAACCCAAATTCAATCGAGATTTACCGTGTGCTGATCAGACTGGCTTCCGGTCTGGATAAAACCGAGGAAGCCATTGAATATGCTCAGAAGGCGGTTGAGCTGGATCCCGAAGACTATGAGCTGATGCGGAAACTGGGTCTGCATATGGCAGGACAGGGACGTTTTGAAGAGGCGGTCACTTTTCTGAAAAAGGCTTCGGATTCTCCTTCGATTGATAAGAAGTCGGGTGTCTATGTGATTATCCAGCACGATCAGGCAAATCTGTACGAGCGGCTGGGGAAAAAAGAGGAAGCCGCCCAGTGCTGGGAAGTCGTATTTCGCGCCCTTACGAAACCGGAAGAATTTACATTCGAGTACAATACACGTTCACAACTGGAAGCCAAGCAGGGCAAACTGTATGAGCGAATTGGCCAGTCCTTTCTGGAAACAGACCGCCTCAAACTGGCTGTAGACGCTTTTAATAAAGCGGCTGATTCTCAGAAGGGGCGTCCCGGAATTCTGAAATATCACCTGGCACAGGTTTATTTTCAGTCCAAACAGTATCAACAGGCTCTGGATTCCCTGCAGTCTTATTTCGATGAACAACTGCAGTCCAAGGGACGCAGAGCTTATGAATTTTTAACGGAAATCTTAACAGCATTGAATCGCCAGGCCGACGTGATTCCCCAGCTGGAAAAACTCGCAGAAAAAGATCGCTTCAACCGGACTCTGCATTATTATCTGGCCGAACAGTACGGTGAAAATGATCGTTTTGATGATGCAGAGAAAACCTATCTTGAATCCATTGGAGAGTCTTCAGATACAGAAGGCCTGGCAGGCCTGTTATCGCTGTATCAGAAAAATCAAAAGTATGCCAAGTTAATCGAGACACTTTCTAAGATTGTACAGACCGGAGATGGCGTTCAGCGAATCCAGTCTAATCTGGAAAGGATGTCGAAAGATCCGGAGCTGGTGAAAGGTCTGATTGCGGAAGCGGAGAAGTTGAAGAAACAGGATCCACCCGGAGTAGACGTGTTTTCTGCCTTCATGATTGCGAAACTCGCTTCCGAAGCCGATCGGAAGGCTGCTGCCTCCGAGTTTTATCAGTTTGCCATGGATGCCGCTGCTAAACACGAAAAACCACAGATTCGCGGTAACTGGACGCTGTTGATTCTTCAAGAGTACAGTCAGCTGCTACGTGAAGAAGACAAGTATGGGGAACTGGCTGTCCTGCTACAGAAAGCGGTTGAGAACCCATTGCTGGCACCGCAGCGAATCAACCTGTTGTATTTCCTGGCGGATGCACGTGAGCGAAATGGAGAGACAGAAGCAGCGATCAAAGTGAATGAAGAAGCGCGGCAGGCAGCACCCAAATTCCCTCTGCTGGATTACCAGCACGCCTGGATTTACTATCACAGCCACGACTGGGAAAAAGCCATTGTGCAGATGCAGAAATTCATCAAAAAATATCCCGAACAGAAAGAGCGGGTCTACCAGGTGAAGATGATGCTCTCAAATACCTATGTACAACAGGGGGAGATTGGCAAAGGGGAAGCCGTCCTGGAGGAGATGCTGGCGGACGATCCTGAGAATCCTTCGATCAATAATGACCTGGGTTATCTGTATGCAGACCAGGGGAAAAACCTTGAAAAAGCGGAAAAGATGATTCGGATCGCTTTGAAATCCGAACCGGACAATATGGCTTACCTTGACAGTATGGGGTGGGTTTTATTCAAGCTGGAACGTTACCAGGAAGCGGCTGAATATCTTGAGAAAGCCAGCAAGTTGCCGGGCGGTGGGGACAGTACGATCCTGGATCATCTGGCAGACTGCTATCACAAGCTTAATAAAACCAAAGAAGCGAATGAGCTCTGGAAGAAAGCGCTGGAAGAAGCACAACAGTCCTCTCCTGCAGACCCGAAATTGATTGATCAGCTTCAGAAAAAACTGAACCAGTAATCGATTTCTTTCCCTGTCCGTTTATTGTAATATAAGGCCCGGTATTTATTCTTTTCTGCGTCCTTCGTTCGCAGTGAATTCACGCATACTTAGAGCTGAGTAAAGTTACAAATGGCAGGTCATTCTCATTGGGCAAATATCGCCGCCAAGAAAGGCGTGGTCGATAAGAAGCGGGGTAAACTCTTTGGCAAGTTGAGTCGTGCGATCATCGTAGCGGCACAGCATGGCGGGGGAGACCCTGTCATGAATCTGGCGTTGCGGTATGCGATCGACAAAGCCCGCAAAGCCAGTATGCCGAAAGAAAATATTGACCGCGCTGTTAAAAAAGGCTGTGGTGAATTATCCGGCGAAAATTTTGAAGAACTGGTCTACGAGGGGTATGGTTCCGCTGGTGTGGCAGTCTTGTGTGATATCCTGACGGAAAATCGAAATCGAACCGCTGGTGAAGTCCGCAAGATCTTTGAAGTGCATGGCGGGAACCTGGGCAGCACGGGGTGTGTCGCCTGGATGTTCGAGCGAAAAGGCCTGTTCCTGATTCCCTCTGATGCGATTGAGGAAGATGAACTGTTCGAAGTCGCGCTGGAAGTCGGCGCTGATGATGTCTCTGCGAACGGAGATGTTTTCGAAGTCACGTGCAGCATAGATGCATTTCAGCAGGTTTCGGAAGAATTTGAAAAACGCAATATACCTACCAATCTGGCCGAGTTATCGCGAATTCCGGATACAACCGTTGATCTGGGAGTAGAAGATGGTAAAAAAGTATTGAAACTCATGGAGGCACTGGAAGATCATGATGATGTGCAAAGCGTAACCGCGAATTTCAATATTCCGGAAGACATCATGGCAGAGGTTTTAGCCGACTAAACACCAGGTAAACAGGACAGGGGATCCCACATTGACGATTGAATTCAGTTGTTCGCATTGTAATAAAGTCCTGAAAACCTCTGATGACAAAGCCGGACGCCGTGCCAAGTGCCCACAGTGTGGCGAACCGATCCTTGTCCCTGCACCCGAACCCTCTCCCTCTGCTCAAACAGATGACGGTTTTGATGAATTTGATCGACTTGATTCCGAGACACCGGTTCCGGAAGATCAGAGCTTTCTGGCTGAAGGTCCTGTGCGGGAAGAAGATAGCTTTCTGGCGGGGAACCAGACCGATTGTCCCATGTGTGGAGAATCGAGCCCTGCTGGTTCAAAACGGTGCCAACACTGTGGAGAAATGCTGCAGAAAGGGGAATGGGTGCCCCGCAAAATTAAGGTGGGCGATGTTTTCTCCCGCACCTGGGAAGTCTATAAAGCTAACCTGGGATCTATCATTGGAATCCATATTCTGGCCTATGTTCTCTATGTCGTAGCGGCAGTCGTGGTCATGCTGATTTTGATGGCAATTGGATTTGCGGGAGCACTGGTATTGGGACTGGGGCAAGGCGATCAGAGTCTGATTGTTGTCTTTGGAGTAATCTTCTACTTTGTGGCAATATTAATTATTTACAGTATCGTATTTTATCTGATGCTGGGGGTGATGAAATATTTATTGAAGATGGTTCGAGGTGAGCACCCTGAAATGGGGGAAATCTTCAGTGGAGGTCCTTTTTTAGGCAGAATGATACTGTGCAGTATTGTTTTTGGTCTTGCCTATATGGCTGGACTTGTGGCTTTTATCATTCCGGGTTTGATTATCGTGTTTATGTTCTGGCCGTATGCCTTTCTGCTGATTGACCGGGATTTACCGGGGATTGACGCTTTCACGGAATCAAGAAAAGTCACCGCCGGGAATAAGTTCAGCATGTTCCTGATCTATCTGATCATGGCCGGAGTTTCGATCGTGCCCTATTTGTTGCTCCTGGCAATGATGTCCTCCGTAGAACAGGCGGGGGGGCCAGCACAGACTATGGTCTTTCTCATGTTTTTCGGTTTCATGGCTTTCATATATCTGATGGTGATCCCGTTTTACTCGGTACTTGGTACCGTGAGTTATGCAGAGATGACTTATCAATAATCGCCCAGACGTCAGGTCAGAAAGCATCTGGTGTAAAATCTTCAGGTCCTGGACCTTCAGGCATGAGATCTGAAGTTGCATTGCATTTGCCCTCCTGTTCTTTTTGTTCAATGGGCGGCGGATTAAGGGCTTCAGATTAAATCCGGATTCGGAGCGGTGAGCAGCTCCGGGGGTTTTACGGCAGGGCGGCTGATTTGCTATGATACCAGCCGTTAAACGAGGCAGAGTCGCTTCGCGCAGTGTACATTGACCACTACTGAGGTTGATGGTGTCGTCTTCCGTGCACTTGAGTTCAAGTATCATGCTTGGCATGAAGCGATCGCACAATGGAATGCATATCAGGGTGTGGATGGAAGTATGGTACGAGAGCCTGTCATTAAGGGAGATGATGAACCGGAAGATCTTTCTTCGGGTGGTGAAGACGGCTGGGATTCCAGTTTTCTGGCCGACGATGGTGAGTACGATGACGCTTTACGGCCTCAGCGTCTGAGCGAAGTGGTGGGGCAGCGTGCCGTTGTGGAACGTCTGGAAGTCTTTCTGGATGCCACGCGGAAGCGCAATGAACCACTGGGCCATCTTTTGCTCGATGGACCTCCCGGATTGGGAAAAACGACTCTGGCATCGGTACTGCCTCGGGAACTGGGGACCGAACTGCAGATCACCTCTGGCCCTTCTTTAAGTGCACCAAAAGACCTGCTCCCTTTTCTGACGAATGCCAGCCACGGATCGTTTCTGTTCATTGATGAGATTCACCGGATGCCGGCGACTGTCGAAGAGTTTATCTATCCTGCAATGGAAGATTTCCGGGTGGATATTACTCTGGGTGAAGGTCTGAATGCCCGGACCGTTAACATGAAACTGCAGAAGTTCACTGTGATTGGTGCGACGACGCGGAGCGGGATGCTGACGGCTCCTTTGCGGGATCGTTTTGTCCGCCGCGAGCATCTGGACTTTTATGAAGATCAGGAACTGATAGAAATCGTCCGCAGGAATGCCCGCAAACTGAAAACACCAATCACGGATGACGCCGCTTTTGAGATTGCCCGTCGTAGCCGGGGGACACCACGGAAAGCGAATAATCTGTTGCGCTGGGCGCGTGACTTTGCCACAAGTAAGGCGGATGGTAAGATTACCAACGAAGTGGTGAAGCGCGCCTTTGAAATGCTGGAGATTGATCAGTTGGGACTGGAACGCCAGGATCGTCGTTATCTGGAAGCCCTGGTGAAAACATTTTCCGGCGGACCTGCGGGAGTACAGGCGCTGGGGCATACCTTGAACATTCCGGCGGATACCCTGGAAGACGAAGTGGAACCGTTCTTATTACGTTGCGGATTTATCCAGCGTTCCCCCCGAGGTCGTATTGTCACCATGGCCGCGATGGAGCATTTAAACCTGAACCCTCCTGCGGGTGGCAGTCTCTTCAGATAGTATCTGAATTACATACTCTTATTTTACAAAGAAGAACCATGAGTCATTCCGTTTCGTATGATTATGATATCGTTGTCGTTGGTGCAGGGCACGCCGGCTGTGAAGCTGCTCTGGCTTCTGCAAGGCTGGGGGCCAAAACAGCGCTTTTAACGATGAACTGCGATACGGTCGGACAGATGAGCTGTAACCCTGCGATTGGTGGAGTGGCGAAAGGCCAGATCGTTCGTGAAATCGATGCCCTGGGTGGTGAAATGGGGCGCGTGATCGACGAGACCGGAATTCAGTTCCGGATGCTCAATCTCTCCAAAGGTCCCGCCATGCACAGCCCCCGGGCACAGGCGGACAAAAAAGCGTATCAGTTCTGCATGAAGTGGAAGGTAGAGCAACAGGACAACCTGGCTTTGCGGCAGGAAATCGTGAAAAGTCTGATCGTCGAAAATGATCAGATTTGCGGAGTGGAAGTGCACGGCGATGCGACCTATCGGGCGCGCGCCGTGATTCTGACAACGGGCACATTCCTGCAGGCAATCATGCATACGGGAGAAGCAAAGACCAAAGGGGGACGCGCTGGGGAAGGAACGACGGGAACCCTGTCCGACAGCCTGGCACAACTGGGCTTTGAACTACAGCGATTTAAAACGGGAACACCCGCACGTCTGAATGGACGCACAATTGATTTTTCTGTGCTGGAAGAACAGCCCGGAGATGAACGTCCCCAGCCATTTTCCTATATGACTGAGAAGCTGACTCAAGAGCAGATGCCCTGCTATCTGACCGAAACCAACGAGCACGTCCATCGAGTGATCAATGAGAATCTGCATCGGGCGCCCATGTATTCCGGACAGATCAACTCAACCGGGCCGCGCTATTGTCCTTCCATCGAAGATAAAGTGGTACGGTTCTCTGAACGTAATTCCCATCAGATTTTCCTGGAACCGGAAGGGCGTTATACGAACGAGTATTACTGCAACGGGATTTCAACCAGTCTGCCACGTGATGTGCAGGATGAGATGATCCATTCCATCCGGGGTCTGGAAAAAACGGAAATCATGCGTTACGGCTACGCGGTGGAATATGATTTTGCGACTCCGACACAGTTAAAACCCACGCTGGAAACCAAGCGGGTTGCCGGGCTCTATTTCGCCGGACAGTTGAACGGGACCACCGGTTATGAGGAAGCAGCCGGGCAGGGATTGCTGGCAGGATTGAATGCCGCATTAAAGATTGCTGGGAAAGAGGATCTCATTCTCGATCGTAACGAAGCCTATCTGGGAGTACTGATCGATGATCTGGTGACGAAAGGCGTTGATGAACCCTACAGGATGTTTACCTCACGAGCCGAGTTTCGTTTACTGCTCAGGCAGGATAATGCGGATCGGCGGATGACGCCCATTGGTCAGCGTATCGGTTCGGTCAGCCAGGAACGCTGGGAACAGTTTCAGGCATACGAAGCAGAAATCAGTCAAATTATGGAGTTCATTCGCGGTAACCGATATCAGGGCCAGACTCTGGAAGAATGGTTACGGCGGCAGGATACCGGCTGGGAAGATATCTGCGGATTTGCACCGGAATTAAAAGCGTTCCCACTCTCTGAACGGGCCATCGAGCAGACGTTGATCGAAGTTCAGTATGCAGGCTACATCAAACGCCAGACTGCTGAAATTGAGAAGCAGAAGAATGTGGAAACTCTGCACATTCCAGATCATATCGACTACCAGCTGGTTCCGAATCTGCGAAATGAAGCCAAGGAAAAACTGAGCCGCGTCAAGCCACGAAACATCGGGCAGGCAGGGAGAATCAGTGGGGTAACGCCGGCTGACCTGACAGTTTTAGTACTTTATTTAAACAGTTCCAGCCGACTGGCGACCTGATCATTCTCGATGCAGGTGATCAAAAAATCGTAACTCTTTGCTGCGCTGGGGGTTTTTGCCGTCTATTCATACTGTTTAAAACCGCAGAAAATGCTTTTCTGCGATGATTCTCCCTGTTTCTAATGCGTGTAAGTGTAAGGGCAGTCGGCGTTTATTTCAATAATTCAGTCAAGATAGCGAATGCGTGTTGACCATATCGTCAGAATAGATACAATCGGAGTTATTGATAATACTGGTAAAGTCAAGCGGTATTGAAAGTTTTGGCGTTTGTATCTATGTGGGATACTTAAAGCGTCTGGAAAATCAGTGGCGTTTGGCAAGTGAACGGGCCACAGAACTGCACCTTGGAGGATGCGGTTTATTATCGCTTTACCTCATTTTCAGGTAAATAGGTAAGAGGCTGATTATGGAGATGTCAGTTTCATGCAGCGGTGTTGATGATCGGGTCATCACTACTTCTGCGCAGGGGCTCGGTTATTGCATGTTGTAATAGCCTTACAGCGCTTGGTCTTTCCCGCAGCTTAGGGGCGGGTCTTCAAAGGATGGATGAGCAATATGAAAACGGTCTTTACCACGGGCGAAGCCGCAAAGATTTGCAAAGTGAGTCAACAAACGATTATTCGCTGTTTTGATTCAGGCCAATTAAAGGGATTTCGGGTACCCGGCTCTCGCTTTCGTAGAATTCCGCGCGACGTGTTGTTTAAGTTTATGAAAGACAACGGAATTCCGACTGATGCCCTGGAAAGTGGAAAGCGTAAAGCTTTAATCGTGGATGACGATGAAGAGTTGGTAGAATTGATTCGCGACGTACTGGAAGCGGATTCCCGCTTCGAAATTCGCGTAGCAAATAACGGCTTTGACGCCGGGATGATGGTGAAAGAATATCATCCGGACATCATTATTCTGGATGTCATGCTGCCTGATATTAATGGTAAGGAAGTCTGCCAGCGGGTTCGCAGTGATTCCTCGATGGACGATGTCAAAATTATCTGCATCAGTGGTATGGTTGAAGCAGACAAGATTGACGATCTGAAAGCCGCCGGTGCAAATGACTTTATGCAAAAGCCGTTTGAAGTAGAGCAGTTAGCCGATCGCGTCTGTACGCTTCTGAATCTGGAATCTGTTCATACTGCCGGCTGATTTCAGAGTCAGGTGAAATATCAGTAACATGACGATCGGATTGCGCTTCCGATCGTCGTGGCTACTGTTAAATGGAGCGTCTGATGGCGAGCGAAACCGGTGGAGTGAGCCTTGGCCTGCCGGATGTTTTTTACCGACGACTGTTTTCATTAATCCCGATTGAATCTCTGGATTCTGTGCTGGGAGAACTGGCAGCCGTCTGGTGTGAAGCCACCGCTGCAAAAGCCGCTTATCTGGTTCAGTTCGATCAGGAATCCCTGGAATTAACCGCCGGGTTGTTTCGTCGGTCCCAGGCGGAAGCAGACTGTTTCACGCAGGCGTCGATTCGGATTGATCAGAGTCGCTCCCTTACCGAACAGGCTCGTTCCATTGCAGAGCAGGGGCGACCTTTTTCCCTGATCTCCAGTAGTTCCTTTCATTATATCGCGATCCCCTGTGCGCAGATTTCTCTGGCGGGTGTGTTTCTGTTTTCGAATCAGAGTTCGAATGATTTGCTTGCGCTGAGTTCTGAACTAACAGAAATCAGCCGTCGACTTCTCACTCAGGCATGGGAAACAGGGAATCGACAAGACTCTCAACACGATGACTGTCATACCTGCCAGACTGAAGTGGAACAGGGGAAAACTATCAGGCAGCGAGTTTTACCGAGCACCGACAAGCTGGAAGCGATGGCCGAATTTGCTGCAGGTGCCGGGCATGAGATTAATAATCCGGTCGCCACGATTGCCGGGCGGGTACAGATGCTGCTGAAACAGGAGACCGATCCGGAACGTCGACAGTCGCTGGCGACGATTGGCGGGCAGGCATATCGAATCCGGGACATGATCGGCGATGCCATGCTGTTTGGCCGACCGCCTGCTCCCCGACCGACAGCGGTCAATCTTTCTAAAACGATCAATGACGTTCAACATAGCCTGCATGAGGCGATCCAGGATTCGGGTGTTCTGTTGACCGTTGATCTCCCAGGAGTGCCCTGCCTCCGGGCGGATGAAACACAGTTAAAAGTTGTGATCAGTAATCTGATGTTGAACTGCCTGAATGTGCTGGAACCGGGCGGACAGATATGTATTTCTGCGAAAGAAAAAATCGTGGATGCGGTTCCGATGGTGCATTTAGAAATTACAGATGATGGTCCAGGCCTGTCAGAGCAGGAGCAGGAGCACCTGTTTGACCCATTCTACTCAGCCAGGCAGGCGGGGCGCGGGCTCGGCTTTGGCCTTTCCAAATGCTGGCGAATTGTAGAACTGCATGGAGGTCAAATTGAGGCTGAGACCTGTCAGGAACGTGGTGTGACGTTCCATCTGTTCTGGCCACTTGATGAGACAGAGAATTAGCTGGCGACCGGATTCGTGAAAGTGTTCGCTTTCTGAAATCATCGCTTGCAGATCAGACGGGGATCGGTTTCAATATACCGAGCAGGACGTTCACTGGATGGCGTGATAAAAATTTTGCAATCCGCCGAACCAATCTATTTTTGATTAAGCAGCCTGAGGGACGATGGCGGCGATTCATTCATTGCTGATTATTTTAACCAGTTTTCTGGCACAGACCGATCAGATTACGGATGTGCCCCTCAAGCAGGAACCTGCCCGCTACGAGATTGAAGCGCCCCCGATTGCCGTGATTGGTATTCCCGTTGGTCAGGTTACGTTGCGTGCTCTCAAACTGGATGGAACTCTCGATACGGAATTCTCGGGGCATCCCAAACAGATTATTGGCCTGGAATTATGGGTTAGAGACGTTGATACGGCATTGCCTCCATTTGAAAACGGGGTACTCGAACTCAAAACGGATCTGGCACAAAATCAGAAGGTCTTCATTACTGCGGATACAATTGTTGTTGATCCTGACATTCGGGGCACCGCTACAGTCGTGGTATACCGTATCTCACGCTGGTTAAGTCTGCTGCCTCCCATTATCGCTGTCATACTCGCGATCTGGTTTCGAAATATCATTCTGGCCTTACTGGTCAGCATCTGGCTCGGTGCAGTCATATTAGCCCATGGGAATCTGTTTCTGGGTTTCGTGCATACTCTGGATACGTTCGTGATTCATGAGATTGTCGAGCCGGGTAGCAGCAGCTATTCCCATATGATGATCATTCTGTTTACGATGTTTCTGGGGGCGATGGTCGGAGTGATGTCGGCCGGCGGGGGAACTGCTGCGCTGGTCAACCGTCTCTCGCGTTATTCAACAAAGCGTGAGCACAGTCAGTTAATGACCTGGTTCCTGGGGCTGGTCGTGTTTTTTGATGACTATGCCAACTCACTGCTGGTAGGAACTTCCATGCGTCCCTTTACTGACCGCATGAAAGTTTCGCGCGAGAAGCTGGCATTTCTGGTGGATTCCACGGCGGCTCCGGTATCCGGGATCGCGATCATCTCGACCTGGGTGGGTGTGGAAATCGGATATATAGCTGATACCTACAGCAGTCTGGGGATCAGCGAGGATTACTACACCACTTTTTTATACAGTCTGCCTTATCGGTTTTATCCGCTGCATCTGCTGGCTTTTGTCTGGTTAGTGGCTTATCTGGGTAACGATTATGGACCGATGCTCAAAGCCGAAACGCGGGCGATTGCATTTAACCAGCTGGTGCGACCGGGGCGTTTTAATGTCGTGGAAGCTGAGCTGGGTTCAGATAATGGTGAACTGGCCCGCCGTCAACTGTTACGTAATGCTTTGATACCACTATCCGTGTTACTCGGGTTGGCGATGATTGGTCTATGGTGGACGGGAACGATTGAAATCGATCGGCTGAATCTGGAACGGCTCGAGGAGGGGAAACCGTTACTGGATCAATCAATGAGTAAAATTCTGGAGCATGCTTCACCCAACCGGGTGCTGTTGATTTCCTCTTTTCTGGCTTCTATCTCTGCCGTTGCCAGTTGCAGTTTTACCAAAGCACTGTCCCTGAATGAATGTGTTGAGGCCTGGTCCGCGGGAGCGAAGAGCATGTTCCTGGCGATTCTGATTCTGGTACTGGCCTGGGCAGTCGCGACGGTGTGTGATGAAAACCATCTGAATACCGCTGGTGTACTGGTGGAGCTGCTTTCAGGCAGTCTGTCTCCTAACTGGATGCCAACGATTACATTTCTGTTAGCGGCTGCTGTCAGTTTTGCGACGGGAAGTTCCTGGTCCACGATGGGGCTGCTGATGCCTTTAGCGATTTCATTGACTTACAGCCTGCTGGTTCCCTTAAATGAAGCGGATCCGAATCATCATCTGATGCTGGGGACAATCGGCGGTGTATTGGCGGGAGCGATTTTCGGAGATCACTGCTCCCCGATTTCGGATACCACTGTACTCTCTTCCGCAGCTTCGGGATCTGACCATCTGGATCACGTGCTGACACAAATGCCTTACGCGTTAACCGTTGCCATCGTATCGGTAGTCTTTGGATATATCCCGGTAGGCTTCGGGATCCAGCCATATATTCTGTTGCCGGTCGGCCTGGTTGTATTATTTCTGATCCTGCAGTTTTACGGGAAATCTGCCGAAGCTGAGGCCCAAAAACTATTGGATGCCGGGGTGCGTGCTGAGGATTTTAACCTTTCTGAGGATCGTGAACCCGACGAAGCGGGCATAATCGATACGAATGATTCAGATTCCGAAGATGATCCAGAGTCTGCAGAAGGGGCCGTTGAAGAGGCCTGAAACTGTGTCGTCCCTTTGATATGTATGCTATACTCTTCCTATACTCCGTAAGTTAGCGAATCTGTTTTTAAGTATAGGTAGCTCCCCGAATGAATCCCCAATCCAAGCTCAGTGGAATATTTACACCCAATCTGGTCCCTTTTGACTCTCACGGCGAAATCAATGAGCCGGAGCTCAGACGTTATATCGACTGGCTGATTGAAAAAGGGGTGCACGGTCTGTATCCCAATGGTTCCACGGGGGAATTTACTCGATTCACACCAGAGGAGCGTCGACGGATCGTCGCGATCATCGCAGATCAGACTCGAGGCCGCGTTCCCATTCTGGCCGGTGCCGCCGAGGCGAATGTTCGAGAAACCATCAAGGCCTGTGAGTATTATCATGGCCTGGGGATCCGTGCCGTCGCGATTGTAGCCCCCTTTTATTACAAATTGAGTCCAGCCTCGGTTTATGCTTATTTCAAGGAAATTGGTGATAATACTCCGATCGACGTGACGCTTTACAATATTCCGATGTTCGCCAGTCCCATTGATGTGCCTACGATTCAGCGTCTGTCAGAAGAGTGCGAGAAGATCGTGGCGATCAAAGATTCTTCAGGGGACATTCCCAATATGATCCGTATGATTCAGGCAGTGCGTCCGAATCGTCCCGAGTTCTCATTTCTGACAGGCTGGGATGCCGCATTAATGCCGTTACTGTTGAGTGGTGCGGATGGCGGGACCAATGCGAGTTCGGGCGTTGTTCCTGAACTGACACGCAAGTTGTATGACCTGACGATGTCGGCTCAACTGGATGAAGCCCGCCGTGTGCAGTATGACTTGTTGACCTTGTTCGACACGATGATTTATTCCGCTGAATTCCCGGAAGGATTCCGGGCTGCGGTTGAACTGCGTGGTTTTCAGATGGGGCAGGGACGGCAGCCAATCACATCAGAGCAGAAGACAGATATTTCGACTCTGAGTCGGACTCTGCAGTGCATGCTCTCCGAACATGGTTTTACCAATGAGCCCATCGGTGGTTGTGCCACTGGAATTACGGAAGAGCTCGGCAACAACGATGTTTCACAAATCGTGCAACGTGTTGTCGCAGAACTCAATCGCCGTAATCTTCTCTAAGGGATAGAACCGGATTCAGCCAGGCTCAGACTTCCAACTGACTACGGTAGTAGTCTGCGCCGGTCGTGAGTGCTTCGTCCAGTTTATCGGGATCTTTTCCGCCGGCTTCGGCCATGTCGGGACGACCACCGCCACCACCGCCTACCACCTTGGCGGCTGCTTTGACACAGTCACCGGCTTTGAGCCCCTGTTTCACCAGGTCAGAATTGACGGCTGCCATCAATGCGACTTTGCCGTCGAGTACTGTTCCCAGGATCAGGGCAACCTGTTTGCCTTTTTTCCGCAGATGGTCAGCCAGTTCCCGCAGTTGATCGCGTGAAGCATCCTTGGCATGGTAGGCCACGATTTTAACATCGTTCACAACAGGTGCCTCTTCCAGTAAATCATCAGCGGTTCCCGCGAGTGACTTACTGGAAAATTTGGTGAGCTGCTTTTTGGTTTCGCGGAGTTCATCCTGCAGATGTTGAATGCGGACCGGTAAATCGTCAGGTCGCGGTACCTTCATCTGGGCGGCTATTTCCAGCAGCAGTTTTTCAGTGTCTCTGGTTTTTTCCAGTGCTTTCGGGCCTGTCAATGCATAAATACGTCGTACCCCTTTGGCGACCAGTTCTTCATTGATGATCTTGCATAAGCCGACCTGCCCTGTATTGGAAAGGTGGGTGCCTCCGCAAAGTTCGGTACTGAAGTCGCCCATTTGAACCACGCGAACGTAGTCGGGATATTTTTCACCAAACAGTGCCATGGCCCCGAGTTCGCGGGCTTTCTGCAGCTTCATCAGTTCGGTCGTGACGGGCGCCCCTTCAGAAACGCGCTGGTTGATAATATCTTCAATGCGGCTGATCTCTTCCGGAGTCACTGCTTTACTGTGGGAAAAGTCGAAACGGAGCGTGTCTTCTTCCACCTTGGATCCACGCTGCATGGCGTTTTCTCCCAGAACGGTATGCAGTGCATGATGCAGCAGGTGTGTTGCTGAGTGGGCACGCTGGATTCCGGAACGACGCGGCTCTGTGACTGTTGCTGTGAGAGTCTGCCCTTGCTCCAGTTTACCCGTCAAGAGATGTCCAATGTGAAGGTAAAGGCCGGCATTTTTCTGGGTATTGGTGACTTCGAATTTGATTCCGTCTGCTTCGAGGAACCCGGTATCACCAACCTGTCCGCCGGCTTCTGCGTAGAAAGGGGTCTGGTCGAGTACGACGACAACCGGGTGAGCATGGCCTTTTTCGACCATGGACTCGACCAGCCGGTCTTCGGCAATGATGCCTATGACTTTGGATTCGGTCGTGGTGGTCTCATAACCCTTGAAGTCTGTTTCGCTGATGGTTTTGTGGAGTGCGGTCAGTGGTCCTTCTGACATGACAGAATCCAGGAAGGCGCCGCTGCCGCTGTCTTTCTGATGTCGCTGCATCATGTTGTTGAACTCGGTCCGGTTCACGGACATGTTGTTTTTGGCAGCAAGGGCTTCCGTCAGTTCGATCAGGAAACCATCGGTCTGATGCAGGTCGAAAGCGTCTTCCCCGGAAATGACCGAACTGCCTGCCTGTTCTGCCGATTTCAGGAAGCCTTCAAAACGGGAGAGTCCTTTTTCGATGACACCCAGGAACTGCTCTTCTTCTTCTTTGATCGTGCTTTGCACGTTTTCAACTGTTTTGGCGATGTCGGGGTACGGAGCTTTCATAATCTCAACAACGGCCGGGACCAGCCGGTGCAGAAACGGTTCATGTTTGCCGAGCAGGTAGCCTTCCAGCAGTGCGCGGCGGAGTAATTGCCTGACGACATAGCTCTCTTTGTCTCTACCTGGGTTGACTCCTTCATGGATACTGAAAGTAATGGCCCGTACATGGTCCGAGATACGACGAACCGGTCGCCCCGATGGCGCATCGAAATCGTATCCCGTACCGACAATATCACCAGCGGCCAGGCAGAGCTGTTTGAGTGTGTCGATCTCAAAGTTGCTGCGGACTCCCTGGAGTACGGAAGCGGTCCGCTCCAGCCCCATGCCCGTATCGATATTCTTTTTGGGAAGGGGCTTCAGATTATCAGGAGGATTT
This sequence comes from Gimesia maris, assembly GCF_008298035.1. Lineage (NCBI taxonomy): Bacteria > Pseudomonadati > Planctomycetota > Planctomycetia > Planctomycetales > Planctomycetaceae > Gimesia > Gimesia maris. Next base: position 1,585,179 of record NZ_CP042910.1, read on the forward strand.
CCAACCCGGTTAAACTGAGTGAAGACGAGGTTCCAGATCTCGACATTATCTTTCCCACCATTGGGATGATAGAAAATTTCGCTACACGGGCCACAAACTCCATCGGGGCCGTCAGAGGGAGCACCGGCGGGCCAGAAGTTTTCGTGTTCGTTTTCACGACTGATGCGGTTGGCAGGCAGTTTGATCTCGTCATGCCAGATGTTGTAGGCTTCATCATCTTCCTGATAGACGGTGACGGAGAGCAGACTGGGATCAAGTCCCAGATATTTTTTATCGGTCAGATATTCCCAGGCCCAGTGGATGGCTTCGCGTTTGAAGTAATCTCCGAACGAGAAGTTACCCAGCATTTCGAAGAACGTATGGTGATACGCGGTGACACCCACGTTCTGGATATCGCCGGTTCGCAGGCACATCTGGCAGGTTGTGGCACTGGGGAATTCAAGTTTTCCCACTCCCAGAAACTGATCCTTAAACTGGTTCATCCCGGCTGGCGTGAACAGAACCGTTTTGTCATCTCGCGGAACCAAGACATCGGAAGGACGTTTAACACAGCCTTTTTCTTCAAAGAAGGAAAGATAGCTCTCGCGAAGTTCGTCTGTTTTCATTGTTTCTTATTGCTTGCTGGGGGAAGGATCAGCTTTTGGCCATCCAGATATAGTAATGTTACCGGTGAATTGTTGACTTTTTGTGCTTCCTGATAGAACGAATCCGGCGTTTGAACCGCTTGTCCATTGATCTGGCTGATAAAGGCACCTTCCTTGAGCCCAGCCTGTTGTGCAGGGCTGTCCGGAGCAACATGCGTTACGACGACAGCAGGTGGATAACTGAACGGACTGAATGTATATTTCCTGCGAGCAGTAGGATAATCGACTCTAAGTCCGCGCCAGAGAGGATGGCGATAGCGGGTTTGTATAATCCCTTCATCATCCGCTACGGGCCATTTTCCCAGTTTCACGTTCAGAGTCAACTCACGCGCTTTTTTTCCTCTCAATATTTGAAGCTTTATCTCATTTCCTGCACCAGCTTTACCAACTTCACGCATCAGATCCAGATCATGAGTCAATTTCTGACCATTCACGGAAAGAATGAGGTCATGGGGCAGCATCCCGGCCAGTTGTGCAGGTGAATGCTGTTTGACCCGAGAAGCTTCCACGTAAAAGGGGGCGTCGAGCCCTACGGCTCCAGGAAAGCTGTTACGTACCTGACCCCGATCCAGTGTGCCAGGTTCGATGCCCAGGAAACCGTACTCGGCTTCGAGACCGGCGGCGAGGCTGTCGATGATTCTCAAAGTCGATTGATCGATGGGGATCGCATAGCCAACCGACTTTTCGTATCCCTCCAGCGCAGCCAGTGCGGTTGTGACGCCAATCAGGTTGCCTTCGAGGTCCAGCAGAGCACCGCCGCTGGTACCCAGGTCCAGATGGGTATCGACCTGCAGCAGAGTGCCAAAGTGATGCAGGGTTTCTTCCTTGGCAATTTCCTGATTCAAAAAATGTTTGAAAATAGGAACCGGATAGCGATGAAAATTGCTGATAATCCCCCAGCTCGCACTGGGGGAACCATCGCGGGCGATGGCATAGGGATTCCCCAAAGCGATGACGAACTGTCCTTTTTTTACCGGTTGATTTTTACCATATCTGATGGGAGTCAGAGAGCGTGCGTATTCCGGAGACACAGGCTGCACGGGGGTGAGAACGGCCAGATCGCTGCGAGGATCTGCGGCGATAATCTCTGCATAAAACCCCTGCCGGTTCGCAGTATGTACGTAAATTCGGCTCTCCGGGATGGAGGTCTGTTCTGCGATTGGGCCCCCTTCTGTAAGATGGAAATTCGTCAGCACCAGTATCCGATTCTGTTTTGTCGGGTCTGGAATCAGAATTCCTGAACCAAATTCATTGGGGATAAAATTGAGATCCTGGGGATCCTGAGAAATACTGAAACCCTGATTGGGATCGATGCCGAAGGGGGCAGGGATGCGTGACTGAAATTTCTGCTTGGGAATTTTGATCTTTGAGATCGCCACCACGGAGGATTCCGTCTGTTCAATGGCTTTCACAATCTGCTGTTGAACCGCCAATGCGACAGTAGTGGCATCCGGTGATTGCGCCCCGAGTGGTAAACCAGAGAGGAGCGGGAGTAACAGACATCCAGCGAACAGTTTTCTCACTAAACACGGTCGACCAGGGGCAGATATTGTTGGTTGAGCATCAAACATGCAGGGCCTTGTAATGAAACAGAAGTGTTTTTTGAGCGGAAAGAGGCTTCTGCTTCCCGCTTTGATCGTCCCGGTAACATTTTACTGTTTTTACAGGGAGAACCCAATGCAAAACGACCTTGAATACCGGTCGGGCATCAAGGTCGTTCTGTCATTCAGATTGTTTTCAGCCGGATAGCCCGGCATCGGGTCAGGCTTCGACAGCCTCTGTTTCCGGTTCGGACTCTTCTTCGGGAGTGGGGACGACTCCTTGTGCCGCCAGAACTTTCTGTTTGATTTCCTCACAGATATCCGGGTTTTCTTCGAGCACGACTTTGGATTTGTCACGCCCTTGTCCCAGTCGTAATTCGCCGTAGCTGAACCAGCTGCCACTCTTCTTGACGATTTTGTTTTCGACTGCCAGGTCCAGCAGATCCAGCTCGTAATTAATTCCGCCTGTTGTGAGCATGTCAAATTCCGCGATCCGGAAGGGGGGCGCGATTTTGTTTTTGACAATCTTGGCTTTCATGCGAATACCGGTCACAGTATCCCCGTCTTTCAGCGTGGCAATCCGGCGGACATCCACACGTACCGAACTATAGAATTTCAGTGCGCGACCGCCGGGGGTCGTTTCGGGGCTGCCGAACATGACGCCGATCTTTTCACGGATCTGGTTAATGAAAATCACTGTTGTTTTCGATTTGGAAATGGCGCCAGTCAGTTTTCGCATCGCCTGGCTCATCATGCGGGCCTGCAGGCCCACGTGTGTATCTCCGATTTCCCCGTCCAGTTCCGCTTTAGGAACCAGGGCGGCGACGGAATCGACTACGATGACATCCACCGAGTTCGATTTGATCAGCATTTCGGCAATCTGCAGGCCTTCTTCGCCATAGGTTGGCTGACTGACGAGCAGTTCGGAAATGTTGACCCCCAGTTTTTTTGCCCAGACCGGATCGAGTGCGTGTTCGGCGTCGATGAACGCGGCAATGCCTCCCTCTTTCTGAGCATTGGCAATCACGTGCAGTGCGAGCGTGGTTTTACCACTCGATTCAGGCCCGTAAAGTTCGATGATACGACCTCGCGGAAATCCGGCACCTCCCAGTGCCAGGTCGAGTGAAAGTGCACCACTGGCAATTGAGGGAACAGACCGGGCATTTGCGCCCGTCAGTTTCATAATCGCGCCTCTGCCAAAGGCCTGTTCAATTTGTCCCAGAGCGTTTTTCAGCATCCCTTCCGAATCATTCGTGCCATTTGTGCTCGGGGCAGGGGTTGCTCTTTTTGATCTTGCTTTTGCGGCCATTAAGGTCTTCCTTCAATAATATGCACTTGCCCCGCAATGAGTTCGAGTTCGTCAGGCGAAGCAACTGCCTAATTTATCGAGAATTGCGGGGACGCTACTACTGAACGCCGTCTCGACCCATGGTTTTGAAAAGAAATGTCTATTGTGAGCAAAGGTATATTAAAATAAATACTCTCTTGTCACAATAGAAAACATGAGACATTTATAGCTGTCGACAATTATTTCAGAATCTCACCAGTCTGAAAAGGAATAAAAGCGGGGAAAGATTCGAAAATATGAAGAAGCTTATTCTGAGGACACTTCCGCTTCCCGATCCATCAGCATCCCCAGATAGGACAGTCGAATTTGATTGGAAAGTCCAAGAGATTTTGCCAGTTCGATGATCGCGGCTTCCGCTGCAGCGAGCTGGTCTTCTTCAGCAAGCAGTTCGATTTCAGCAAACGTCCCCAGTTCCTGAACTTCGTCGATCGTAATTTCGAACGTTTGCTGATTGTGAGCATAAGCATAAGGGGTGCGTCGTTTTTTGACCGTGCGGACCTGTTCGAATCCAAGCAGCTCCAGCGTTTCGGCCAGTTGTTCAAACGCGGACTCTCCCGACTCAAAACCGAGTTCAATCTCTTTTCGAACCTTACTGACGGTGGCCCGTTTCGGACCTTTATAGGTAATCCGGTTATCGGTGCCATTGCGGCGGATGCGGAGTGCTTCATCGGTTTCCGCGAAGTTCCGTACGGGATGTGCAAAATAGTAGTCATGCTGTTCGATCGGTTCACCACTTGTGGCCCCCAGCTGTGCCAGCTGGTCGATGAGTTGATCTTTGTCATGAATCCGAAATTTTTGTTCGACTTCCAGCATGTAACGAGAGCTATCCGAAATAAAGTGAAGGGGGTGGCGATCGCTCCTGTGTGAGCAATTAATCGCGCCAGGGGTGTTTAATTTTTTCCCAGTAGGAATCGAATTCAAATTTGGGGCTGTTATCGAGATCGTGACATTGAAAACAGGTATTCTTTTTGGCTTCGGCAAGCGTGACTCGCATGACCTTCTTCGCTTCTTCGAGCTTATCCATTTCGACCAGCTCGATATGGCCGCTGCCGGGACCGTGGCAGTTCTCGCACTGCTGACCCAGCAGATGGGGAGATTCCTGCTTGTTGACGAATCCGCTTTCGTAACGAATGACCTCCTGGGGTTGCCAGCCGGTGACATGGCAGGAGAGACATTCGGGATCGTAAATTCGTGAGACGATTTTCTCGCCTCGTTCGATCTGGTCTTTGCGACCTTTAATCAGGCTTTCGTAGGCGTGGGCATGTGCGGTGGTGAGCCATTTTTCATAGGCTTTGGTGTGACATTCGCCACAGGTTTCTGCACCCACAAACGTGGCACCACGGGGATGGTCGATGGGGAGTTCTTTCGCGGCGAGATCTTCCTGTTTCAGACGATCCTGGTAGAACTGCATGTGCTCGGCCATTTTCGGGGTATCTTTGAACCGCTGTTTATCCAGCTCAATGACCGTGAAGCGGAAGCGTTTCGAAGGATCTGCTTTGTCAGCCTGGTCAGGGTAGTAACCGACCACTCCGGCACTTTTCCCTTTATGGCCGACATCTACCATCATCGTGTTTCCGATGAATGTCGGTTCTCCGAGTGGATCTTCCACGCCACCTGCTGTCAGGAGCAGATCAAACTGGGGGAATTTTTCGGCGAGTGCTTTTGATTCTTCTTTTTCCGACTGGGAGAGGAGTATCATCAGGTCGGGCTTAGCGGCCTGCATCTGTTGAATGACGTCGGGTAATACTTTTGCGGGTTCCTGCCAGGTGATGTCGGGAAACTTCTCAGCCTGGCTTTTGCTCAGGATGGAAGTGACTGCCATTTTCACGCCGCCGACTTCAACGATTTTGAATGCCGTTTTACCAAGTCCGGGCGTTTCCAGAATGAGGATGTTGGCAGCCAGAAATGTGGGCGTGGTATTGGGGGCCTGCGGTTCCGGATTGTGCAGTTGCAGGAAAATGTCAGCCCCGAATCTCAGTTCTTCAGGGCCGAGGCCGACGCCCGCGTAATTCATGTCTTTCATGGATGCCAGAATGGTTTCATATTTAATCTGACTCTGACGGCGATTGCGTTTGACCAGGCCTCCCAGATCAAAAGCCGTCACGGGCCATTTTCTGTCTTCGATCTGTTTGAAGAGATTGGCCAGCAGTGAAACGCCTCCCGTCTGATTTTGAGTACAGCCACAGGGCTCCAGATAACCGTGCCGTTCTCCCGTCAGGACGATCGCCAGTTTGGGGGCAGGCCAGTCTTTGAACAGCGGTTTCGGGGAACCGGCGGGAGCTGCTGTCCTGGATACTGATGTGGCAGCGTGCGGAGATTTCGCAGCAGGAGCTTCCGGTTGAACCGTAGCGGTCGCAGGGGCTTTCTGAACAGCAGGTTCAGTTACTTCTGGTTGCTTTGGAATTGTATCGGGAGCTTTTATATCTTCAGAGACGACGCTGGTTTCTGGCGAGGAACTCGATTCACACCCTGTCTGCAGGGGGATGATCAGAAGCGCGAGAAAAAGAATCTGAGTTGAAATTCGGTTGCTTAACATTCAGTTTGACCTTCCGTGGAGGTGATTGAGGAAAGTAAACGATGGGGAGCTTCCTCATGGTTTATTTTAGCTCAATACATGGTGTTGCGTCAAAGTGGATCTGACCCTGGCCCTGGAAAGGTCTTCAACAATAAAAGGTTACAGGTTGTGTCGAATGCGGGATCATTTTCTCTTCGGGACTGGGAATCACAGTGAGATAAACTGAACGCGAAATTCGATCTCCTTGGCATTCGGATGATTCGTCTGCAGTTTGACTTTGGCGAGATTCGTTCTCCCGAAGGAAACCGGAGACATCTCGGCAGGGACGGCAAATTTCAGTTCATATCGCTGCTTGGTTTTTGACTCAAATTTGTCGTCTTTTTTCAATTCAAATTCTAGAAAATCAGGTGCAATTTCCTGGTCAACGATTTCCAGTGAATGTTCAGTCCCTTCGACAAACATGGAGAGAGTGACGGTCTTGCCTTCCTTTGCCGGGAATTCCCCCAGGTTCAAAATCATGGTATTGGGATTCCAGTGCACGCCATAGGTAGGAACAATCCGGATGGGGCCGGTGTGATTTCCTGAAACCTGGATCACAAAAGTTCGCGGTCCTTCTGGTGTTGCATGCTCATGATCGTGTTTGTGGTCGTGACCCTCGGGGTGATCGTGTTTCTCCTCGGTACCCGGCGGCGATAAATCATGCGGGATATCCGTTTTGACAGTGAGCCGTTCGGTGAATCCTCCCAATGGAAATTGTTCAGGGTCTGCAGTGACTTCAATTGTATAGCCGGATTTCGTATCAGCTTCTTTCAATTCTTCCGCCGTGAGTGGTCTGAATTTCGAAGTCAGTCCCGGCTTACTCGATTCAATTCCCAGAATCTTAAATTCATCCAGATATTTGGTGTGTATTTTTCCCGAAAACGAGACCGGATCTGTAGTGGACATGGTGGGCAGGGACCAGTGAGGACTGCCTTCAAAGTCGCCCGTAAAAGCGATCAGGTTGTTCGCAGTGCCTTCGATCTGCAGCTTGAGTTCCTGATTTTTCGGGTCGTTGGTGTAAATGGTGGCTGTTTGCCCAAAGTTTTGCTGGGGGCTTTTGGGTGTCCAGGTCAATTCAATTTTGATTGACTCGCCAGGGGCAACCATGTTTTCCTTCATTTCACTCAGTGTGCATTTGCAGGTAGTGGCACCTTTCTGGACTTCCAGTGGTACTTCTCCCTCATTCTTCAGAATGAAATTATGAGACAGCGATTGCCCCACAGCCATACTGCCAAAGTTGTAAAGTGGAGTGTCTACGACCGCTTTGGGGTAGGGGCCGGTGGGTGAAATTTTCGGGCGATCGTCAGAGGGATCAGTCTGTTTTGGAACAGGAGCCGCAGGCTGGATGTCTCCATTGCCTCGACCCAGCCAGACTGTACCAGCAAGTGCAATAACAAGAGCAATTAACGCCGTAACGGCTCGTAAATTCATGATTTCACCAGCAAAGAAGTAGTTTGAATATAATGGACCACAATAATAATGTCGGGAAATTCAGATCAGACTGGATCCCTACAGAGAACACTCAGTTATTATGGGCCTAAGCGCGACCGAGTTCAATTCTGATTCGATGGAGTTGCGTTAATTATTTCTTTCATTCGACTTACCATATCTTCATTTAAGTATTTGTCCACATGCTGACCACGTCTGTTGGCTTCATCCAGTTCAATCGCGCGGCGAGCCTCGTGCTGGCTCTCGGCAGACTTGCCTGCTTCTGACAGAGCTTTTGCAAATTCAGCTCGATAAAGGGAATTATTGGGATATCCTGCCACGGCACGCTGGAAGCTTTCGAGTGCAGCAGTGAGATCATCCTGCTGGTGCGAGGCCTGATACTGCTGTTCCCATTGTCGACCCAGATCGAAATAATGGAGCGGATTCATTGGATCTCTTTGAATTGCAGCTTCTTTCAACTCGACACCCCGTTCAAATGCACTGCGATTCTGTTCTCCCTCTCGAAATTCAATCTCAGCCAAAGCCTGCCAGGGACCCGGAGAGATTGAATCTACCTGACTGGCCTGACTGAAATAACGTTGCGCATTTCGAACCGATGAGCCACGCATGAGTGACTGTTCCGCTTGTAATACGAGCGATTTCCGCTGGATCGTTGGCGCAAACGAAGACCAGATAAAGAAAAACGTCAGGATCAGACAGGCACTCAGGGGGATTGCTCGCAAATGTATAGGTGCCTCGGTTTGAGATGAGCTTGGATTTGCCTGGTCTACTGAACTTGCGTCAGGTATGGCTGGCCTGGTAATAATGGGAAAAGCAAGTGCCAGCAGCAGCAGCCAGGTCTGAGTGATCGCGGGCATGGCAATGCCCCCCGCACCAGATAAATGGATGCATAAGCTGATAAAAGCTGCTCCGAACGCGAGGGGCAATATTGAGGCGTTTGCATCAGGATCAGCTACACTCAAATTAGCACTGGTATTTAAAATGAAGAAGAGTACCAGCCAGCCCAGGCAAAACAGCCAGAGAATTGATTCATCGACAGAAAACAGAAACAGTTGCATCCCCCAAAGCAGGGCAAATGAGAGCCCGAACCCTGACAGCAGTGCCAGTTGCGATTGCGAAAAGAGGTTCCCGGTTAAGGGAGCCTGCTGTTCCGCAGTATTAAGATCGGGCAATGGTTTGATCAACCAGCGGTAGCAGGCCAGGCACAGAATCAGCAGTAATCCAGCGAATGCAATCAGGCCTGCATTCGCCCAGACATCGAGGATGAAATTATGTGGATCCGCGATTTCTTCACTGGATCCAGGCAGCTTGAATTTCAGGTAATGTGATCGGAAGTTTCCCGGACCTGTCCCCCAGATCGGATTTTCTTTGATGACATCCCAGGTGGCCGTCCAGTATTCGATACGGTATTGAAGAGACTTTGGGGCTTCGGTCAACACTGCCCGGTCAACACCTCCACTCAACGTGGCCAACAGCAAAAAACCAATACAGAGAATCGTGGCCAGACCTCCCCATTTGACAAGCTGTTTTTTCCAGCGTTGAGGATCGGCTGTTGAGCTCCGGCGTGATTGAAGCAGTTTCAGCAGTCCCAGACTGACAAGGCCACCGATGAGACCGACCCATGCAGTGCGGCTTTTGGTCAGGATCAGGCAGTAGCCGATCAGCATGGTCGACAGCAGAAAAACTCCGGGTTTCCACTGATTCCAGAGCGAACTGGAGGACGCAGATTTCCGGAAAAAACAATCAATGGTTACTGCAAACGAAAGCAGAAAGCCAACAGTCAACAGGCCGGCAAATGTATTTGCGAGAGCAAACATGCCCAGGGGTTCGGAACTGTCCAACAGTCGTCGTTCAAACAGTTCGCGGCCGCTCCCGTGGAGGGCATGGGCGGGAACTCCCATCGAAAGCAGTTTCTGCTGGGCTTCGGGAGAGCGCGTGGCATCATACTGTTGCCGGGTCGCCAGATACTCTTTTGAGAGTTGGTCGTACATCCAATGATGCTGCCAGATGCCATAAACGGCGAGAACTACGACAGTCGTGATGAATCCCACAATCAATGTGCCGCGCAATGCAGATGTGGCAATCAGGCGGCGGATCAGGGAGAAGCTGCAGCCCAGAGCGACCCATTCCCACATCATGTTCAAAGCAGCCCGCTGCTGACCTTCTCCGAACCCAATCATGACCAGTGTGGAGAGAACCTGACCTGCAACCAGCAGCCAGACGGCGCAGTCAAACAGGTCCAGCCGAAACGATCGGGAGCGATCTGTCACAAAACTGGCGGCATACAGAATCGTGACCAGGAACCAGCCCAGCGCAAACGTGAGAGTGTCCCCGTCCGGTGCAGATTCTGCTGGTACAAAGTAACGAGCTAAAATGAGCGTGCCAGCCAGAAACAGTTGGGTTCCCTGGAGCAGACTGGTCAGCCAGAAGAGAGAGGACGCTGTTGGAGTCGTCTCAACTCGAATCGGCTGTGGCGGTTTTTTTTTACGCTGCTTACTCATTCCCGATTTTTCCGACCTACATTTTCCAGGATCGTCACGATCGAAAGGACACACAGAATCATGAGTATGACCAGCAGAGCAGCGCTCCAGGACGAAACTTCATACAGAATCAGTCCGCCGATTCCCGTGGTCAATGTCGCCAGGTGGATGGTGAGAACTGTAGCCCGTTTACTTAAGCCGAGCTCGACCAGGCGGTGTGAGAAATGGCTTTTATCTGCATGAAACGGGCTGCGACCTTCTTTCAATCGAATGATCATCACCGTACAGAAATCATACAGGGGGATCGCCAGAATGCAAAGCGGGGCCAGGATAACATGCCGATTCACGATGACATCGCCGGTGGGAGTTGTGCCGGGATAAAATGTACCCAGAATGGTCATCGTAGACAGAATCAGCCCGATGAAATAACTGCCCGAGTCTCCCATAAAGATTTTTGCGGGAGGCCAGTTATGGCATAAGAACCCGGCAATCGCACCTGCGAGAACAAGTAGAACGCCGGCGACCAGCCAGCGTGGTTCACCTGTAAAACGCAACATGATTATTGCAAACAGGATGGCTGCAATCAGCCCGATGCCCGATGTGAGGCCGTCCATGTTGTCCAGAAAGTTTAATGAGTTGACCAGGACAATGATCCAGGCGACTGTCAGCAGCATCCCGATCCAGGGTTGCTGAATAAAGAGAGAACCCCGGATGCCCCCCATTACCAGACCACCAGCCACAAGCAGTTGAATGATCAGGCGTGGCTTCCATGAGATATTGAGTTTATCGTCAAGCAGTCCCATGACAGCAAGAACTGTCCCTCCCGCGAGCACCATCCAGAGTTGTTCCGAGCGATAGAGAACTCCATCCAGATGGACAATGAGTTCCGCGGGAATCCATGACGGATTGCTGCCTGATTTGACAAGCACCAGTGCGATCAGCTGCGCGCAGACGATCGGAATGATGACTCCCAGCCAGATGCCGACACCTCCACCAAGGGGAGTGGGAGTGATATGCACTTTGCGTTGGGCAGGCTGATCAATCAGCCCCCAGCGCGGTGCCAGTTTCCGCATCGCTGCTGTGGCAAGAAACGAAATGAGAAATGAGGGAATAAGACAGGCGATAACAAAGAAAAGCATTTCAAATGGCATTCGGAGTAACAGAGAGGAATCGGGAATAATATGCTCTAGTTTGGCTGAAATCAGGGATTAGTGATAGCGAAAAATGTAATTCCAGCCAGTTTTCGATTGATATATCCCCTGCATGACTTACAGTTGTCCTCACCTGTATAATCCGAGTTGCGATTCTGGAAAGAGGAGTATTTCAACGACTGTGATGAATGAATTATTTGAGGAAGAAATTCGATTTAACCTGGCGAGTCGTCCTAACTGGGAGCAGGGGGCATCGCATCGCAATTTAATCACAGGATATCTGACAGACCTGGCCGATTCTTCCCGGGGGCGATTATGTGTGCTGGGGGCGGGAAACTGTAACGACCTGGATTTGCAGAAACTGTCGCAAGTGTACAGCGAAATTCATCTGGTAGATCTGGACGAATCTGCATTGAGATACGCTGTTGATTTTCAGTCGGTCTCTGAAAATCCGGCGATCTGCCTGCATGTGCTGGATCTGACCGGAGTTGGTGACATGCTGGCAGCTTATAAATCGGAGCATCGTCAAGGGGAGGGCGATCTGCGGAAGATTAGGGACGCGTTATCTGAGTCTCCCGAATGGAATCTTCCCGGCCCTTTTGAAGTGGTCTGTTCCACTTGTATCTTGAGTCAGCTGATTCTTCAGGTTGTACATGCCCTCGGCGAGACCCACCCCCAGTTTGAGGAACTGATGGTTGCGGTGCGCGAGCAGCATTTCCGCACCGTGCTGGATTTGATTGGCAAGGGGGGCGCGGGACTCATTATCAGTGACTTTGTCTCTTCGGAATCTGCAGCAGATTTGAAGGATGTTCCCGATTTTCAATTCACCCAGTATTTGTCTCAGCTGCTGTCATCACGTAATTTTTTTCACGGCGTGCATCCGGGACTGTTGTTTGCGCAATTGAAAGGCAAAGCGCCGCTGGCAAAACTGGTTCAAGATGTCGAGATGCTGCCTCCCTGGCGCTGGGACCTGGGCACGCGTCAATATGCCGTCGCTGCACTCCGCTTTCGCCGTCTTACAGGCGACCAGGGATGATGCAGGCATCTTTAGTCCGGTCGCAGCTTCAACCTCCCGGAATCATTTTTTTCCAGCGGGTTTCTTTTTTCGTGCGGCCCCACTTTTTCTCGGTTTGAGACGTAGTGAAGGTGGATCTTTCTCCACAGAACCTGTGTCATCAGGAACCTGATATTTTGCCTGCAGCAGCTTCAGTTCCGCTTTCAGGTTTTTGACCACCTGGGCATATTCCGGTTCTGAGTAAACGTTTTTCATCTCCCGGGGATCTTTCTCCAGATCGTAAAGTTCCCATTCACCAAGATTGTAGAAATCGATCAGCTTATATCGCTTTGTACGGACCCCGTTGTGTCGGCGGACCATGTGAGCGGAACGTCGATCATTGTAGAATTCATAGTAATGGTAATAGAGGCTTTCACGCCATTTCACCTCTTCCCCTTTGAAGAGAGGTACCAGACTGACTCCCTGCATATCAGCAGGGATCGGTGCGTGGGCCAGGTCCAGAAAGGTTTCCGCGAAATCCAGGTTGGATACCAGGTCGTTATTCACACTGCCGGGTTTGATAACGCCGGGCCAGCGTGCCAGCAAAGGCATCCGATATGACTCTTCATACATGAATCGTTTGTCAAACCAGCCATGATCTCCCAGGTAAAAGCCCTGATCAGACGAGTAGATTACGACGGTATTCTTTGCCAGGCCTGACGATTCCAGGTAGTCCAGCATGCGACCCACATTCTCATCGACAGAGGCAACACATCTGAGATAGTCCTTCATGTAACGCTGATATTTCCAGCGTACCAGATCTTTTCCCGTGAGATTTGCTTTGCGAAATGCTTCATTTTTGGGTTCATATGCGGCATTCCATGTTGCCAGCTGTTCGGGGGTCAGATTGGTGGGGGGAGTTAATTTCAGGTCAAACGGAGTCATCGTTTTGGCGATGGTCATATCCTGCTGATGGGCTGCAGTGCCGCGACCTTCATAATTATCAAACAGGTTATCCGGCTCCGGGATGGTCACATCGTCATACATGTGGAGGTATTTGGGTCCGGGTTGCCAGTTACGATGTGGTGCCTTGTGTTGAAACATCAACATAAAAGGTTTGTCAGGATCGCGATCATTTTTGAGGTAGTCGAGTGCCAGATCGGTGATGATATCCGTGGTGTACCCTTCGTGTTTGACACGTTCCCCGTTCTTGATCATCGGCGGGTTATAATAAGGCCCCTGTCCAATCAGAATTTCAGAATAGTCGAAACCCGTCGGGTCGGAGGCCAGATGCCATTTCCCGACAATCGCAGTCTGATAGCCATACTTTCGGAGGATTTTGGGGAACGTCTGCTGCGCGCCGTCAAATTTGTTGCCGTTCTGTTTGAAGCCATTCAAATGACTGTGTTTGCCGGTCAGAATGACTGCGCGACTGGGACCACAGATACTGTTCGTGCAGAAACAGTTGTTAAACCGCATGCCTTCACGGGCGATGCGATCCAGGTTCGGGGTCTCATTGACTTTCGAGCCATAACAACTCATGGCATGCGAGGCATGATCATCGGTGAAGATAAACAGAATATTAGGGCGGCCTGGTTCCGCGGCAGCACTCTCTGACTGTGGGCAGATGATCAAGTGAGACAGAGTGAGCAGCAGGCACCACACTAATGAAAAGCAACATCGAACAGCAGGTTGGCAGTGTGACAGCATAAGGTTCATCCTCAGTCTCGTAAGAAGTCATGTCACCGGTAAAGGCTTGTGAATTAGGTGCTCACTATCATGCAGGTTTCTCAAGCGAAGTGCAAGTTTTCGCATGGGATTGCGTCAGCTTCGAATAATACCCGTTTTATAGATCGGGAGATGTAGATGTTACAGAAACAGTCCGGGTAGAAACTGCATTTTGGTTGATCCTGAATATACGAAGTGAAATTTCTCTGTGGTTGAAGGTGTTTCACAGTCTTGAGATAGGTAAAATCCTCATCCGTGGTATTCCATTTGGTATGGAGGTTGCATTTATAAAATCTATCGAGTCAGCGTTTCAGAGGATTGAGACGTTTTTGGAAACAACATCGCAGCCGGGCAATGGATTGCTTGCCCCACCGGTAAAAAAAGGAATTGATTATGTTTGACAACGTTTCTCCCAAAGTAATTCACAAAATTATGGCCGCCGAGGGATACCTGGAACTGGGGATGCCTATTCAGGCCCTGGATGCCCTTACTTCTTTAGAAGATGCGGGTCCCCTGGAAGCCATGCGTCTGTTTCTCACAGGGGAAGCTTACCTGCGTCAGGAACGATATCAGGAGGCGATTGACCCTCTTCATCAGGCAGCACGCCTGTTTCCTGTCATGGAAAGTCGTAAAGCCTGGAGTGCCTTGAGCGAATGTTTTCGCCTGGGGGGCTATAAGGAACTGGCAGAGGTCGCCTCACTGACGGCTGAAGCAGTGGAAGAGATCGAAGCGAGCTGTGAAGTCCTGTGTTTGACACGGGACCATGGATCATCCTGGAACTGGCCCGATTCTGTTTCCCGGATGACCGAATTTTCATTGTCGAGTCGGGGTGTGAGTCCCCGCATTCCTCGTTAAAAAACCAAAAAACACAGAGTTTTTTGAGTAAACCTGTGTTTGTTGTTTTGATATAAGTCTATATGAAGATGTAGAATACGTAAATTATTTTAAGATCAAAATCATATTTGAGTTTCACGATGTGTTCGCTATACTTTGGCCCTCGGGTGATTACTTAACTCCTCTCATTTAAGAAATCATCCCGGCATGGACACCTGCCTTGCTCTGTAGCCCATACAGAACGAGTCAGACTTACCTCCTGGTCAAAGTTCCTTCCTGGTTCTGGCCAACTTTCCCACACAACTATCAACATCAAATACAATCAAAGAGTCAATGCGTATATTGATCTCTGTGGTTACGTATGGCTGTTGTATTTCACACTGTATTTCCGGGCTGCTGCCTGTCGGGATTTTTCCCGCTCAGTCGGTGGAAATCGTGTCGACGAACTTTGTGCTGAAAAGACGATCGCCAAGACTCATGTTTGATTTTAATCGGTGCCTTACTAATCGCATTCAGGGCTGTCTGCTCATTGGACTGCTGATCCTGTTATCAGGCTGCGGAAAGATGATCAGCAACAGTGCGACAGAGCAGTTACTGACATCCGATGCCGTCGACCAGACCATCTCCCGACTTGATTTCAGCACACTGGCAAATAAAAAAGTCTTTTTTGATACCACTTACATCAAGAACGTCAAAGAGGCCGGTTTTGTCAACGGAGACTATATCATCAGCTCATTGCGACAGCAGATCGTCGCCGCCAACTGCCTGATTCAGGAGAAGAAAGAGGAGGCGGACTACGTCATTGAGGCGCGCGTCGGCACTTTGGCTACGAATAGCCACGAAGTAAATTATGGAATCCCGGCCAGTAATATGCTTTCCTCCGCGGCGACACTAATGCCAGCCGCACCAGCAATTCCTACCATCCCCGAAATCTCGCTGGCGAAGAAGAGCAATCAGTCGGCCGCTGCGAAAATCAGTGTGTTCGCCTATAACCAGAAAACACGTGAACGTGTCTGGCAGTCAGGAGTCCTTCAGTCCAAGAGTACCGCCCGTGATACGTGGATCTTAGGAGCAGGACCTTTTCAACGCGGTACCATTTACAAAGAGGGAGCCCAGTTTGCCGGGGCCAAAATTGAAATCCCATTGGGTAGTGGCGAGGAATTTGCCAATGACAGTACTGTGGATTATCTGGAGTCGGCCCGTTTTGTTGAAACTCCGGTGAAATCTGAGATCAAACAGGAAACGAAAAAACGGGATGTCAAAACGCTGGAAGAATGGATCAAAGCTGAGACAGCCGGCAAAGAAAAGAAAAAAGAGGCTTCTGCTAAGAAGTCAGATCAACCGAAAATCGAACCTGTAGCAGCAAAAAAGACACAGGCTGCCGGGAAGTCCACCAAGCAGGCCAAATCACAACTTGAGATCGAGCCCTCTAAAATAAAAACGGTTCTCTTCTTACAACCGGAAAAAGCCAACGGACATCACGACTGGCTGCAGGGAGATACGTCTCGAATCTCAACAGTGTGGCCCCAAAGTCCTGAGGAAGTTCAGAATGCGCCTGTCACCGCTCCAGAAGAGTCTGAATCGCAGGAAATATTTGAAGTCGATGAAACGTTTCGCAAAATAATTTCCGAATAAACACCGTTTTGTACGTAAGTATCCACAGTGACCTGACAAATCAGTATGTCGGGCAGCCTTGTTTCAGTTTGAGCTGGCGCGAACCGGTTTCCCTTCTGTCTTGTCTAATGAAAAGCCCTGCGGTTGTACAACTTTGGAGCAATCTGCCACCAGTTTGATGCCAAAACAACCGCCAAATTGGCACTGTCGAGTTCTGGTTTACAGATCATGAGGCGGTATAAGTTATTTTGTGTGAATGCTTTAGGTTTATTTCAATAGAAGCGGAGGCAGATTTGGCACATTGTGTGCGGTAAAATTGATCCAGCGGGCTTTGAATTGCGTTTTTAAGTACAACAAATAATGTGAATGAGCCCTGAGGTGTTGATTTCCCATATATTCAACCCAGTGACACTCACCAATGAGATGGTGAAACGGGAGGTATTAAAAATGATGATCCCTCGAATTCCTCAAAAAACAGTAAGACAACTGATGGCCGCTGAAGGTTATCTTGAACTGGGTATGCCTCGACAGGCGCTCAGAGAACTGGATCAGATTATCGATCCGGGATCGTTAACTGCCTCGTATTCTTTTTTACGAGGGGAATCTTTAAAACGAGTCGGACGCTACTCCGAAGCGATTAAACCTTTACAATACGCGGCTGATTTATTGCCGATACCACATAGCCAGTTGCCCTGGAAATCTCTGGGCGCCTGTTATCGCGAAAGCGGCCAGAGTGATCTGGCAGACAGTGCTGAGAAAACCGCTGATGAAATTGCATCAGAAGCAAATATTCATCTGCGATTTGAACCTTTGGGGTCTCAGTTCAACCCTGTCGTAAAACATCAGGTACACCTGACGATTTCGTTTGAACCTGCTGAAGAGGAAGAACAGACGGAAACAGATGAAAACCTGTTTCTGGATAAAGAAGAACCGGAAGATTTTGGCATTGATCCCGAAGTCGATTAACTCTGCCTTTACTAACTATTGTTATGAAATTGATTGCCTGGAACTTAGCATCTGAATTCCCTCCTCATGATTGAGAAGTCTGACCTGTTGTAGTACTGTAGAGTCTACAGTGTCTGGCAGGTCGAGACCTGAATTCTCTAATTCTGAATGAGGTAGCGTGCATCATGCAGGTTCGATTTTCTTTCTTGAACCATCTCTTTTATCTGTTGGCAGCTTTTCTGCTGGCATCTCTATTTCAGTCTGAGCGCATTATTGCTGCTCCGCCTAACATTGTCATGATCCTGGCAGACGATGTTTCCTGGAACGATCTGGCGTGCTACGGCCATCCGTCCCTGCGAACTCCCAATCTGGATCGACTGGCCAAAGAAGGTCTGCGGTTTGACAATGCCTATCTGACGATCAGCAGTTGCAGCCCGAGTCGTTGCAGTGTGATTACCGGTCGTTATCCCCATAACACGGGTGCTCCGGAACTGCATACACCTCTTCCTCAAGGTCAGGTGCTCTTTCCACAGTTATTACGTGATGCCGGTTACTATACGGTGATCTCAGGTAAACAGCATATGGGTAATTATGCATTGACCGCCTTCGATCTCGTCTCAAAAGGGAAAGGACCGGGACGCGAAGCAGACTGGGTTCCCATTCTGAAAAAACGTCCCAAAGACAAACCCTTTTTCTGCTGGTTTGCATCCGTCGATGCCCACCGCGCGTGGCAGGCATCCAAAGAATATCAGCCCCATCAGCCTTCCGAAGTCGTTGTTCCTCCCTATCTGATTGACTGTGAAGAAACACGCCGTGACCTGGCACAGTACTACGACGAGATCAGTCGCATTGATTATTTTACCGGCCGGATCCTGGATGAACTGGATGCCCAGGGGATCGCTGATAATACGCTCGTCCTGTTTTTCTCAGACAACGGCCGCCCCTTTCCACGCTGTAAAACCCGACTGTATGACAGTGGCATTAAAACACCACTGATTGTCCGCTGGCCCGCAGTCATTAAAGCCGGTGGTGTGAGTAACAGTCTGGTCAGTTCAATGGACATCGGCCCTACATTTCTGGAAGTGGCAGGTGTACCCCTCGATCCACGCATTCAGGGCGTCAGTTTTGAAAAAGTCCTCAAACAGCCGGAATCGAAAGTGCGTGACTTTGCCTTTGCTGAACATAACTGGCATGTCTTTAAAGCCCACGAACGGATGGTGAGAAACGGTGACTGGCTTTACATTCGAAATGCCTGGCCAGAGCAGCGCAACCTGTGTGTCGAATCGATAGAATTCCCTTCAGGCGAAGTGCTCTGGGAACGGTTCAAAGCGGGGCAACTGAATGAATTTCAGCAGGACGTTTTTTTAAAACCTCGTCCACAGGAAGAACTGTATCGGGTTTCAGAAGATCCTTATCAGTTCCATAATCTGGCGTCGAAACCGGAGCATGCCGCGGAACTGGCTCGGCTCAGGAAAGCCCTCGATCAATGGACGGTTCAAACCGGAGATACCATTCCTGAGACTCCGACTCCCGATCGAAATCAGCGTCCGGGAGAACCGAAACCTCCCGAATTTGAACATCGTGAGATGCCCGGTGATGCAAAGCAGGCTCAGAAGATTAATGCGCCCGGACCTGTCCTGTCCTCGTCGATCGATTGAACAATTCTGTCTGCCTGAGAAACGCATTTCGCTGAACCAGGCTTTTGAACTACTTACGAAGAACTATCAACATTGTGATTATTTGGGAGAGAAAAATGAAACGACATTCCTTTCTGGGATTAGGTGTAGCGTTATTAGCTGTTGTCAGTCTGAGCGTCAGTCTTCACGCCGGCGCAGACTCCGGTTGGGTGAGCCTGTTTGACGGGAAAACACTTAATAACTGGGTTCAACACAATGGAACTGCCACCTATATGGTGAAGGATGGCACGATTGAAGGCACAACCTCAGAAGGCAGCCCGAATTCGTTTTTGTGTACGAAGAAAAACTATGGTAATTTCGAACTGGAATTTGAAGTTAAGGTTCACAATAACCTGAACTCCGGCGTCCAGATTCGCAGCCAGCAGGAGAACGGAGATGGCCGCGTAAATGGCCCTCAGGTCGAAATTGAAGCCAGTGGCGATAATGGTGCAGAAGCCGGCTACATCTATGGTGAAGCGATCAAGTACGCTGGCAAAGGTATTGGCTGGATGACCCCGGAAGACAAGCGTACGCCCCACAAGAATCTGAAGGATGGCGAATGGAACCAATTCCGGGTTGTCGCCAATGGTCCCAGAATCCAAACCTGGGTCAACGGGGAGCAGGTATCAGATCTGGTCGATGAGCGTGTTTATAAATCTCATCCCACAGGATTCATCGGCCTGCAGGTTCACGGAATCAAAAAGGGAACCGGTCCTTATTCCGTTGCCTGGAAAAACATTCGGATCAAAGAGCTGAAGTAATCCGGCTTCGATGAAAGATGGAATTGCTAACAGGCCGGCAGAGTGAATCTCTCTGCCGGCCTGTATTTATTATGGAAAGTCGCTTATTGCGATATCAGCAATTCACTCAGGGACATTCGCCGCCTGATACTCTTCTGCCTTGCGTGATTCCAGAGCTTCAAGAACAGGCCTGATGCCTGCATCAAGGGCGATCATCTCTGCATTTTCAGCAGTCCGCCACTTGGTTTCGATTTCTCCCTTCTGCAGCCCCTTACCGCCGATGACGACCCGATAGGGAATGCCGATCAGGTCCGCGTCTTTGAATTTAACGCCGGGCCGGGCATTGCGATCATCAAACAGGACATCAACGCCGGCTGCTTTAAGTTCGTTGTAAT
This sequence comes from Gimesia maris, assembly GCF_008298035.1. Classification (NCBI taxonomy): domain Bacteria; kingdom Pseudomonadati; phylum Planctomycetota; class Planctomycetia; order Planctomycetales; family Planctomycetaceae; genus Gimesia; species Gimesia maris. The sequence continues at coordinate 1,605,272 of NZ_CP042910.1, forward strand.
AGCGTTCCGCAGTCTGCATGACTTCGTCGTCTTTTACGTTCAACGGAATTACCAGCACTTCATAGGGGGCAATGGAAAGGGGCCAGATGAGGCCGTTCTCGTCGTGTCGTGTTTCTGCCAGACCTGCGACGATGCGATTCACGCCAATCCCGTAGCAACCCATGATGATCGGATGCCGCTTTTCTTTTTCGTCCAGAAAGTTGGCATCCAGGGCTTCCGTGTATTTGGTTCCCAGTTTGAACACATGGCCAACTTCGATGCCATGCACAATTGTCAGTGGTTCGCCACTCTTAGGGCAGGGGTCGCCCGCTTCGGCATTTCGCAGGTCGAAGGTGGTTTCCAACTGGTAGTCCCGGCCAACATTCACATTCAGGTAATGGGCGTCCGCTTCGTTTGCGCCGGTGATTGCGTTTTCGATGACCGGGACATCATGGTCGGCGATGATTTTACATTTGATACCAACCGGTCCGGCAAATCCGGTTGGTGCGTTTGTCACCTGCTGGATGGTCTTGTCATCGGCTAACTCGACTGAGCTGGCCGACAAGGCGCGGCGGATTTTGCCTTCGTTGGCTTCGTGATCGCCGCGGATCAGAACGGCCACAGGTTCGCCGTCCGCCAGATAAATCAGGGTTTTGATCATTTGAGATGGTTCACATCCCAGGAGTTTGCTGACCTGTTCAATGCTGGTGGCTTCGGGAGTGGATTTTTTCTCCAGGGCGGCTGCATTGCTGCTGGTGACGATTTCCGGTGAAGTACGACCGGTGTCGGCTCGTTCCATGTTGGCTGCATAACCTGAAGCTTCACAGTAGACGATCGAATCTTCACCGTTGTCGGCGGGGATCATGAATTCATGCGAAGCGTCGCCGCCAATCGGACCGCTTTCTGCTTCGACAGGGAGGTATTTCAGACCACAACGGGCAAAAATCCGGCAGTAGGCGCGGTACATGCGGTCGTAGATTTCGTCGAGCTGTTTTACGGAAGAGCTGAAGCTGTAGGCGTCTTTCATCAAAAATTCGCTGGTACGCAGGACGCCGAAGCGGGGGCGTTCTTCGTTGCGGAATTTAGTCTGAATCTGATAGACCGTCAGAGGCAACTGTTTGTAGCTGCTGATGCAGTGACTGATGAGATCGGTGACCACTTCTTCGTGGGTCGGTCCAAGTGCCATGGGAATCTGTCGATTTCCCCGGGGAACATTGAACTGAATCAGCACAGAGCCGAAGGCTTCTTTTCGCTGTGTGCGTTCAAACAAGCCGATCGGTTGCAAGGCAGGCATGTGGAGTTCTGCGGCCCCGGCGGCGTCCATTTCTTCACGGACAATCTGCGCGGCTTTCTGAATTGCCTTCCATCCCAGTGGGAGATAAGTATAGGCGCCCGCCATCAACTGGCGGATCAGACCGGCTCGTAACATGAGCTGATGGCTGGGAATCTCCGCATCAGCGGGAACTTCTTTGATGGTGGGGATCAGAGTATTCGACCAGCGCACGTTATTTCCTTAAGTATCTGATGAGAAAATATTTATGAAGTCGTATCTGCGCCCTGGGAGAGGCAACAGTCAAACTGGACACAGTCTAGCAGAACCGATTCGTCTTCAAAAGGTTCGGACTTGTTCGGAGTGAAAATATTCCCGTGGCTCTAAGTTCCATGAGATCAGGGGTTTATTGAGTTTCGTCACGGATCGGAAAGATCGTGATTAGGGAATGGGCGGGCATCATTTCAGGCAAATGGTAGAGACTTTCAGAACGGACTGGTGTCGGACTTGTTGAGTAGAATGGAACGGCTTAAGATCGTTCCATTGTGTTTCTTAGCGAAACTTAAGATCGACAACAGCGTTTTAAAAGTGATTCTGAAAGCCGAATCGAGATGTCTCGACAAAATATAAATCAACTCAAGGATGGTGATACAGTCAATGAGGTTTATCTGTTAGTTGATAAGCAGTTACGTGCAAATCGCAATGCCAGCCTGTTTCTGTCGGCCGACCTGCGGGATTCGACGGGGGTCGTGAATGCCCGGATGTGGAATGTGCTTGAAGAGCGGATGCAGCATTTTCAGTCGGGCAATTATGTGCAGGCCAAAGGGAAAGTGCATCTCTTTCAGGGGACCCTGCAGATCATTTTGACTTATATTGAGCCGGTCTCTGCAGAAAACCTTGATCCGGCAGATTTCCAGCCACAGGCACCCCAGGATGTACAGCTACTGCTGACGAAACTGCGCGAGATGCTGCTGGGAATCGAAAACAATGAAATCCGTACGCTGATGGAATGTTTCCTGGTCGACGAAGCCTTGATGGATGAATTTTGCCGAGCCCCCGCGGGTGTGAAAACCCATCATGCCTATCACGGCGGCTTGATCGAACATGTTGTCAATCTGATGGAAACGGCGCAGCGCATTTCTGACCTCTATCCCAAAGCGGATATGAGTCTGCTGCTGGCGGGGGTCTTCCTGCATGACCTGGGCAAGGTCCGGGAGCTCGGATATGAAAATGAATTTATCTATACGGATGAAGGTCAGTTGCTGGGACACCTGATCATTGGCGTCGAGATGCTGACCGAGAAAATCCGTGCTTATCAGGAGATGACAGGCGAATCGTTTCCCAAAGAAGCAGAGTTGCGTCTGAAGCACATGATTGTCAGTCATCATGGGACCTATGAGTTCGGCAGCGCGCGTCTGCCGATGACACCGGAAGCAGTGGCATTGCATCATCTGGATAACCTGGATGCCAAAGTGAATGAGTTTGCGAGATTCATTGACGATGATCTGAATTCCACATCAAACTGGACCCCTTATTCGCCCCGCTTGCAGCGAAAATTGTTCAAGGGAATAACCGAGGATTGAGGTCATGCCCGACTTTGAGAAGAAAATTCTCGATTATGTGAACAGAACCGGTTACACACCGGTGCGTGAAAAGGCACTGCTGAAAAAAGTAGGGGGCTCAAAATCAAGTTCTCCGGAATTTGAACAGGCGATGGCCAACCTGCGATCCCGCAAGGAGATCCTGATTTCCGATTCCGGGCTGATCCGACCTGTTAAAAAGGAGGGCTGGATCGCCGGTACAATCAAGAAAACAAATTCCGGTGCCGGCTATCTGATTCCTCATCATAAACCGGATGATATTGCGCATGATCAGCGACATGCCGGGGATCTCTACATCTCGGAACGCGATCTGGGTGATGCACAGACCGGTGATGAAGTGTATGCGACGGCCATCAATCGCCAGCGGAGTGGGGGGCAGATTTGTGGCCGCGTGGTAGAGATAATCGAACGGGCATCGACGACCTTTGTGGGTACCTATTTTGAAACACAGGGGGAAGGTTATGTGCACGTGGACGGCAAAATCTTCAATTCGCCGATCCATGTAGGTGATCCCGGGGCCAAGGGAGTGCGTTCGGAAGATAAAGTTGTCATCGATATACTGCACTTTCCTTCTAAAAATTACCTGGGCCAAGGCGTCATTGCCAAAGTACTCGGGCCTCATGGAAAAGCTGGTGTCGACCTCTTGTCGATCATCTACGAGTTTGGGATTCCTCTCGATTTTCCAGAGGAAGTTCTGGCTGAAGCGCGCGAGCAGGCCAGCCTGTTCGACGAAACAAAACTCGGGAATCGACGTGACCTGACCAGAGAAACGATTGTGACCATCGATCCTGCGGATGCGCGTGATTTCGATGATGCGATTTCCCTTACACGGGATGAAAAAGGGCACTGGCTGCTGGGGGTACATATTGCAGATGTGGCGCACTTTGTCAAAGAGGGTTCCCTGTTGGATCGCGAGGCCAAACACCGAGGTACCAGCGTTTATCTGCCAGGCAGAGTGATTCCAATGTTGCCAGAGATCATTTCCAATGGCCTGGCCAGTCTGCAGGAAGGGCAGGTTCGGTTTACCAAATCAGCTTTCATCGAATTCACTCCAGAAGGGATTCCCGTTCATACCGAATTTGCCAATACCGCGATCAAAGTGAAGCAGCGATTTGCCTATGAGCAGGTATTGCCTATTGTCCAGGAGCGGGATGATGAAGGGAAACACGTTTCAGCAGAAGTGCGTGAACTGCTGAAAAACATGTATCAACTGGCAATGATGTTGCGGGGACGCCGCTTTTCTGCAGGTGCTCTGGAATTGCATCTGGCCGAAGTGAAGTTGACATTTGATGACAAGCATCGTGTTACCGGTGCCGTCGAACGTGAGCATGATGAAAGTCATCAGATCATCGAAGAATTCATGCTGGCTGCCAATATTTCAATTGCAGAAGCGTTTCATGATCGTGGATTACGTTTTTTGCGTCGCGTCCATCCTTCTCCAGAAATGCCTCGTCAGCTCGCATTTGCCGAATTCGCGAACGCCCTCGGGTTTACCCTGAATAAAGTCCAGAGTCGCAAAGATCTGCAGAAGCTGATTAATGAAGTTCATGGAACTCCTGTGGAGCAGGCTATTAATTACGCATTGCTCAGGAGTCTGAAGCAAGCGGAATATACAGATAAGGAGTTAGGGCACTATGCGTTAGCCGTTGATCATTACTGTCATTTTACCAGTCCGATCCGTCGTTACCCCGATTTAACCATACATCGCATGATCGATGAAATCCTGGAACGACCGGATAAAGGAAAAGGGCAGAGCCCGCAGGGACTCCGTCAGCTGGGGCATGAACTGTCGTTGCGGGAGCGTCGCGCAGAATCTGCCGAACGGGAACTGACAAAGGTCAAACTATTGACCTGGATGATCGATAATAACATCAGGACGCTGGAAACCATGATTACCGGGGTGGAAACCTTTGGTATGTTCTGCAGGGGAACGGATGTGCCTGTGGAAGGTTTGCTGCACATCAGTCGTCTGGGGAAACATGATTATTTCCATCAGGAAGTTCCCAAATTCAGTATCGTGGGAGAACGGACTGGCCAGGAGTATCGCGTAGGTGATCTGTTGACGGTCGAAGTCGAGAAGATTGATCTGGACCGCCGCGAGCTGGATTTTCGACTGCCTCGCCCCAAGCAATATGGGAAGACAAAAAAGAAGGGATCTGGTGCACCGGAAAAGAGAGCTCCTGCCGGGGCTGCGAAGTCAAAAAAGAAAGAGAGTGTGCGCAAAGCCAAATCAAAGAAGACCCGGAAGAAAAAACGAAAATAAAGAGCAATTGATCAAGGGTAACGAAGAACAGCGTGGAAGTAACCGATGTAATAGTGCAGGGCTTCCCTGTTCTGAGAATAGAAACTCACTTTCTGGAATTGAATCGAAATAATATGGGGCATGGCTTGAAAATATTCGAATTGCTTCTAGAAAACCTAAAATTTTGCAAAAGCATCTAAGTTTATAATTATGTAATGATTGATGTTCGAAGGCAAAGAAATATAATAACTTAAGTAAAGTCTCTAATTTAGAATCAGCCAGTTGGCATTCTGAATTATGGCCAGTGGAGTGATTGACAGTCAGTTACTCGCATCAAAATTATTTATCACAATCTTATTCATGGTGTGCCTCTGGGTATCCGTGTGAGAGCTAGATTATGGTGACGAAAACAGCTGAGAAACAGCAACCCTCTCCGACAGCCGGCGGAAAATCAGCGACAAAATGGATCATGACCTTACTGTCGTCTTCGCTGGGTCAAAAGTTTGTGATGGGGATTACCGGACTTTTACTCTGTAGCTTTCTGGTAGTGCATCTGGCAGGGAATCTGCTCGTGTATGTGGGAGCAGATGCCTACAATTCCTATGCGCACGATTTGCACAGTATGCTGCTGCTGCCGGTCGCAGAAACAGGTTTGTTTCTACTGCTGTTTGCACACATCGCTCTGGCTTTCAAGCTGACCAGTGACAATCGTAAAGCGCGACACATCAGCTATCATGAGAAACAGAGTAAGATTGAAGAGCCTCCCTCTTTTTTTGGAAAAACTCCCATGGGACGTACCAGTTCCTGGATGTTTCTTTCCGGCTCGATCATTCTGATTTTTCTGATCGTGCATATGATTGATATGAAACTGCACCTGAATCCTGCGGTAGCTTATACCGTTGAAACACCGGAAGGAGTCGTCGAGGCGGATCCTTACAGCATTATCGTTCAAGTGCTCGGCAGCTGGAGTGCTGCTGTTTATATCATCGGGACGATCATTCTCGGGTTCCACTTATCCCATGGTTTCTGGAGTGCATTTCAGTCACTGGGTCTGAATCATCCCAAATATACACCCTGGATCAAGAAGTTTGCGATTCTGTTTGCAGCAGTAATTGCCATCGGTTTTGCCAGTCTGCCCATTTGGGGATTATTTATTCATTAAATGTCTGAGATTCAGTTCCGATTGAACTCGCGCATTATTTAATAGTTCAACAGTTTCCGTTGTGAAGGTTTACATCATGGCCGAGGCGGCTACCACGGTTTTAAATTCTCGCGTTCCTGAAGGGCCGATGGCCGAGAAATGGGATCGTTGCAAGAAGGAAATGAAGCTGGTTAACCCGGCGAACAAGCGCAAGAAAAAAATCATCGTAGTCGGTACCGGGCTGGCAGGTGCATCTGCTGCGGCGTCCCTGGCGGAACTGGGCTATCAGGTTCAGTCCTTCTGTTTTCAGGATTCGCCACGTCGAGCACACAGTATTGCTGCCCAGGGCGGAATCAACGCTGCCAAGAACTATCCCAACGATGGTGACAGTGTGTGGCGACTGTTTTACGATACTGTCAAAGGGGGAGACTTCCGCAGCCGCGAAGCCAACGTGCATCGTCTGGCACAGGTCAGTAATAACATTATCGACCAGTGTGCGGCACAGGGAGTTCCTTTTGCCCGCGATTATGGCGGAACCCTGGCAAATCGTTCGTTCGGTGGTGCCCAGGTGTCTCGCACATTTTATGCCCGCGGACAGACCGGGCAGCAGCTGTTGCTGGGAGCCTACAGTGCCCTGATGCGACAGGTGGGCGCCGGTCGTATTCAGCTCTTTCCTCGACGGGAAATGCTGGACCTGGTCAAGGTTGATGGTGTCGCCCGGGGGATTATCGTCCGCAACCTGATTACCGGCGAATTCGAAAAATATTCCGCGGACTGCGTTCTGCTGTGCACCGGGGGGTATGGAAACGCATTCTATCTGTCGACGAATGCCAAGGGATCCAATGTAACCGCAGCCTGGCGCTGTCACAAACGGGGTGCCTTTTTTGCAAATCCCTGTTACACGCAGATCCATCCGACGTGTATTCCCGTCAGTGGTGACTATCAGTCCAAGCTGACACTGATGAGTGAGAGCCTTCGAAATGATGGCCGGGTCTGGGTGCCTCAAGTTGCCGGTGATCAACGTCGTGGAAATGAGATCCCGGACAGCGAACGGGATTACTACCTCGAACGTCGTTATCCTGCGTTTGGTAACCTGGTGCCCCGTGATGTGGCTTCCCGTGCTGCTAAGGAACGTTGCGATGCCGGTTACGGGGTTGGTTCAACCGGACAGGCCGTATTCCTGGACTTCCGCGATGCGATTGCCCGCGATGGTCGTCATGCGATTGAAGCCAAGTACGGTAACCTGTTTCACATGTACCACAAGATCACAGGCGAAGATCCTTACCAGGTTCCGATGCGTATTTATCCTGCCGTGCATTATACGATGGGCGGGCTCTGGGTGGACTATCATCTGCAGAGCACTATCCCCGGTCTGTTTGTCCTGGGGGAAGCCAACTTTTCGGATCATGGTGCGAACCGCCTGGGAGCGTCGGCTCTGATGCAGGGCCTCGCAGATGGCTACTTTGTGGCACCTTATACCACGGGACACTATCTTGGTTCGCAGAATCTGCCTTCCGTTTCGACTGATGATGAAGCATTTACGGAAGCCATGGCGAATGCCCAGGACTGGAATGCAAAAATTCTGGGTGTGCAGGGAACCCGTTCCTCAGACAGCATCCATCGTGAACTGGGACACATCCTCTGGGAATACTGTGGAATGTCACGGGAACGACAGGGGCTGGAAACAGCGATGGGCAAAATTAGTAACCTGCGAGACGAGTTCTGGTCCAGCATCAAAGTGATCGGCCAGGGTGAGCAACTGAATCAGAACCTGGAACATGCCGGCCGTCTGGCCGACTTCCTGGAGTTCGGTGAGTTGATGGTGCGAGACGCGCTGGTTCGGGAAGAATCCTGCGGCGGACATTTCCGTGAAGAGCACCAGTCTCCTGAAAATGAGGCATTACGTGACGATGAGAATTTCTGTCATGTGACGGCCTGGGAATTCACGGGAGTAGGCAACGAGCCTGTGGAACACCGTGAGCATTTAGAATTTGTCGAAGTACCTCTGGCTACGAGGAGTTATAAATAATGAGCGAGACACTGGATCTGACGCTCAGAGTGTGGCGACAACCCGGCGCAGATGCCGTGGGCCAATACGTGGAATACAAGCTGACCGGGATTTCGACTCATATGTCCTTCCTGGAAATGCTGGACGTCCTGAATGAGCAACTGCATGCCAAAGGCGAAGAGATGATTGCCTTTGATCATGACTGCCGCGAAGGGATTTGTGGCATGTGCAGCCTGATGATCAATGGTCAGGCACACGGGCCGGATACCGGGACGACCACCTGTCAGCTGCATATGCGTCGCTTTAAGAATGGTGATACGATTGTGGTCGAGCCCTGGCGTGCTCAGGCATTTCCGGTCGTGCGTGACCTGGTGGTCGACCGCAGTGCCTTTGATCGCATCATCGAGAAAGGGGGCTATATTTCGGTCAGTACCGGAAATGCTCCCGAAGCCAATGCGATTCCAGTGCCCGCGCCCGTTCAGGAGACTGCGATGGATGCAGCGGCCTGCATTGGCTGTGGTGCCTGTGTCGCGGCCTGTAAGAATGCCTCAGCGATGCTGTTTGTTTCTGCCAAAGTTTCCCACTTATCAACGCTGCCTCAAGGCAAGCCAGAGCGAGACAGTCGCGTCCAGAATATGGTGGCGCAAATGGATCTGGAAGGATTTGGCAACTGCACGAATACAGAGGAATGCTCGGCTGCCTGTCCGGCTGAGATTTCGGTCTCGAACATTGCCCGCCTGAATCGCGAATATATGCGTGCCAAGCTGTGTGCAAAGGAGTAAGCTGCGTTTGATTTTGAATCATTAATTCGAAAGCGAGGTCTGCTTAATCGTCGACCTCGCTTTTTTTATAATGAAAGAGTCTGGGAAATTTCAGATTCCCGGAGTGTGTTGATTGCGAGATTCCAGCCGAGCTTCCACAATAGATGCGCCTTGTGATCGACGGCGAATCCGCCTGTTTTTGATGATCCATTCAGTCTGTAACAGCCAATAGAGAAGAGAGAAGTCCGTGTCCGATTCATTATTATATACTGCCTGTCATCAGTGGCATGTCGACCATGGTGGCCGTATGGTCGATTTTGCGGGCTGGGAAATGCCTTTGCTCTATTCCAATATCACCACAGAACATCAGGCAGTCCGTAATGCGGCAGGACTGTTTGACATTGCCCACATGGGACGGCTGTTTTTCACCGGGCCCGATGCGTGCCGTTTCCTGGATCGGTTGTTGACGAACAGCGTGGAATCGCTCAAGCCGGGACAGATTCGCTATTCGCTGGTCACAAATGAATCCGGAGGCATTCTGGACGATGTACTGGTCTACCGTTTCTCTGACTTTTATATGCTGGTGGTGAATGCTTCCAATCGTCTGAAAATCGTGGACTGGATTGAAGGGCAGCGGAGCGGTTTTGATGTTCGGATTGAAGATCAGACCCGTGATAAATTCATGCTGGCATTACAGGGCCCGCAGTCGTTGGCGATTCTCAATCCCCTGGTGGAAGCAGAACTGAGCGAAATCAAATATTATTACGGGATTGAAACCAGGGTCTCAGGTGTTGACGCGCTGGTCAGTCGCACGGGCTATACCGGCGAAGACGGCTTTGAAGTCGTACTTGATCAGTCGGAAGGAGCGGCGCTCTGGGAGCGTTTGATCGCCGGGGGAGAGCCCTCGGGACTGATCCCTGCTGGCCTGGGATGCCGGGATACTCTGCGACTGGAGGCGGCGATGCCTTTGTATGGTCATGAGCTGGATGAATCGACCGATCCTTATACTGCGGGGCTGAATTTCGCAGTGAAACTAAAGGCCGCTGATTTCATCGGGAAAGAGGCATTGATCGCTGCCAAGGCACGCGATGATCGAAAAGTCCGTGTTGGTTTTACCCTGGAGGGGAAGCGGGCAGCCCGTGAGGGTTCGCTGTTGTTCTCAGGAGATCAGCAGGTGGGGATGGTGACATCCGGGTCCTTCTCACCCACCCTGGATCTGCCGATCGGGATGGCTTACGTTGAAGCCGGATTCGCCGATGCAGGGCAGATTCTGGAAGCAGATATCCGAGGCAAACGATACCCTGTCAATGTGACTGAGCTGCCTTTTTACAAACGCGACACTTAGGCAACTTCAGGTGAGAGGCGTGCAATGTCACTGATTGCCCGCAGTTAAAGTGCCATGTATCAGTTAAATGCACGCCAGGTGTTCAGGCTTGCCCGCGTAGAGGTTAATCGACCGGTTTGGTGACGAGATCGTCATCGGCGATCACTTCTTTGGCGACATCCTGTACAAAGTTGTCAATCTGCTTCTTTTCTTTTCCTGGTGGTGGAGCGCCTGCATTCATGCCCACACCGGGTTTGAAGAGAAAGGCAGGCGCCATATCGATGATTGCACCCCAGTAGGTCGTGAACACAGGATATTTGACATCCGGGTTTTTTTCCTGATAGTCATCCATCTTCTGCAGCAACAGGTTATGCGCTATACGTGGATGGCGGTGATGAGGACCATGCACAAAGATATCAAAATTGAAGTAGGTACAAAGCTTAGTAATCAAATTAGAGCCGACGACGGTACGGGTACCCAGCATGGGGTCGTAACTGCTCATGCCCAGGTGTTCGGTAAATTTACGTGTATTCTGATAAATACCAGCCAGGTAATGGGGCAAAAACCAGACACGTGCCAAGTCCCAGAGTACACCGTAGTATGCACACAATCCTAATACAGAGCCCCAGAAGAGCACCATGACTGCATATTCATAACGAATCGTCTGGCGGACTTTGGGGTCCGTAAGCGGGGAATCTTTATGCCAGAAGATGCGACCGTAAATATACGGCGCCATAAACAGGCCCATCCCCAGATCGAACCAGATAAAGATTCTGCGGAACCGCAACGAAGTATTGGGGTCTGAATAAGGCCAGAGCTCCCAGTCGCTGGGTTTATTGAGATAGGCATGGTGACGAATATGACTCTCACGATAGACGGTGTAGGGCACAAACATCGCGGTCCCCAATACACGACCCAACCAGATGCTGGCATTTTTGGAACCAGACAGGGTATGGTGAGAGCATTCGTGGAAACAACTGGTCCAGCAGAAAAGGCAATATGAGGTAAAGAGTGTCCAGAAAATCTGCCACCCGATTGCCTGACTTGGCCAGTAGACAGCCAGGCACCAGAGCCCTATTAATCCCAGGGGTAAGAATAAAAAACGAGGAATCGTCGTTTTTTCTTCGAGATCTTTTAATTCCTGCTCAGTAAATTGTGTGACGGACACGTTTCGCTCCGGACTTATGAACTATCAGCACTTTTTCTAATAGATGATTCAAACAGTTGTGAGTATCAGATAGTGATTACATTAGATACTGCTGAGAACGCATAAAATGTTACTCCCAGAAAATTGGTGAGTCAACTAATCAGAACTTTCGGCCATTTGTTGTGAATACTATATGATGTCTTATCGTCTAAATCCCCGGTTGCGCTTATTTTTAATCCGGGTAAAATGCAATATTTATGCGAAGTGGGTATTTTACGTTAATTGTAACGACTTGGGAGTGCGGATTTAGCACAATTTTTAGAGATTCTCTTAACTGGAACCCTCATTCGAGCTCAGGATACTTTTTCTCTTCCCTTTTCAGGGGGCAGATGCATAAAATCAATCATTTCAATTTGTTGCGACAGAGTATAAATTTTAGTCAGTCTCGGGAACTTTTAAACCGATAAAAGTCTTCTATATCTCAGTTGCAATAAGCCTGTCAGGCATTCCAGTCCGTTTTGAGTTGAAGTGATCACAGGAGTCTCGTTTTTCAGATGGCCGATTATTCAAATTACCAAAAAGACGTGATCAAACGTTACTATGACAATCGAGATTCAATTGATCAACAGCGGTTGTCTGAACTTTGCACCAATCTCTTTCTGACGGAAGGCAAGAAGAAAGCCAAACTCTGGGAAAAAGCACAGGAACTGATGGAGCGACTCAATGTTCCGGCTTCGAGGATTGATCATGTTCTCAAATCAGAAGATCCTGCGGTTCTGGCTGAAGTCGTGAAAGATATAGAATCCGGAGCTATTCGCTAAAACGCGTCACATTTAACCAGAGCGTCTCCCGATTCGGGATTCTCGATCCTAATGGCCCTGGAGATGTTACAGTAAAACCGAACACAGTCTAAAGCCGGACACCCTGTTTGCTTCTGATTGCGGACTCCAGGGCGAATTGATCAATCAATGGCTTCTTCGAGAGAGGGGCAGAACTCCTGTTGTTGTGGAACAGCGATGTCTTTACTCAGGCTGTGATTGGCAGTCAATGTGTAAACGGTGGCAGTCAGCGTCATCACAGACGCCGAAGTATAGAACATGGGAGTAAACCCCCAGCGGTCAATAATGCTTCCCAGAATCGGGGCAAAAATGATGGCACCTGCATCAAAAAAGCCCAGCACGATCGTTGTTCCTGTTCCCCGGTAATGTCGGGGAAAGGATTCGGTTCCCAGTGAAACAACCGCCGGGAAGAGCAGGGCGTGTCCAAACCCACACAGGATGGAAGGACCGATTAACTGCCATTCTTCAGTAATGGAAGGCAGTATCGTGTGGCCGATGGCGTGTCCCATCAATCCCAGTGTGATCATTTTATTGCGTCCGACAGTTTCACCCCAGCGTCGTGTCACAATCCGAATCACGAATGCGGAGACAGCATAACCGGCGAAGAAGGTACCGATTCCCCCCAGTTCTTTCTGGGAGACGAACCGCGTCAAAAAGACGCTGATGACGGTAAAGCTGAGTCCCATCATGATGGCGACGACGACAACCTGTCCGGGCCAGTAACGGAACAGCAGCTGATGGGCGGCTGGTGTGACCCTGGGTCTGCGGTGAGTATCATTGCTGGTGACATAAATGACGATTGCAAAATAACAGAGCCCCAGAAAAGCGGGGATACCGAACAAGGCATAAAACTGGGCATTCCCGGGTGCAAACGAGCGAAGCATCCAGTCGCTGGTCTGGGTCCCCAGAATCATGCCGACAAAGCCACTGCTGCCGAGACTGCCAATAACTTCCGTTCGACGGTGCTGAGGAACTTTCTGCTGGATATGGACCACAGAGCAGGTAAACATTCCGGCAATCCCCGTGGCAAAACACATGCGTAACGCGAATATTTCCCATCCCAGCGATCGGCAGACGGTCATACCTCCAGCACCAACGACAAAGATCAAAGCAGAGAGTGCCCAGAGTCGGCGCACTCCATAACGGTCGATGCCCTGTCCCAGAAAGAAGCGGGCAATCAAGGCGACAAAGACACCACAGCCAACGATATCGCCGACCAGTTCTTCGGTTCCTCCGAGATAGGTGATCAGATCTGCGAAACGGAATGTAATGGCGTTCGCGGTGACCAGCATGACATTTGCCAGATAGCAGAGCCAGAATAACCCGTTATAGATGGGTTCCTCTTCATCAGTAGGGATAATAGGAGTAATAGACATTTGATTAATTTTGGTTAGGACATATTGACGTATTCAGGACCAGACAGCTCTGAAAACTGCCTGTATTTAACTGCATTTACGAAATCAGAAACCCTGCCCGACAGGAATGGATTTCAGGACTGTCTTAAATTCGTAATTGAGGCAGCAGGCGGGTACAACGACTGGACACAAACCGGCTGAAACTAGTTCGTTACCCAGGGAGGGAGAAGAGACTCTCGTTCAACAAACTGACACTTGTGAAGAAAGTGCCCTGAACCCTTTGAAATGATTTTAGCAGACTGGCGGGGATTCGTCTAAGGGGGAAAACCGGAAAGTTGACGGTCCAGGCAGTCCAGTTACGCAAAAACGGGATGATATTAAGTATTCATTAAGATCATAAATCCCTGAATTGAAGGATTTATCCCCCGAAGGCGCTATAACGGCGGATACCGCGCTGAAAGGCAATGCGATTTAGAGAAAACAGGACGATGATCCAGACGACTTCAATAGACAATTCGAAAATCAGTTCCTGATGGGTATATTTACCCAGAATGACAGTTCCCGGGAAATACGCCAGGTACTTGAACGGCAGCATCTGCATCCAGCTGCTCAGGGGTTCCGGAAACAGGTCGAGGGGAATCATATGTCCGGAGAGAAAATAATTCAGCATCATATAGATAAAGATCAGCGAACTGACTTCCAGGAACCAGAATGCGATCAAGCCGATCAGTGATTCGATTAAAAATCCGACAAGAAATGCCATCAACAGCGACAAGACCCAGACGGTAACCGTAAATGCATCCGGCCAGCCGACGAAGTAGTCGCGACAGAGGTAGAAGAGTAGAATGAACGGACCGATTGCGACCATGTAATAAACCAGCTTATGAGCCATCCGGGCCCAGAACAGATAGCCCAGCATGTCGATGGGCTGAATCAGGTATTTTTTGATCGTTCCATCCCGCACATCATTGGCGATGCCATTGGCCAGGCCGGGCATGCTGGAAAATGCGCGACCAACCATTACCAGCAGGTAATAGGCGACCATCTCTTTGTAATTATAACCTTTGATCGAAGCGACTGGATTCGTCGAATGGATCCCGTAAATGGCACCCCAGAGGAATATCTGTGTGACGATGGGAAGGAACCGTACGAATGTGGCAAAGACAAAGTCTCCCCGATAAACGAGGCGTTCCTCGATCGAGGTCTTTAGGATAATCCAGTGAGTTCGCAGGCTGGCAATCATGAGGCTGTTATCAACAGGAACGAAATCCAAATCGGAAGCGGGTGGTTTTAATCGGAGGCAGACTGCAGGAGACTCTGTTCGTCCTGCAGACGCCGGGCATCGTTTTTCTGCTCGGTAAATACTTCTGCGATGACTTCTTCGAGGGGTCTTTCCTGTACGCCTACATCCAGAATGCGATACTTGGAAAGCAGGTTCGACAGGATTTCCGGTATTTTGTTGCGGGGAACTTTCAACTTCACACGTGGTGCCTCATTTTCAATGACTTCTCCCCATTGTGAAAAGTCACGGGGCATGTCATCGCCATCAAATTGCACGTCCATGATCTTATAGTTGCTGAATCGGTCCAGGATATCACTGAGGGGGCCATCATGTTTAATCTGCCCCTGATTGATGATGACGGCACGTTTGCAGAGGGCCTCCACATCTTTCATGTAGTGACTGGTCAGGACAACCGTGGTTTTCTGTTCGATCTGGTAATATTTCAGGAACTCCTGCACACGGCGCTGCGAAACCACATCCAGGCCGATCGTGGGTTCATCCAGGAGCAGTACGTCCGGTTTATGCAGCAATGCCGCAATCAGTTCCATTCGCATCCGTTCTCCCAGAGAGAGCTCCCGTACAGGCTGCCCGATTAGATGACGGACTTCGAGCAGGCTGGTCAGTTCGTCAATACGGCGTTCATACTGTTGCGGATCGATGCGGTAAATCTCTTTATGCAGCCGGAACGATTCCTGGGCCGGCAGGTCCCACCAGAGCTGGTTTTTCTGTCCCATGACCAGGGAAAAACGACGTCGATATTCATTTTCCCGCTTCCAGGGGATATGTCCCAGTACCGTGGCTTCTCCAGCAGAAGGGAAAATGAGGCCAGAAAGCAGCTTGAGGGTGGTCGTTTTTCCTGCACCATTTGGACCGAGAAAGGCCACAATTTCGCCTTGTTCGATTGAAAAGCTTACATCGGAAACAGCGTGAACCGTTTTGTAGTCGCGCCGCCACAGTCCCTTGATTGAGGCGAAGACTCCCTCATTTTTCTGGTAGACTTTGTAGGTTTTTTCCAGGTTTTTAACAACAATGGCATTCATGTCCTCATCTTACGGTACCCGTGGTTGCTGGTCGAGCGACAAACCGGGGGATTCAGAAAAAACGCTGGCGCAAGTGAAACTTAATGTGTCTGCCAGGTTTTCTGAAAAATGATCAGGAGGTGGCAGCCAGCTCTTTGCGAATCTGACAGGCGATCAGGGGATCACACATGGCAGCCGTCGCCAGATGTGTGGCGTTGGCGCCGGCTGCCAGGAACGTCCGCACATCACTGGCAGAACCAATACCGCCACAGGAAATCAGATCGGGGCGGGGTTGGTCGGCGGGGAGTTCAGCGATCAACTCTGTAAACAAACGCAGTTGATTCAGCGAAGCTTGTCTGGTTGCTGCACCACAAATTCCACGTTGTTCTCCCGAGAAGAGTGGCGTTCCCTGATCATCGACGACCGTTGTTGCCACACTGTTGGTCATGACAATTCCTGCAGCAAAAGGAAGTACGGCCTGGAGAAACGCATGGGCCTCCGCTTTTTGCGACAGGTGGCCGATTTTAATCAGGTAGGGAACCGTTCCTGATACCGCTTTGACACGACTGGCAACAAGTGCCGCTGCCTCGGGCTGCTGGTAAAGCTGGCCATCACGGGTGCAGACATTCGGGCAGGAGAAATTGGTTTCCACGCAGTCGGCACCACTTTCGATGGCCCATTTTGCACAGCGCGCATAATCGTCGGCCAGATCTTCCAGTGACCAGTCGGGTTGCAGGCTGCCAACGACAGAGACGGAGAGCCGTTTTTCTGCCGACAACTGTTTGCGGGTCTGTTCCACATCGCGACGCCACACATCAGGTTCAGCAGAAGGCATCCCAAAGGAGACCGCCCAGCTGCCCTGCATTTCTGCTGAGAGTTTCACCGCGGTTTCAGTACCTTCGAGTGAGGAAGTCTGCACCGGTTGCAGATTGGGCAAGGGATAGCAGGCGCGGGAGGAGGAACGTACCGTTTTATAGGTCAGTACATCAAAGCCAAGACTGGCATAATACAGCACCCATTTCCCATTTAATAAGGGACCAGCGGGAATCCCCAGTGGAGAGGGAACAGGCAGACCGCAGAATGACCAGCAACCGGGAAAAGAGGGTACTTCCCGATCAACGGGCTCGGGGGCGTGCTTGTAATTCCACTCGTAAGTCTGCTCTGGAAGATAGCGGGGCAGGTGCTGTGTGTTCGGCATGGTGGAACCTGAAAATGAGCCAGAGACGCAGAAAACCAAATTGATTATAGCGGATCCAGTGACTCGGATTCCATGCAGAAGTGGACCAGTCAATGGAATGTTCAATTTGAACTACTGCTGAGAGTCGGCTGAAACACCTGAATAAAAAAACTCCGGCCTCTGAAATGAGAGACCGGAGTCAAGGGGGAGTCAGTAAATTCCTGAAGCAGGATTAACGCTGAACGGTATTCATGTTCTTGAGTACGTTCATGTAATCGACAGTGATATTCAGGATTTCATCGTTGTAGTAATCCTTTTTGAAGATCTCCTTGTCGGCTGCTTCTTTCTTTGCTTTTTCTTCTTCTTTTTTCTTGTCTTCCTTCTCTTTTTCTTTGTCGCTGGACAATTCTTTGCGTCGAGTAACTTCATTCAGAGAGATGGTTTTCTGGTTTTTCTTCTGCAGGTATTTGTCGATCTCTTCCTGCGTTTCTTTGAATTCCTTGTCAGCAACAATCCGCTTTGAACTGGACTGTTTCAGCTGATCCAGAATCTGTGGATTTACCATACCGACAGGAGCAAACTGAGCGACCTCGGTCTGATCGAATTCCATGGCATCATCCAGGAAGGATTCGCCCAGATCCATATTGTCGATCAATGAAGGCAGTACAATGTCAGAGCGAACGCCCCGGTTTTGAGTACTGTCGCCGTTGACGCGATAGAACTGGTTGATTGTCAGTTTCAGTGCTCCCAGGTCCTGTCCACGCAGGAATGAGAACATCTGGTTGCTGACGGGCATCACATTCTGTACGGTCCCTTTACCGTGCGTGGTTGTGTCGCCGATAATCAGTCCGCGTTTGTAGTCTTTGATCACGCCTGCGAAAATTTCAGAAGCGGATGCGGAAAGCCGGTTACAAACAACGACCAGAGGTCCTGTGTAGACCGCACCTGGTTCGACATCACTGTGAATTTTTCGTTCGCCGTCCATCTGTTTAACTTGAACAACCGGGCCTTCATCCACAAACAGGCCTGAAACTTCGATGGCTTCGCTGAGTGCACCACCACCGTTGAATCGCAGATCGACGACGACACCATCGACGCCACCCTGGTCACGGAAGTCATACAGGACTTTACGAACATCGCGAGCGGTACTTTTGAAGTTTTCATCACCCCGCTGTGCACCACGGAAATCGCGATAGAAAGAGGGAATGCTGATGACGCCGATGCGGCCGGTTTTACCCGGAAGTCTTTCGCCGGTTTCAATGATTTTGCCTTTGACTTCCGATGTGCTCAACTCGATTTTTTTGCGGGTCAGCTCATAGGTTTCAACGGCGTTATTCTTTTCTTTTTTGACTCGCAGTTGCACGATGGTACCGCGTTTTCCACGGATATACCGGACCACCTTGCTGAGTTTCATTTCGACAACATCAACAAAATCGCCATCTTCCTGAGCCACGGCGACGATTTTGTCACCTGGTTTCAAGCGTCCGTCGGCATCAGCGGCACCGCCGGGTACGATTTCGGCAACCACTGTGAAACCGTCTTCAGATCGCAGGGCAGCACCGATACCGTCCAGGCTGAGCTCCATGCTGATCCGAAAGTCTTCCAGTGTCTGGGGAGACATGTAGCTGGAGTGAGGATCAAAACAGTGAGTCAGAGAGCTCAGATACATTTCCAGCTTTTCCGACTTTTCCGTCTGAGCCATGGTTCGCAGGTTGTTACGATAACGTTTGTGTAACTGCTCGCGTGCTTCTTCGAGCTTGGTATCTTCCAGAACCAGGTTCAGCAGATCGTATTTGACACGCTTTCTCCAGCGTTCATTCATCTCTGTCTGATCTTTGGCAAAGTCCTGTTCCTTGGCGTCAACGATGATCGATTCATCAACGGTGAAGTCGTGATCTACGTCGACCAGTTGCTGAGCATATTCCATCCGTTCCTGAAGACGCTTCAGGTACAGATCAAATGATTCATAAGCGAAGTTGACATCACCAACTGCCAGTTTGTCGTCCAGCTGGGTTTTGTCTTTTTCGAATGCCTCAATATCTGATTTGTAAAAATACAGCTTTTGTGGATCGAGTTGTTTGATGAAACGCTTCATCAGTTTCTGAGAGATTTCATCATTGATCGGTTTGCCGCTGATATGGAAGCGGCTGACCATCGCACAGACCCGTTTGGCTGTGGTTGAATCACTGGCTGAATCAGAGACAGTAGCCTGCTGCGCGAAAATCGCGGTTCCCAGAAGGAGAACCATACAAAGACTGAGAGCAGAGGCTGCTTTTGAGGGAGGATTTAACTTCATAAGTTTCGTCCGTTGCTTGGATTTGAAGTGATATAGAAAAAACCGTTAGTGAGATCTGAAGCGATCCAGAGTCTCACTAATGTCAGCCGCTTGATATTATAGGATCAGAGAAAACAGAACAAGATGACATTTCCAGGACCTGCTTTTCTCAACTGTCTCTCAGTGATCGCTTTATGCTGAAAACGAGATGAAAAGACTATTCCGAACTTTCCAGAGTCCACTAGAAATTATTACGTCTGTTGACTGTCAGACGTTGGTATTTATTCAAAGGAATTCCGAATGAGGGGTTTCCTTTGGTAAATCATCGACCTGGAATCCGGGGATCTGAGATTGAATCGGGTTCGGGTTGTTTTTTGCTGATTTTCTGTAAGTTTTATATCTACAGTGGTTTAGGTGCTGATGGGGCAGGTCGTTTCGCACGAAATTATCTAAGAAGGCTGCATCAGTCTGGTGAGAGCCAGCAGGCAGTTGTTCCATAGTACCTGAAATTCGTCGGAGTCGACTTTGTGGCCGGAAATCAGTTGGGCCAGTTGTGGCAATGTCGCGGGGAAAAAGACCAGAGCCGTAAAAATGAGCATCAGACAGACAGGGTCAAACTCGTCAGAGATGTCACCTTCCGCCTGCGATTGTTTCAGCCGATCAATGTGGTTCTGATAGTACTCTCTGCGCCAGGCATTATCGATCAGCGGTTCCCCCTGATTTTGCTGCGCTTCGTTGAGCAGAACCCGCACATAATTCTGGTCGCGCATGTTTTCTTTTACATAGAATTGCAGGACCTCGGAAATCTCTTTGGGGATTTTTTCGACGCTGTCGTTTCGCTCTTCGAGTTTGCGTTGCAGGGCTGCTTCGAACAGTCCCTGTTTGTCGTTAAAATAGCGGTATATCAGCGATTTATTAAATTTCGCCTGCCTGGCGATCGCTTCGATCCGAGCGCCATCCACGCCACGTTCTGCAAATTCAGCGAT
This sequence comes from Gimesia maris, assembly GCF_008298035.1. NCBI lineage: Bacteria > Pseudomonadati > Planctomycetota > Planctomycetia > Planctomycetales > Planctomycetaceae > Gimesia > Gimesia maris. Next base: position 1,625,678 of record NZ_CP042910.1, read on the forward strand.
GGCCGCCTTGAGGATCGCGTCGTGTGAACGGATCACTTTCTTAGGCGGAATCTCCTCGGCTTCAGTCGAATTCATAGTGGCTCCAAGTGTATAGGGAATCTGGAGTATAGCTGCAGCAGATTGTGAAGGGAAGAAGCCTCAGTGTCACAACAGAATTTCCAGCCGTGAAGCAGGACGACAAATTTTTCAGATTTTTGTTGAACTCAAGATTGGGGGGGATTAGGATTCAGTTGGTTGTAACGGTATCGTTACCAGATGTCCGTGCCTTTTGATGAAAAAGTGCCTTCCATTTCGATTCAGTATAATTCGCGGAGTGGTATTCCACCGGTTAGGCAATAAACAGTTTATACTGTAGCGTCTCAAAGGTCATTTGGTCCGAGTACAGTTAGATCCAGAGACACTCTGGTTAATTGTGACGCGTCCTGGAGTCCTAATCCGGTTCGAGTGGGGGACACGATCCTGCATCAGCAATACGCGACAAATAGCGACCAGTCTAAGCTGGATCAGGCTTTGGATGAACTGGCAGCAACCAGCCGGTCAGAGGCTGGTCTGTCTGTTGCACGCCGAATCGAATTGACAGGGCAGTGTCTCTGTTGTCTGTCCCAGGTTGCTCGAGAATGGGTCGATCTGGCTTGTGAAGCGAAACGGATACCAAGGGAGAGTACAACCTGCGCAGAAGAAGTGCTGGCAGGGCCGGTATCGGTGGCCCGGTTCCTGCAGGTACTGCTACTCAGCTTGAAATCGATTCAATCTGAGGGACAGCCACGTTTACCGGCATCACCGAAGGCAAAATCAGGGGAACAGATTCGCGTACCGGTGTTTCCGACCTCGGGAATATACGATTCTCTGGTGTTTTACGGACTGTCCGCAGAAGCCTGGTTGCCTGAGGACATTGGTGCGGAGACCCTGTTTGACCTGACCCATCTGGAACAGACTGAGAATTCTGCTTTGCCACTGACACTGGTGCTGGGAGCAGGTAACGTTTCCGCAATCCCCGCGACTGATGTATTAACTAAAATCCTGCAGGATGGCGAGCGGGTGCTGTTGAAGATGAATCCAGTGAATGACTATCTCAAGACTGTATTCGAACGGTCATTTACCCCGCTGATCGATGCCGGGCTGCTCAGGATTGTCAGCGGAGATGCAGCGGCAGGCGCATACCTGGTCGCGCATCCTGCCATAGACCGGATTCATATTACCGGCTCAACACGGACACATGATGCGATTGTGTGGGGCAGCGATCCGGAGGAATGCCGTGCGAGAAAAGAAAGCAACCAGCCTCAGTTGGAGATCCCGGTGACCAGTGAACTGGGCAACGTTTCTCCCTGGATTATTGTTCCCGGTCGCTATTCTGAAAAACAGTTACAGTTTCAGGCGGAAAACATTGCCGCTTCCATCGTGAATAATGCGTCTTTTAACTGTCTGGCGACCAAGGTGATTGTGACTTATGCCGACTGGCCGGACCGGGATCGATTTCTGACGATGATTGAGCAGAAGCTACAACACATTCCTCGACGCTACGCTTATTATCCGGGCGCACCCGAACGCTGGCAACGTTTTGCCGGCGCTGAACCCGATGACAGACAGTATTTACCCTGGAAGCTGATTCGCGATGCCGATCCGGTTCAGTCGTCTCATTTGTTTCAGGAAGAATCGTTTGTCTGTGTCTGTGCCGAGACAGCACTCGAAGCAGAGTCAGACTCAGATTTTCTGGAGCGAGCAGTAGAATTTGTGAATCGAGATGTTTGGGGGACCCTGTGTGCCACGATTACGGTTCCAGATGCGTTTCGCCAAACAGACCACGCGACTTTGGATCGATGTATTGGTAAGCTGAAATATGGAGCAGTGGGAATTAATCACTGGCCCGCTTTGAATTACGCATTCATGTCGACTCCCTGGGGTGGGGCTTCCGGGGCGACGCTACAGGATGTCGTCAGCGGAATTGGGAACGTACATAACACTTACTTTCTGGCGGGAGTGGAAAAAACGGTACTCTATGGGCCGTTAACCCTGTTTCCGCAGCCGGTCTGGTTTCCTTCTCATCCCAATCCGGAAGCGGTGGGCTGGCGTCTATTTGATTTATATACGAAACCATCGCTGGGCAATCTGCTGCGAACCGGATTGACGGTTGCGTTAAAATAACGAATTCATTTCAACTCATTTCTTGACAGGTTCTTTGATATGGCGCTTTATCAATGGATGACATGTTGCCGGGCAATTGCTCTGTCAGTGTTGATTCTGGGATGCAGCTTGCTGCATGTTGCTGTTTTAGCAGGTGCGGAGGAAAAGCCTGCGTTTAAACTGGAAGCATCGACTTATACCTTTTCACCCGGGCCTGAATTTCAGTTTGAATTTCAGTCGCGACTGATTCAGGCGGTTCCCGGTGATGTGCTGATTCTCAAAGCGGGCAGGTATGATTTACACTCCGGTTTAAATCTGGTGACCGATAATGTCACTATTCGCGGGGAGGGACACGAAAAAACGGTGCTCTCTTTCAAGCATCAGACCGATGGCAGTTTTGGGCTGCTGGCCAGCGGGGACAACCTGGTTCTGGAAAATTTTGCCGTGGAAGATACCAGTCATAATGCCATCAAAGTTTTAGGGGCTGAGAATGTGACCTTTCGCGGCGTGCGCACGGAGTGGACAGGAGGCCCGAAAACGACAAACGGGGCATACGGGCTTTATCCGGTGCAATGCAAGAATGTATTGATTGAAAACTGTGTGGCGATCGGTGCCGCCGATGCGGGGATTTATGTGGGACAGTCAACGGACGTCGTTGTCCGTAACAGCCGTGCCGAAGCGAATGTGGCCGGTATCGAGATTGAGAATACGGTCAACGCAGACGTGTATGAGAACGTGGTCACCGGAAATACCGGCGGTCTGCTGGTCTTCGACCTGCCCGGACTGCCTCAAAAAAACGGGAGGCAGGTCAGGCTGTTTCGAAATCGCATCTTTAAAAATAACCTGGCTAACTTTGCACCTGAGGGAAATATGGTCGCTTCCGTCCCGGCGGGAACCGGAATTCTGGTGATGGCCACCGATGAAGTCGAGATATTCGAAAATACCATCAGAGACAATCGATCGTTTAATGTGTCTGTCGTCAGCTTCCTGATTTTTGGAAAGAAGATGAAGGATCCGAATTACGATCCCTACCCGGAAGGTGTTTCGATCCATGACAATAAGATCCAGGGGGGAGGCATGGATCCGGACGGGGAACTGGGATTGATTTTGAAGTCACTGGTAGGCACCCCGTTACCAGAGATTGTGTATGACGGCGTGATTGATTCTCGCAAGCTGGTTGATGGAAAGATTCCGGCTGAGAAAAGTTTGCGAATATCAAATAACGGGGATGTTCGATTTCTGAATATTGATTTCGGGAATCTGACGCCGGTTAACATTGCGACCGGAAAATATCAACCCGAGACTGATGCGTCATCTTTCACCGGAGCACTGCCAGCGCTGAATCCGGTTGTGCTTCAACCTCATGGAAAACCGGAACCGACAAAAAATAAGGCATTACAGATCTATTATGATGCGCCGCCTAAACTGTCTGAACTGGGTTTGTTCCAGGGAAATGGCGCGACACAGGAGCCTGTGAATGATGTGATCCCCTATGAGCTGCTGACAACGCTGTTTACCGATTACACTTCCAAACATCGTTTTGTGCGACTGCCTGCCGGAGAAAAAATCCGGTTTCAGGAATCCGGGGTACTGGAGTTTCCCGTGGGCAGCATGTTAGTCAAAACGTTTTCTTACCTGAAGGATCAGCGGGATCCGGGTGCTGGTGAACGCCTGCTGGAAACACGTGTTGAGTTTCTGAAAGAATCCGGATGGTACGGATATTCCTACATCTGGAATGAAGAGCAGACAGATGCTGAACTCAGCCTGGGGGGCGGGGAAATCGATGTGTCCTGGATTCACACTGATGGCCAGGTACGATCCACCCGGCATCTGGTGCCGAATGCCAATCAGTGTATCAGTTGTCACAGCCAGAATGAAAAGTATGTGCCCCTTGGTCCTGTCGCTGCGAATCTGAACCGGAAGAATCACTATGCTGACGGAGAAGAGAATCAGCTGGCTTATCTGACGCGAAAGGGGCTGCTGCAGGGAACTCCCGCGTTGAAAGAAATCACAAAGCTCCCGGAGTTTTCAGAGCCTCGTTCGGGAACAGTGGATCAACGGGTTCGTGCATATCTGGCGGTGAACTGTGCTCACTGTCACAGCCCGGGCGGCAATGCGCGCACGACGGGGCTGGACCTGCGTTTTTCGCAGGAGGACCCTGCCCGGTGGGGCGTCTGGAAAAATCCGGTCGCTGCAGGCAGAGGCTCAGGCGGTCGCAGTTATGACATCGTACCTGGTGCGCCTGAGAAGTCGATCCTGATGCATCGTCTGCAGTCCAGTGATCTGGCAGCGCGGATGCCAAATATCGGGAACCGGGTGATTCATCAGGAAGCCGTCGATTTGATCGGACAGTGGATCAGTGAAATGCCGGTCGAACGATCCGGTTCTGAAACCCCTTAGAGCTGACAAGCTGAAGCTGCAGGAGAATTCAAACTGCCTGTTTGTGTTCGTAGGAGTGACTGTCCTGAATAATCAGCTGATTGCGGCCCTGTTTCTGCGATTGGGCCAATGCGTGTAGACCTCGTTCCAGTACCAGCTCGGCTGAATCGCCGGGAACACAATTGAGATAAGCGAGGCTGGCGGTGACGACGACTTCGGGACTGTTACTTTCCAGTCGGAAATGATGGTGGCGAATCGCGTCTCGAATCGTTTCAGCACAGATCTGTCCGGCGTCGACTTCAACTGCTGGGAAGAGGATCGCCAGCGTGTCTGATTTCCAGAGACAGATCACATCTTCGTCTCGCACGTTGTGCATGATCAGTCGCGAAAGGGTTTTCATGAACTTGATAGGAGCCATGATCCCGAACCGCTCTTTCAACTGGTCATGTTGATTCATCTGCACAAGTAGCAGTCCACTGTTATTTTCCGTAGAAGTTCCCGCCAGCAACAGCATGTCCAGATTGGCTTCGAAAGCAGAAGAATCAGGCAGCTTTAAATGCGAGTGTTCCGGCTGGAAGGCCCACTGTAAAGCCGGGAAATCCTGCGGCTTCTTTTTTTCCTGCTTTGTAACAGGCGGGGTTTTTTCCGGCTCTGTATTTTTTCGCTCTACCAGTCGATTGATCAGTGACAGCAGACTGGTGCGTTTGGAATTCAATTCCCGCGTCTGGTCGCTGGTAAGAATTGTGCCCGGGAATTTCTCGAGAAGCGAGCAGGCGGTACAGGCTGTGTCCAGCGTTTCTTTTACGTGCTGGTAGCAGTTCTGAAGATGTTTCTGCGCACGCCGAAGGTTCCGGACCGGGGTACTCTTACCGAGGGCATAGCCGGCGGCAAAACCCAGCGAGGCAGCAATCAGCAACCCCCCACCGAAACAGATCAGTATTTCGTTGGGCAGTGTTGATAATATTGTTGCGAGAACAGGTGTCATACTTCTCTTCCTGTCTGGGAAGGAAATCCGAATAGAAGCGATTGGTTTGCGAATGATTGCCTGGAGAAAAGGGAGAGTTGTAACCAGGTACATGAAGTTTAGTTCGCAAATCGAGGTGAAGTGCAGGTGAATCCCTGTTCGATCGCGAAACTCTATGACCAATTATGCTGGTCGTACGGTTTATGAGCCCGATTTGATCCTGACCGGATCACCTGCAGGTCGCGTTTGGGGTCGCGAGAGAACTGTCTGGATTATTTGCGTTTGTTACCTTCGAGGGGAGTTGCCTGGACAGGCGCTGGTTTCGGTTCGAGGAATTGCAGACTCAGCACGATATCCGTGTCTCGATTATCCAGTTCATTGATCAGTTTTTCGTCTACGGTGAAGACGAATGAGATCTGCCTGCCGGACGGTGCAGCGCACAGGTAATAAATCCATTGGACCGGGATGTCGTTGGCTTTTCCGGCAACGGTGACGCGGTGGATAAACCGTCCGTCGTCTGTGGAGAGGTTTTCTGCTTTCAGAATCTTGATGAGCTTGTCTCCCAGGGAAGAACGGATATCTTGCTGGAACTGTTCTTCGCTGGTATGTTCTCCTGGTTTGACAGTCGGGATTTTTGAGATATTGGCCTGTGAGACCAGGCTCCCTTTATCGAGCAGACGTAATACGGCAACCTGACCAGTCTGATGGAAGACATACCAGTCACGAGGCAGTAATAACCGGATATCCCACGGTGGTTCAAAGCTCAGGTATTTAGCTTCCGGACTGGTCTCCAGTGGGATCGAAGCCAGAATTTCATCGGTTAACGGGCCTGAGGCCGTCGCGACAGAGCGTGTCCAGTTGACATCAGCAGTCACTTTCATTCCCGGACTGACAGAGCCGACCGAACGTTTTTCGGTCTGCTGCAGTTCGAGTTGACTGATATAGTTGTGATCCAGGCGGAACTGCAGTTTGCCTTTGACGGTGATGGTGGTCTGCGCGCCAACGGTCGCTCCTTCAATACTGCCTGTGAAGCTGATGGTGGCCAGTTGATCTTCGACGGAATCCAGTTGACAGGTTAACTCGGATTTCAAAACGGCTTCCAGGCCGGTCAGAGACTGCAGCACCCAGCGGTCCGGAGTCCAGACTTCACCCACTTCAACATCCGATTGTGGTAATAATGCCATCACGGGCAGGCTGTCTCCCGGGGAGTTCAGCAGTTCGACTTCGGAAGGCAGGAGATGACTGTTGGGGGCATGCAGAGAGAGCCCTTCCAGAGTTCCTTCTGCCACGATGAGACGATGCTTGTCGCTGCCACGGGCATAGGTTTTCTGCCCTTGAACATCGATGGTGGCTGTCGCTGCTTCATAATATCGAAGTGAGCGAAATGCTTCTGCATCGCGTCCGGTTCCGGGTAAGCGTCGTTCGAGGTACTGAAATTTTCCATCGACGTCGAGTGCGAGTGAGCGTGCCTGCCCTGTTTTGATCGCTGTTTCCAGTTGTCCTTTCACCCGCACGGTAGAATTCACGTTGAAAGTACGTGCGTCCTGAACGGGTTCTCTGAATTCATAGGGTTCCGCGAAAGAATCATTCGCAGAGGCTGACAGAACCAATGCGACCAGCGTCAGGCAGAGAATACCGGGAATCGATGCAGAAGAAACAGAACTCAGTGAAAACATGCGGATGGCTCCGTAAATCAAGCGTCCATACTGATTGGAGAATGCGAAACGTAACTAATCGTTGATTGCCACTTTGGTCTGCTGTGCCAGTTCACGGGCTGTTGCCGTAATCCCGGCAACATCGAGACCCAGGTCAGCCAGTAATTCCTTGCGGTTTCCATGTTCAATGAAACGATCCGGGATTCCCAGTCGTTTGAGGTGACTGGTGTTTATTCCCGCATCATTTGCCGACTCAAGAACGGCAGAACCGAAGCCGCCACAAAGTGTACCTTCTTCAACGGTAATCACAAAGCCCGATTCCTGCAAAGCCTGGTGGATGACTTCTGCGTCAAGAGGCTTGGAGAAACGGGCGTTGATGACACCAATGTCGAGTCCTTCTTCACGCAGTTTTTCCGCAGCCTGGATGCAATTGGTGAACAGAGAGCCAAATGCGATCAGCATTCCATCTTTGCCCCAGACGTAGACTTCCGACTTGCCGAGTTCCACAGGTGCGACCTGGCGTTCGACTGAATCGGCGGCTGCTTTGGGGTAGCGGATTGCCGTCGGTCCATCGTGCTGCAGCGAAAATTCGAGCATGGGCTCGACATCCAAAGCGTCACCGGGGGACATGTTGACAATATTCGGAAAGCACCGCATGTAAGTGTTATCGAAGGCGCCGTGATGGGTAGGGCCGTCTTCACCGGCGATTCCGGCACGGTCCATGCAGAAGGTAACGGGCAGATTCTGTAAAGCGACTTCCTGAAAGATGTGGTCGAAGCTGCGCTGCAGAAAAGTGCTGTAAATATCGACGATGGGTCGCAGACCTGCTTTAGCCATTCCGCCAGCGAAGGCAACCGCATGCGCTTCGCAGATCCCGGTATCAAAGAAGCGGTCAGGGAAGCCATCGCGGATTTTTCCGAGCTTATTACCGGCGCACATGGCCGCTGTGAGGACGACGACCCGTTCGTTGTCAGTCATCGCCTGAAAAATCGAACTGCTGACGACATCGGTAAACGCTTTGGGAGAGCTGCTGCCTGGTTTTTCCACAGGCACGATTTCATTTTCTTCGTTCCTCTGGAACGGAGCCGGGGCATGAAATGAGACGGGATCATTCGTTGCCGGTTCAAAACCGTGCCCCTTTTCGGTCAATACATGCAGCAGGACCGGGCCTTTGATGTTCTTGATCATCTGCAGATAACCGGACAGTGATTCGATATCATGGCCATCGACAGGGCCAATGTAGCGGAAGCCCATTTCTTCAAACAGCATGCCCCCATGCAGAAAGCCTTTGACCGCTTCTTTAAAGCTGCCCAGGGTATGTTCCATGGACTCGCCGACGACGGGGAGTTTATTCAGCAGCCAGGAGACATCGCGTTTGAGGCCATTGTAAAAAGGTGCCACGCGTGCTTTATCGAGATACGTTGCCAGCCCGCCTACACGGGGACAGATTCCCATTTTGTTATCGTTGAGAATGACGAGCACATCCTGGTCCATGCCCGCTGCGTTATTCATGGCTTCGAAGACCACGCCTGAGGGAAGTGCTCCATCACCGATGACGGCCACTGATTTGCGATCTGATTCTCCCCTCAGATCATCGCCAGCCTTGAGTCCGAGGACAGTGGAAACGCTGGCACCGGCATGCCCGGTCATGAACAGGTCGTAATCGCTTTCTTCCGGATTGGGGTAGCCCATCAGGCCCCCCTTACGACGGATCGTCGATATTTGTGAGTAGCGACCCGTCAGTAGTTTGTGTGGGTAAATCTGGTGTCCTGTATCCCAGATCAGTCGATCTTTGGAGAAATCGTAAGACATGTGCAGGGCAATACAGAGTTCAACCACTCCGAGGTTACTTGCAAAGTGAGCCGAGCGGTCTTCTACAACTGTGCACAAAACTTCACGAATTTCTGCAGCCAGCGTTTCGAGTTCAGTCCCGGATAAAGTTTTCATATCAAGTGGCGACTTGATCCGTGGTAGAATTTCGATGTTCATCAGTGGTCTCGTTCTAATATAAAGTGGGCCAGTTCTTCCAATCGTTGGCCGTGGCTCCCAAGTGGGGCGATCGAGAGGCACGCTTCTTCAATTAAATTTTGAGAGCGTCGTCGACTTTCTTCAACGCCAATCAGGGAGGGGTATGTTAATTTACCGTGATCGGCGTCTTTTCGCACGCCTTTTCCCATTTTTTCTTCATCACCGGTTAAATCAAGCAGGTCATCGGTAATTTGGAATGCCAATCCTATGCAAGTGCCGTATCTTTCCAGGTTTTTCAGGGTTGCTGGGTCTGCTCCGCCAATGCGAGCCCCCATGGTCAGTGCACTGCAGATCAGGCGGCCTGTCTTACGTTTGTGAATGGCTTCCAGAATTTCGAGTGTGGGGTTTTCGAGGTGCTCTGATTCCAGATCGGCGACCTGACCTCCGACCATTCCCACAGCGCCAGCGGCATTTGCGAGATCGACACAACATGCTGCAGCACAGGATTTTACTTCGATCTGATTAGCGAGCAGTTCGAAGGCACGGGTCAATAACGCATCGCCAGCGAGGATTGCATTTGCTTCACCGAATTTGATGTGGCTGGTCGGTAAGCCACGGCGGAGTTCATCGTCGTCCATCGCCGGTAGATCGTCATGGATCAGAGAATAGGTGTGTACCATTTCGATGGCACAGGCGGCTGGTAAGGCTGTGCTCTGATCACCGCCACAGGCTTCACAGCTGAGTAGCACCAGGATGGGGCGTAAGCGTTTTCCTCCAGCAGAGAGGCTGTAGGACATTGCTGCTTTGAGAATCGGCGGGCAGTCACCCGATTGATCGAGGGCCTCTTCCAACTGGCGATTGACCAGTGTCTGCAGGTTGCTCCACATTTCTTTGAAGGGCTGGGATGAATCGCTCATTCAATCAGAGTCTTTAACTATTGTCTTGTGTAATACGTATGAGTTTTTTCAGGCTGATTCTGTCGCCGTCGCCAGCAGCAGTCCAATCTGACAGGCTTTGAGATATTCATCAATCATCAGGGTTTCACTGGTCGTGTGGATGTCCTGTTGGCCACATCCCAGTGTGACAGTGGGAAATCCATGGGCGGTCATCCAGTTGGCATCCAGACCACCATTGGCAATCGTCAGTTCCGGTTGTCCTCCCTGTTTTTCAATGGCAAGCCGCGCTGTCTGCACAGCGGGTTCCTGTTCCGGGAGGCGGAAGGAATCATATTTCAAATAGGATTCGAAAGAAACGCTCCCCTGTTTCCCTTCACTGTTTTTCACTGATTTGGCCGCTTTCAGGAAAGCCTTTTTAAACTCATCCAGTATTTTCTGGCGAAAGCGGGGATTGTGACTGCGGGCTTCCGCTTTGATGGTTAATTCGGGCATGACTACATTCGTTGCGGCTCCGCCTTCGATGACTCCAACATTACTGGATCCCGTGTTCTTGCCTTTGATTACCAGACCGTGCCAGCCATTCGTGTAGAGGTCGTCAATAGCCCGGGAGGCGATTACGGCGGCGCTGACACCGCATTCCGGATGCGCGCCGGCGTGACTGGCGATGCCTTGAATCTGGATCAGCATACCCGAGTCACCGGTTGCACCGATGCAGACCATGTCAGAGAGCTTACCATCCCAGTTGAAGCACATCCGGGGCTTTCCCAGCTTACTGGTTGTGAGCAGACGAACGCCGACCAGACCGATTTCTTCCTGAACCATCCAGCAGAAGCTGAGTGGTGGATGCGGCAGATTGTGTTCGAGAATGGTGAGCAGTGCGTTAAGTATGACGCTGCAGCCCGAGCGGTCGTCTGCACCTAATGCGGTCAGTTCACTTTTGGAATGGATCAGATCTCCTTTTTTGACCGGTTTTGCCCCCTCACACAGAGGGACGGTATCCATATGGGCCATCAGCAGGCGGCGTGGTCCCCGCATTGTGCCGGGCAGTTTGACGATCATGTTCCCTGTCTGACCACCAATCGGACTTTTCTTATGGGCAGAATCAAACTGGATCATTGTTTCAGACAGTCCCGCTTTGAGCAGGCGGCTTTTGATTTCCGCAGCGATCAGTGCCTCTTCACCACTCTTACCGGGGATTGCCATGAGCTCAGTCACGAGCTGTAACGCTTTTTTAGAATTGACTTTAATTGCAGTCTCTGTGGAATGGTTGCTCATAAGTCTGGATCACCGGTTGAGAATAGATTGAGATGGTCGATGGACAGTATCCTGTTTCGAATGATGCAAGTTAGGCTTTCACAAGAGTTTTTTCAATGCGGGTGAAGCTGAACTTCCCAGATCTGTCAGTGTGGGTATTCAGACTCATATTGCTGTAAATCAGGATCAAAATTAGAATCCCCGCTGAATTGTTGACAAATAACTGCAATTGGCCTTTCCTGGCTTCTTCGTATTTGTCCAGAAGAACAGCAGCATTTCCTGAGTTGCCTCCCGCATTGAAGACGGGGGACAACGTATTCGTTAAGTAGAATCAGCTTAAAATCTTAACATCGGTTTCTGATATTTGAAGATCATCCGCTCACCTCTGCGCTGGCTTAAGCATATTACGCTGGCACTGATTACTCTCATCCTGTTAGCGGTTGGGAGCGAGGTGGCGCTGCGCGTTGCCGAATATCGAGATCAGGATTCTGTCCGTAGCTATGATTCTGAAGGGTTTCTGATTCCCTCCGACGTGAGTTATCACCGCATCCGGCCTTTGCAGGATGTTTCCCGCAAACATCCTGATACGGGAGAAACAATTCAGTTTTCGATCAACAGCCTGGGGCTCAGAGGGGCTGAACCTGCGATCCCTAAGCCTGCGGGGGTCTTTCGGATTCTCTGCCTGGGAGGCGAGACGGTTCTGGCTCCGGAGATGTCAGACGAGGATACTTTCTGCTCCCGACTGGAATCGCTGTTACAGAAGCAGACCGAACTGAAAGTAGAAGTCATCAATGCCGGCGTGCCTGATGCCTGTCCCCTGATGTCGTATCTGCATTTAAGACATTCCCTGCTGGGGCTGCAGCCCGACCTGATTCTATTTCATTTTGACATGTCCGATGTTGCCGACGATCATGCATTGCGGCGTTACACACAGATCAGTGATGCCGGGGTACCTTTGTGCTCGATGCATCCTCTGTTTGAGAAGATGCATGAACCGGAACGACTGGAGAGTCACTTCTTCGTCTATCGTTATACACTTCGCTGGCTCGGCGATTACTGGGTGGAAAATCAACCAGCGGGTCTGGATCGTGATATTGATACGCCTCAGGGAAAATATCTGTGGCTGGAAGATCATCCCCCCGACTGGTCAGTTTATGTCCGGCAGACCCTGGAGCCCATTCAAAATATTCAACAGATTGCTCAGGGGACTTACTCGCGTTTTATCATGGCATCCTATCCCAAACCATGGCAGGTATCTGAGACAGCGATGGGGGGAGAACAGGCCCGCGCACAACTGGGAGTTCGTGCCGGTGTGACTTATGGAAGCCGCTTTCCGTTTGAACTGCTGGAGACGTATTCCCGACAGATCAATCTTTCCTTCTGTGATACCTCACGCACTTTTCAGAGTATCCAGGATCCGGATCGATATTATCTGCAAAATGTGTCTCAGTTTTCACGTGAAGGCCATGCCTTATACGCTCGTGAACTGGCTCTGTATATTCTAAAGGAAGTCCCGGGCATCTGGTCTCGCGAAGTTCCTTCGCAGCTTGAACCGCCGGCCGATCGACAGGCGTTGGTTCCCTTACGTTAAAAGTGAGCCTGGCTCTGATGCCGGGTTATGATGGATGTATCGATTATTCAATTCCGTTTAACAGTTTGTCTAGTGGCCTTTTATTTAACAGAATTTTATCACGGAGCGCAAATCTGAGGGGAAGCTCTGATTTCGGTTTCGAAGTTCAGATTCTCTGATTTTCAAAGACTTTAAGTCGTAAATGTGACCTATCTTTTCAAGTATGAAGAAATCTTAATTATTTGACCAGGAAATCGCTTTCACGATGAATCGAAAATCAGTGGCGAATCTTCTGGAATTATGATTTCAGTTAACTACGCATCGTATCAGTCGGTTCCCTGGTTTTTCAGATCTCAGCTCGCAGTGAGACAGGACAGGATGTAATGAGTTCTTACGAAACAGCATGTCGTTATTTTTATCAGGCTTCGCGCCAGGTCGGTTTGTCGAAGAATATGCAGGATCTGCTGCGAACCCCGGAGCGAGAAGTCAAAGTCGAAGTGGCTATTGAACGGGATAATGGTGAAATCGCGACCTATATCGGCTATCGTGTGCAACATGACAGTTCGCGTGGCCCCATGAAAGGGGGGTTGCGTTTTCACCCGGAGGTCAATGGAGATGAAGTGTTGGCGCTGGCCTCTTTGATGACCTGGAAGACGGCTCTGGTGAATATTCCTTACGGCGGTGCTAAAGGGGGGATTTCGGTAGATACCAGTCAATTGTCCCAGGGGGAACTGGAACGGGTCACCCGTAAATTTATCGATAAGATCTATGATGTGATCGGGCCTCTCAAAGACATTCCGGCACCGGATATGGGAACGAATGCGCAAGTGATGGCCTGGATCATGAATCAGTATGAAAAATACCGGGGATTCAACCCGGCCTGTGTCACAGGAAAACCGCTGGAACTGCATGGCGCCGATGGTCGTGAAGAGGCCACCGGCCGTGGGGTGGCGATGGTGACACGGGACACACTGGATCATATGAAGATTGATGTGACCGGAGTGACTGTCGCAATTCAAGGGTTCGGCAATGTGGGCAGCTACACTGCTCATTTTCTGGATGAATTGGGGGCCAAGATTGTCGCTGTGTCTGACGCCAGCGGCGGAATTTACTGTGCTGATGGAATTAATATTCCCAAACTTATCGAATACACTAAGGACACAGGAGCCGTCAAAGGATTTCCGGAAACGGAAGCCCTCTCGAACGAGGAACTGCTCACATCCAATGTGACCGTACTGATTCCCGCTGCTTTGGGTGGGGTATTGACCAAAGACATCGCTAAGGAAGTCAAAGCGAGATGCATTATTGAAGCTGCCAATAATCCGACTGTCCCGGAAGCAGACGAAATATTCGATAAAAACGGAGTCATCGTGGTACCTGATATTCTGGCCAATGCCGGGGGCGTGACGGTCAGTTACTTCGAATGGGTTCAGAATCGTCAGCATTTCAGCTGGGAAAAATCCCGCGTACGGTCGGAATTAGATCGTATTATGAATGACAGTTTTAAACTGGTCTGGAAGATTGCTACTGATAAAAAAGTGTCTCTGCGCGTCGCCGCCTATATACTGGGAATTGGACGGGTAGGGCGTGCCACCGTTCTGGGAGGCATCTGAAATCCCGCCATTATTTTTCGTGAAGTTCAATTCGGACCGAGATTCACATTTATTTCACACCTGACGCTTGCGAGGTAACTAATATGATATCCACAGAGGAACTGATCAATGATTGTGTTCTGTTTCAGTCTGTAACACCGGCTGAAATGGAAGAATTGCTCTATTACTCTGAAACGGAAGAGTTTTCTGAAGGGGCACGAATTCTGGACGAAGGGAATTCCACACGCTATCTCTGGGTCATAAAGAGTGGTTCCTGTGAGGTACGTAAGAAACTGGCCAATGGAAGCGAGCAGACTCTGACTAAGTTGAGCCCACTGTCGGTGTTCGGCGAAATGTCGTTTTTCAAGCCTGCTCCTCACTCAGCGAGCGTGGTTGCTTTGTCCGATGTGGAAGTCGTGCGGATTCCCGGACGCGAATTCGATCAGATGCTGAAAGACGGAGCCAAAGGCGCTCAGAAGGTTGTGTTCAATACTGTGCGGATCATGTCGGATCGATTGCGGATGATGGATAAATGGTCAGCAGAAATGGCGGAGAGTTGTGGTTCCCGCACCAGAAATGCAGAATGGCATGACTTTCGGTCGAAATTATACTCAGACTGGAAGTTTTAGCCTGAAATCGAGTCAGAATCGACGTTTGTGATCCCGCGTTGACACATTTCGACGGATATTTGATACTGCGGTATGTTGAACACAGTCGATCAGGCCATTAGCCTGTGGCGGCACGGCGCGCACCTCCCGGTCGCATCTCGTGTCCTTTTATCAGAGAACTGCACGTGTTTTACGTACCAGGATGGTCGATGAACACATTTACCATCTACCCGTAATCGATTAAGAGTAACATGACAGAATTAGACCTGGCTCAATATACAGAACAGCTGGCATCTCAGGCACGAGACGCCTCGCGGAAACTGGTATCCTCAAACGGGAATCAGAAAAATGCCTGGCTGCGCCGCATGATTGAGCTGATTCAAGAACGAACACCCGAACTGCTGGAAGCAAACGCCGCCGACATCAAACAGGCACCTGAATATGGCCTGACGGAGGCTTCGATCGATCGGCTGCGACTGACCGAGACCCGATTGCAGGGGATTATTACGGCTCTGGAAGAGATCATCGCGTTGCCGAATCCGATTGGCGAAATCATCGACAGTAATATTCGTCCGAACGGTCTGCTGGTGACACGCGTAAGAGTCCCGCTGGGCGTTGTCTTTTTTATCTATGAATCACGCCCTAATGTGACCATCGATGCGGCTGCATTGTGTGTCAAAAGCGGAAACGCCGTGATTTTGAGGGGCGGAAAAGAAGCATTACACAGCAATATCGCATTCTATAAGCTGTTACAGGAAGGCCTGCGTGATGTCGGGCTTCCCGAAGAAGCAGTGCAGCTGGTTGAAACGACGGACCGCGAAGCAGTGGGACATTTTCTGAAACTGAGCGAATACATTGATGTGACGATACCCCGTGGGGGAAAAGGTCTGATTGAACGAGTGGCCCGCGATGCGACAATGCCTGTTATCAAGCATTTTGATGGCGTCTGCCACGTGTATCTCGACAAATCGGCTGATCCAGAGCTGGCAGTATCGATTACGGTGAACAGTAAATGTCAGCGTCCCGGTGTGTGCAATGCAGCGGAAAGCCTGCTCGTGCATACTGATATCGCCGATACAGTTTATCCACGTGTCGCAGAGGCGCTTAAGAAGCAGGGAGTCGAACTGCGCTGCTGTCCGCGTTCATTGGAACGGACACCGGGGGCAACAGCGGCGACTGAAGAAGATTATGGCACGGAATACGGGGCCAAAATCATCTCCGTCAAAATTGTGAATCACATGGATGAAGCGATCCGACATATTCATCAATATGGATCGGGGCATACCGAGTCGATTGTCACGACAGAGCTGGCGGCGTCTGAGAAGTTCACAACACAAGTCGATTCGGCGGCAGTGATCGTGAATGCCAGCACGCGTTTCAACGATGGAGGAGAGTTCGGACTGGGAGCGGAAATCGGGATCAGTACCGATAAATTTCACGCACGTGGTCCCTGTGGATTAAACGAACTGACCAGTTATAAATATGTAGCCCATGGAGCAGGGCAGATTCGAGAGTAGCAGTTAGATCAATGATTGAAATCCCGTCGCGGGCAGCCTGCTCTCGCCGTGTTTCAATTTTCAGGGAGGCCAGGGATGGCAGACGTACTGAGTCAAAATGAAGTCGAGTCGCTCTTATCGGCGTTAGATCCCTCTGCGAGCAGCGGCGGTGGATCGAGCCGTCCTGCGACGCGCAATACCGACTTCAATTCCCAGATCAGTATCTATGACTTCAAACGTCCCGAGCGTGTCAGCAAAGAGCAGATGCGGGCATTTCGCGCGTTGCATGAAAGCTTTAGCCGTGAATTTGGTGCCGCCCTCAGCGGGATGTTGCGTTCCATCATTGAAGTCAAGCTGATCAGTGTAGACCAGTTGACCTACAGCGAATTTGTATTCAGTCTGGAGAACCCGACCTGTTTTAATCTACTTGAGTCCGAAACGCTGGACGGGCATATTATTCTGGACATCAGCCCGTCGATCATCTTTCCCATCATTGACCGGTTACTGGGGGGGGATGGGCATTCGCATGGTGCCTACCCGAATCGGGCGCTGACCGAAATCGAAATCCGCCTGGTTTCCCGGATTACCGGGCTGGCCATTGAAGGGATTGAATCGGCGTGGAGTAACTTGTGTGACTGGAAATTACGGGTCTCACAGGTCGAAAGTAATCCTCAACTGGTGCAGATTGTACCACCCAACGAAGTGATCGTGCTGATTTCTTTCGAAGTCACGATGGGGGAAACGCGAGGGATTATCAATCTCTGTATTCCCTTCAATACGATTGAGCCTCTGTCTAACAAATTGACCTCCGATACCTGGTCTGCTTACAAGAAGAAGTCACCGGATTTGAGACAGCAACTGAATCTGGAAGCGAGTGTCTCTAAGTCAAAAATTGCGATGCGGGTCGAACTGGACAACAGTAAATTGACGGCGGGTGAAGTACTGAATCTGGCTGTGGGTGATGTCATCATGTGTAACAAGGGGAGTGCCCAGAGCCTGACGGTTGAGCTGGAAGGTTCGCCGGTCTTCACTGCTTTTCCGGGAGTGTATAAAGGACATAAAGCCATCAGTATTGAGAAAATGCTGGCAATTCCCCGGGACGTGATCGAAGAACGTCTGAAAAAATCGGATGCAGCGACAGGATAAAACGATCGGTTTTTGCGGGATGATCCCACACTGTACTTCAGGGATGAATTGTAGTAGACTTTGAAGATCAATGGTAATCTGAGATGTTTTCAGCTTGCCAGATCTCATTATTGATTGAACGATCATCGGTCAGCCGATCGGGATACACCGGTTTTCAGTCAATCCGTCATTTTTTCTACGAAGTCACCGGGTTTTTAACCCCGTTTCGGTGGAAAAAGTAACGTGAGGCTGATTATACTGCCCGATCAACCTCCCTGTTGAAGTTCCGTCTGTACTGTTTGATGGACAGATGTGTTCTTCCTGGTTGAGGATTCTGCGTGAGAAGAATGCAGAACACGTAGAGGAAATGACTCTGGATTGAAGACTGGATCTCTGTTTTCTCAGAGGCAGCCCGTGTCTCTGAAACGTTTACGAAGATAGAAAATAAAATGCCTAAGCAAAAGACACATAAAGGAATGAAGAAGCGGTTCAAAATTACTGCTTCTGGTAAAGCCAAGCACAGGAAAGCATTTCGCGGTCACATTCTCAGTAAAAAGAGCCCCAAGCGAAAGATCAGACTTCGCGGTGATGGTATTGTGACAGGCGCGGAAGCAAAGCTGATTGTGAATGCTCTGCGTCCCAGTTCATAACTTTGCCGAGATCCCGGCTACTTAAGCTGGAGTGTGTGCTGACAGAATCAATATTTAACATCACAGTTGGAAAGTAATAATGCGAGTTCGAAAAGGTGCAGCTCGACGTCGAGCCAAGAAAAGACTGTTCAAAGAAGCCCGCGGTAATGTTGGTGGTCGCAGTAAACTGCTGCGAACCGTCAAAGAAACCCTGATTCGTTCCCGGGTGTACGCCTACCGTGACCGTCGCGTTCGCAAACGTGAATTCCGTGCATTGTGGGTGACTCGAATCACTGCTGCCTGCCGCGCACGTGGGACGAATTACTCCCAGTTTATCAATGGTTTGACCAAAGCGGGAATCACTCTGAATCGTAAATCGCTGAGCGAACTGGCAATTTATCAGCCACAGATCTTTGATGAGATTGTGAAAGCTTCCCAGGCTGCTTTAGCAGCATAAGTTCTGAGTCGTTTGACTGCTCAGTTCAGAGACATAAAATCTGCCAGGTCTGTTCGATGAAACAGACCTGGTTTTTTTACGTACCGGTCTGATATCTGTCAGAATGGGGGATATAGGATCTCTCAAATTGCAGTTCGCCCGAAAACAGGAATCTGTTATATTACGAGTCGAATCTGTCGGGACTGAGGCAGGTTTCATTTCAGAAGTAATTCCCGATCAGGGAGGCAGGGATTAGATGCAGACAGGCGTGGAATCAGCTCCGGGATGCAGCAGGTGTAGGCTACACTGGCTGATTGCGCTGTCGTGCTGTCTGGCGAGTTTCATGAGTTTGTCTGCGTGCACCGGCTTCAGGTCGGTTGTGCCGGCCCCGCTGGTCTTCGAAGAGCAGTCGGCAAAGATCCTGGAGCTCGCGCCGCTGGGAACTCCCAAAGAACAGGCTATCCGTCAGTTGAACGATGCGGGGATTTCGGGCGATTTTGCTTCCAGTCCTTCGATCTATTATTGTGATCTGTGGCAGCGGGAAGATGGCAGTCTGTGGCATCTCAATGTCGCTCTATTGTTCCAGGAGGACGGCACACTCTATAAAACCCGACCGGCACAGGCCGATGTCAGCTGGGAAAAAGACGCCTCCACCACGCAGCAGTCGGAGCCTTGATTCCTTTATAAAGGCAAGTGGACCAGCTATTGATCCACCGGGTCTGCGGGTTTCTCGAGCAACTGGATGTGTCCCTTGCAGAATTTGCAGGCTGCCACTGTACCCAGGTATTTGTGGGCTATGCGCAGTTCCTGTCGGCAGTGCGGACAACTGGTATAGAAGCCCTGGGAGATGGCTTTGCTGGCATCGATTTTCAAGGCTAAAGGGGCCTGGCAGAATTTGCAGGAGACCTGTTTTCCCAGGTATTTTTTATGGACGCGTAATTCTTTACGGCAGTCCGGGCACTGGAAAAAGTATCCGACCGGATAAGCATCGCAGCAGACCGCCAGCTCTTTCAGTGGATGGAAAGCGGGAATCTCTACTGTATCGTGCTCCAGGTCATCATTGAGCAACTCACGGCAGGTTTGACAGTGTACCAGATTTGCAGGCATGTCCTCCCCGCATTGCGGGCAGGGGCCACCGGGCCAGGCGGGCATAATAAATCCTTGTTTTTCAATTCAGTCAGTTTTCAGGTTGCTGAAGTTTTGAGATGGCCCGTTATCTCGGTTGAGGTTTTACTTGATCATTAGAGATTCGTAGAGATTACTGGGAGATGAGCTTAATCGTTTAGAACTGTCCTCATCTAAAGTATAGCAGATACTGGAACAGTTTGAATCAATTTTTCCAACGTTCCGCATCTCTTTCCGCGTGCAACTTATTTTTGAGGTTGCAGGCAGTACAGGTGTTTAAAGGTCCGCAGAAACATCTGGCCATTGGCGACCACCACGGTCGCATGGCTGGGGTCTCCGAGTTTGACTTTTCCATGTGATTTAAACTGGGGAGAGGCTTCGATCATGGCAAGATCACCATTTTCATTGATGCAGTACAGGACGCCGTTAATGCAGACGGGAGAACTGCTGAAGTTTCCCTCAATACGTTCGGTCCAGATGTTTTTCTGAGTGGCCAGATCGACACAGCTGACGACGCCGGCATCACCCCAGAGATAGAGATGTCCTTCGTAGACAACCGGAGTCGGAACGTAAGGAAGTTTGGTGGAACGCTGATACTTGATATGGCTTTCTTTGATATTACCTGAACCGGTAGGGTCTACGCCATACAGCAGTTTGCCTCTGCCGCCCCCGCCACAGGTAGCAAAAATCAGGCCTTCGCCATACACGGGGGAAGAAACAGTTCGCTGCGGAAATTCTCCCGTAGTCCAGTTCAGTTTCCCTGTTTCCGGGTCGAGGCTGCTGACGCCGGTTGCACCACTGACACAAATCAGTTGCGGTCCCGTATTGGGGTGATTGATAATGATGGGGGTCGCATAGGAAGTCCGACGGACCTCCCGGTCTGCCTGCCAGACTGTTTCGCCGGTCAGTTTATTAAACGCGGTGACAAAACTGGGGCCCTGTTGGTCGTTGGTGGCGATGACCAGGTCTTTATAGATGATGGGAGAGCTGCCATGTCCGTGCTGGCTCATAAAGGCGCCCAGGTTGCGTTCCCAGATTTTGTTCCCTTTGAAGTCGTAGGCGATCAGCAGATATGACTCTTCATCCGCAAACTCGACATACACGTGTTCTCCATCGGTGGCGGGGGTACTGGAGGCCCAGCTTCCCTTGCGATGTTTATGGCTCTTTTTAAGTTTCGTTTCCTGTCGCCACTTTTCTTTTCCGGTTTTGGGGTCGATGCAGAACAGGTAGCGGGTTTCTCCTTCATCGATGGCGGAAGTGACAAACAGGTTGTCTCCCCAGACGGACGGTGAAGAATGCCCGATTCCAGGCAGTTCCATGTGCCAGGCGTAGTCTTTCTCGGTCCACTGCAGCGGGAAGCCTTTTTCTTCCGAAATGCCTGAACCGTCGGCTCCTCGAAAGCGCGGCCAGTTTTCTGCGTGCAGTGAGGACAGAACGGTAAGAGAGCAGCATACAATCAGCATGATCCGCAGGGGGTGGGTAAAACGGCGGTTGGAAAGTAGTCTGTTCATGGGAGATTCTCGTTTGAGGCAGGATGTAATTCAGATTTCACACAATTAGCTTGACGAATTTTATGTTCTGGTGCAAGTTAATTGAATATAATAAATGTCCGGGCTATCGTAAGTAAATAGGGCGTACTGATTTCGGCAATGTTTGCGGGGCGGGTGCCTGTTGGCTCTATTATGAGGGATCACGTTCGCTGGATTTACCGCAGTGGAACCAGTCCTGTGTCATCATACATGCATAATTCTGAAAAGAAAAACTCAAACGTGACTTCCTCGGTAGCGTATCTGATCATTCAGGAGCTGGAAGAGCGGGGCAAGGTGTATCGCCTGGTGGATCGTCAGGTGACGACCATCGGCCGCGCGCCGACGAACCGGATTGTGCTCGACGACGAGGTCTGCAGCCGCAATCATTGCGAGATCTTCTATAGCGATTCTGCCTGGTACATCCGAGATCTGGGAAGTCGAAACGGGACGCTGGTACAGGGGATTCCCATCAGCCAGGATTATGAGCTCCAGGAAGGCGACATCGTAGAAATTGGTGACAGTCAGGCGATCTTTACGTTTGATGTATCCCGTTTCTCCTCGCGTCCGACGTCAGACGGCTCCAGTGCCGAGCTGGAGAGTGAGACCATGGGGGCGGGGCATCAGTCCAGTTGGGAAGAGTTCAACGTCCCCGAGATCATCCAGCGAAAGAGTCACACCCGGTTTCACACACCGCCTCCAGTCTCTCATTCTGACCGGGACCGGGATCGAACCAGCCGTGAGCTGGGGCGCCTGTATCGCCTGGCGCTGGATATGGGCAATGTCCAGTCCGAGCAGGAACTCTCGCAGATTGTCCTGAACGGGCTGTTTGAGGGAACGAGTGCGGATATCGGGGCTATTTTGTATTTTGATCCGGCCCAGCAGCAGCCCCGCAAGCCTGAACACCTGAAGGTCATCGCTTTTCAATCAGTCGACGAGTTGCCTTACCAGAAGCCTTCCCACTTCCTGTCAGAGATGGTTTTTGATGAAGGGGATGCGATTCTGGCCCACAATATCGCGGATGACAGCAAGCTGTCGACGCGGGACAGCCTGGGGAAAATTCATGCCCAGAGTGTCATCTGTGCGCCGTTGCGAAATAAACGGGGGGTGGCAGGACTGATCCACCTGTATTCGACCAACCCCGATAATCCGCTGGATTCAGATGACCTGGAGTTCACACTGGCTCTGGCGGATCAACTGGCGATTTCCTTTCAGAACCTGAGTGAGAAGCTACGACTCTCCGATGGTCTGGCGCGGATGGAAGGCGAGAATAAAGCACTGAGGGAGCAACTGGAGCTCGAGAGTGAGCTGGTCGGGAAAAGCCCCAGTATGACTGCGATGAAGGCACAGATCCTGCGGATTGCCCCTACAGATGCCAGTGTGCTGATTCGTGGTGAGAGCGGCGTTGGTAAAGAGCTGGTAGCGAGAGCGATTCATTTCAACAGCCAGAGAAAGAAACAGCCTTTTGTCTGCATGAACTGTGCGGCTCTCAGTGAGGGTCTGCTGGAGAGCGAGCTGTTCGGGCATGAAAAGGGGGCCTTTACCGGTGCAACCGGTCAGAAGCCTGGTAAATTCGAACAGGCACATAAGGGGACTCTGTTTCTGGATGAAGTCGGGGAAATGTCCCTGGGGGTGCAGGCAAAGTTTCTACGGGTTCTGGAAGGGCATTCCTTTGAGCGGGTCGGCGGCAGTGTATCGATCAATGTTGATGTGAGGGTGGTTGCTGCGACAAACCGGGATATGGAGAAAGCGGTTGCAAAAGGGATCTTCCGGCAGGACCTCTATTTTCGATTGCACGTGGTAGAGGTCAGCGTTGACCCGCTACGGGTACGTGCGGACGATATCCTGCTGCTGGCCGATTATTTCCTGAATCGCTTTGTGGTGAAAACAGGGCGACCGATTCGCGGATTTACCGAGGAAGCCAAGGAGCTGCTGGAAGCGTATCACTGGCCGGGTAATGTCCGCGAACTGCAGAATACGATCGAGCGGGCTTTTATCTTGTGCACCGGCGACGTGATAGACGCTTCTGATATCCAGTTATCCGCCGTCGGCATGGAAA
Source organism: Gimesia maris (assembly GCF_008298035.1). NCBI lineage: Bacteria > Pseudomonadati > Planctomycetota > Planctomycetia > Planctomycetales > Planctomycetaceae > Gimesia > Gimesia maris. The sequence goes on from NZ_CP042910.1 coordinate 1,649,081, forward strand.
GCGATCCTCAGAATGTGCTTCCTGCCGCTCATACCCGGTATCGGGAAGTTTCACTGGAGATCATGGAGCAGGAACATATTCTGGCAGTGCTCAATAATACCAACTGGAATAAATCGCGGTCGGCTCAAATCTTGGGAATTGAACGTTCCACTTTGGATCGGAAACTGAAACGTTACGGGATTCATCGCCCCTGATCTGTGAACGAGTGCTACTGTTGAATGTTGTCACCATGTGGTTTTGATTCATCAAAATCCAGCAGATTCAGCCGAAACGGCAGGCGAAATCTGAATCTCAGGCGAGAGTTACCTGTTGAGGGATTCGATTTCAAAGTAGTTTGCAAAAATGTCAAAAATCTTGTTGACATTTTACCATAAAAACTAAAGAATTGTCCTAGAAACAGGGGATACCTAATAGGTGTCCTCTCTTGCGGTTTTCAACTGCAGCCAAAAAAATTCGGGATGTTTTTTAACCACTAATTTAGAAGAGTTTCCCACCTGAAAAAACTTCCCACACCCTTGGAGGGTGTTGCTTTCAATCTCCCAAATAACGCAATGGATGCGTACGCTACGAGCGATTGAATTTCTCGGTTTGGTAGAGATGACTGATTGTTTTGTTCCACGTAGAAGGTTTGTTCACTCATATGGTATGGGTGGAGATTCTGGACTTTTGTAATTGTTGTTGGAGAAAGAAGAAGAGAATGTCGGCATTTTTGATGGGTACGGATGACGTTGAGACTCTTTCATACGAACTTGAAGATGATCAGTCATTGGTCAGCTACGAAGATGGTGATTACCAGGATTTTTCTGGTGAAGGGTATGATCCCAACTTCGATGCTCTGTTCGGTGAAGAAGAGTACCGCGAAATGGGCATTAACCCAGACGAAGCAACACAGGCGAAGCCTGGTTCAGAACAGAAGGTTCTGATGCTGGCTGCTCGCTATGCTGCTGGTCTACCACTCTGGAATAACAGTGATTGTTACGATCACGGTCCAGGAGAAAACCTGCTGCAGGGACTTCTTGCTTAAAATCATCGATTTCGCAGTGTCTTTTTCACAATGCGAATCGTTATGTTTTCGATAGAAAAGGGTCTTCAGGCAATTGACTGAAGACCCTTTCCTTGCGCTGAGACAGAATGTTCATACCGCTTCCGCTTTGTGGAGAGGTGGACTGACGACATGAGGCAAACGATCTTGTCTGGAGTCATGTTACTCCTTGCTACAATCGCTCTGGAGACCAGGGCCGCAGAGCAGGCTGAAAATACTCCTGAGAGTCTGGCCCGGGAATTCGTCACACAACTGGCTCAGGGGGACTACAGAGAGGCTGTCAGCAGCTTTGACAGCAAGATGAGTCATCACCTGCCTGAAGACAAGCTGCAAAAGCTCTGGGAAGGGATTTCTGGTCAGTGGGGAGAACTTCAGGAAATTCAGAGTATCCGGCTGCAGAAAGTTCCGCAGTATCAGATTACTCTCGTAACCTGTCGCTTCGAAAAGGGGCTATTGGATGTGAAGGTCGTCTTCGCTGCAAACCAGCAGATCGCTGGTTTGTTTTTTCTGCCTGCAGGCCGCTATCAAAGCCCCTCTTATGTCAAGCCGAACCGGTTTAAAGAGACCGAAGTTACCATCGGGACCGGGCTCTGGTCGCTACCAGGGACGCTGTCAGTACCGGTAATGGGTAAGAAGGTGCCCGCGGTTGTGCTGGTGCATGGTTCCGGCCCACAGGATCGCAATGAAACGACTGGTCCAAATCAGCCCTTTCGTGATCTGGCAGAAGGGCTCGCGTCACAGGGAATCGCTGTTCTGCGCTATGAGAAACGCACAAAGCATCATCGATTGAAGATGGTGCTCCTGTCGGAAAGTCTGACCGTCAGGGAAGAAACGATTGATGATGCGGTGGCAGCGGTTCAGTTTCTCCAGTCGCAGGCGCAGATTGACAGAACCCGGGTTTTTGTTCTGGGGCATAGTCTGGGGGGCTACCTTCTTCCCCAGCTGGGAGCAGAAGCGCAGGGGATTGCCGGGTTGATCAGTCTGGCGGGCTCCGCACGACCCCTGGAGGAGATCGTACTGGAACAGGTGAAGTATCTTTCCGCGCTCAACGGCGAGGCTGCCGCGGAAAGCCAGCAGAAGCTTCAAGAACTGGAAAAACAGGTTGCGATGGTCAAATCTCTGGAGCTGAAGCCCGAAACACCCGCCGGGCAACTTCCTCTGGGAATCCCCGCCAGCTACTGGCTGGCCTTGAGAGGCTATGATGCCGCAGAGCGTGCCAGAACGCTCCAGGTGCCTCTCCTGATCCTGCAGGGGCAGCGGGATTATCAGGTGACGATGGATGACTTCGCCAGGTGGAAGCAGGCTTTAAGGAACCGGAAGGATGTCAGGTTCATTTCCTACCCGAAGCTGAACCACCTCTTCATGGCAGGCGAGGGGCCGGGGACTCCTGCGGAGTACATGATTCCCGGAAATGTGGCTGAGGAGGTGGTACGGGATATTGCGGCCTGGATTGACGATCAGAAGTAGTTGATGGATCAACTTATCAAGGCAGACAGTTCAACCGGATTGTGCTTGGTTTCAGGCTATGGTTCGTAAGGATCATTTACCGGGATGCGTTTCTGCAGGTGTTCGCACACTTTTTGTGCATTTGTTTGGGGATCAGCAAAAAAACGACGCATGCTCAAGCTTGATTTTCGGGCCTCTCTATTTACAGCGGATTAAGATTCGGTTCAAAGTTGAATTGACTAAGTGTTGTGTGTTGAAACAGATACGATAATCGCGTATCACAGTCAGCGTATCGCGATTGCTGTTTTTTTTGAACAGTTTTCTTTTCGGCACATGATTCGCGAATGTCCTGAAACCAGTACAAAACAAAGCCGACACACTTTTTTTAAGTTGGATGATTGCAATGTCTTTGCAAATTTTACAAAAGCCAGAGCGTACCGTTGCAGAAGAAACAATCACAGCAGAAGCTCTTATGGAGCGTGCGAAAAGTACACCTCCCCGGGAAGTTGCCCCGCGGTTCACCGCAGCCTGGGATAGCTGTCCTGCCCCTGCGAGGCTGGAGTCTGAGATTCAGTCTGGTACTCATCACCAGGTTCAGAATGTCAAAGTTCGCTGTGATCACGCAGGAATTACGGTGTATGGCGTCAGCTCCAGTTACTACCTGAAGCAGCTGGTGACACAGACCGTGCAGACATTTGCACCATCGATTCCTTTAATGAATCGTGTGCTGGTTCAGGCTAAATAACCTGTTGCCGGTTGAGAACAGCATCTGCGAGGCACGTGGGCCTCTGGTTGTGGGAAACTGAGATGCTCTCAATCTGTGATTGAAATCAGCCCGGGAAGTCTGATGACTCTTTTTCTGCTGTCTGGAACGAAACGATATATAAAAAAGCGGCGTGAGAAATATCTCATGCCGCTTTTTATTTTTTTGGTCCTGGAATAATATCAGTCTTCAATTTGAATCACTTCAAATTTCAGTGTTCCGGAAGGGACTTCGACTTCGACTTTATCTCCCACTTTCTTGTTGAGCAGACCTTCTGCAAGCGGACTTGAAGTGAGAATCTTCATGACTTCACCCAGGTAATCTTCTTCGCCAGGTCCTACGAACTCGTATTTCTCATCCAGTCCATCATCCAGATTTTTTACGGTCACGATTGAGCCAAAGGTAACGACGCCTTTCGGCATTGTCGACTTGTCTGCGATGTAGCAGTTGGCCAGTTTGGATTTCAGCTGGTTGATTTTCGCCTGTGTCATCCCCTGTGCTTCACGTTGGGCATGGTATTCGGTATTTTCTTTCAAATCACCTTCCGCGCGGGCATCTGCGATTTTTTCCGCGATTTCAGGCATGACGTCGCTTTCCAGATGACGAATTTCTTCGCGCAGCTTATCATAACCTTCTTGTGTGATTGGATGACGGTCCATCTTTTTGGCTCCCGATTCGTGCTAACTTCAGTTTTCAGATTCATTATATAGCAAAAACGGGCGACGCGGAGTGCCACCCGTTTTTACAAAGACTTGTTATGCAGGCATTATAACAGAAAACGTGCCTGCAATGCTATGCTATTTCAACCCATTGCCTGTCTTTGGCACTTTGCAGCACCGCGTCACAGACCTTCTGTGTTTCCAGTGCCGCACGGAAGTCGGGCTGGGTTGGTTTACCAGTATCGAGTCCCTGGAAAAAGTCTGCCAGGGCATTGGTAAAGGTGTGTTCGTATCCGATGGTACAACCGGGAACCCACCAGTGATCCATGTAAGGATGCTCGAAGTTGGTGACATGAATCCGTCGCCAGCCGGTCACATGGTCTTCGACTTTCTCACCGGTCGTAGGATTGGCATATTCAAAATACTGCAGGATCTGCGGATCTTCCAGATCGAAGAAGACCGAACCGTCTTCGCCGTTCAGTTCGAACGTGTTGAAGTTTTTGCGTCCGCGGGCATAACGGGAGCTTTCGAAGGTTCCCATTGAGCCATTGGCGAAACGGGCCAGGAACATGCAGGCATCGTCGATTTCGACTTTCGTCTTTTCGCCGGTTTCCTGGTGAACGCGTTCTTTGATGAAGGTTTCCGTGGCAGCGGAGACCGAAGTGATCGGCCCGTTAAGCCAGATGGCCGAGTCGATCGAATGAGCCAGCAGGTCGCCTGTAACGCCACTCCCGGCGACTTTCGCATCCAGACGCCAGAGTGTGGCACCCCCCTGGGGAACGTCTTCGGCGATCGTCCAGTCCTGCAGATAAGCGGCCCGGTAATGGAAAGGGCGGCCGATACGTTTTTCGTCGACCAGCTGTTTCGCCAGCGTAATTGCAGGGACACGGCGGTAGTTGAACCAGACCATGTTCGCGACGCCTGCTTTTTCGATAGCGTCTGTCATCGCGACTGCTTCGGCGGTGTTCATGGCCAGCGGTTTTTCGCAGAGCACCATTTTACCGGCTTCGGCAGCTGCAATGGCGATATCGTGATGGGAATTGTTGGGGGTGGTGATGTCGATCAGGTCGATATCGTCCCGCTCAATCAGCTTACGCCAGTCGGTTTCGTAGGACTCCCAGCCCCAGTTGTCAGCGAAGTCTTTGATTTTGTCTTCACTGCGGGCACAGCAGGCCTGCAGAACAGGCGTGTGTTCGATGTCAAAGAATTTACCGACTTGTCTATAAGCATTGGAGTGGGTACGTCCCATGAATCCGTAGCCGATCAGGCCGACGCGTACGGGTTTGCTCATTGGTGTGACTCCTTCAATATGAAAATTCAGGTTGAGATTGAAATAAAATTAAGCAGGATCAGGACCAGCCGTGGGCTTTTCTGACATTAATCATGGCTTCCAGGATGTCATTCCAGGTTTGCGGACTCATCATGATCTCGTTGGAGAACATGCAGCCATCCCAGCAGATATGTTCGAATTTCTTCGTGGGATTACCGCTTTCATCTTTGAGCCAGTAACCAGCCCGTTTGACGATATCGAGCTTGCCATTAGGGTCTTTAGGCAGGCAGTGGCGACCGGTTTTGTCGTGGGAACCGGTGCCGTGCACGGTGCCATCATTCTGGGCAACGTGGAAATCGATCGTCCAGGGGCGCAGGGCGTCGGTCAGGGTTTTGTAGGCCGCGTCGAAGGTCGCTTCATCACTCCAGTCGAAGTCCTCGGGGAGCAGGCGGTCTTCGGGGGCGTTATAACCCATCAGGTAGAGCAGGGTGTGTGACATGTCTGCCTGGAAACCCAGCGTGTCAGGGCGATCGACCATTTCCAGCAGTTGGACCATGCGTTTCCAGCTGTGCATGCCTCCCCAGCAGATTTCGCCTTCGGCAGCGAGGCGTTCGCCATGATCGGCGGCGATGTCGGCGGCCTGTTTGAAGGTTTCCGCGATTTTTGCCTGATTGCCTTCGGGATCGCCCACCCAGTCACTCACGCCGGCTGCAGAGTCGAGACGCACGACGCCGTAGGGACGAACGCCCAGTTCGCGCAGTTTCCGGGCGATGGTGCAGCCTTTGAGGACCTGTTCAAGGAACTGGCCGCGTTCTTCGGCGCTTCCCATGGCAGAGCCACCCCCTGTGGGAGGCCAGACGGGAGCCACGACCGAACCGATGACCAGGTTGCGACATTGAACTTTTTCGGCCAGTTGTTTCAAGTCGTCATCGGAGGAGTCGATACTGACGTGAGGATCAAACAGGAACAGGTCGGTCCCGTCAAATTTGATGCCGTCGACTTCCGCGGCAGCGGTTAAGTCGAGCATGGTATCCAGGTCGATGGGAGGTTCGGAATCAGGGCCTTTTCCGACCACACCCGGCCAGGCTGCATTATGAAGTTTGGGTAAGGTGTTAGCTGCGTTATCACTCATGAGACGGTCCTTCATGTTAGCAGGAGTTGAGAGATCAAAAAGAAAACTGCCCGAGAGTTCGGGCAGTTCCTGTGTGATGGGTCGGCTTTATTTACGGTAATCGCCAATGTTGGGTGCACTCGGGCAGGCATCGGGACCGAAGTAACGGAGTGAAACCAGTGGCTCACTGCCGGTATTTTCAATCGTGACACCCGCTTGTGCGGTTTTTTCGGTCACGAAGACTTCATCTTCGGTCATTTCACCGAAGCGGATCATGGCAGGTGTCTGCAGTCTCAGATTACCGATGGTGCCTTCACCCTGAACCGTGATCCAGCTGTAAGCGCCGGTGTCCTTGATGGTCACTTTCGCGCCGGGATCGACGGTCAGTTCTTTCGCGGTGAAGAGCTGTTCGCCTTTGACTTTGCCGTACACGATCCAGCGATCGACATAACCGTCGGCAGCAGTATCGCCAATGGCGATTGGTTCCAGGTAGTTATTATCCTTGAAGTTCGGATCCACGTTGGCTTCCCAGTCAAGGGCATCGACGAGATATTCATTATCGTCGTGCTTGTCTTCGGGGAAGTCCTTGGTCAGCAGTGAGCGGGGAACTGCCCGGCCTTCCACCATGGACTGATACATGCCGAACACGTCGCTGCCCCACTGTGGTTCGTAAGTCACGAGACTTCCCGGGGCGTGTAGAACGCAGGGGGGAATCAACCAGCCGGTCCCCGGTTTGAGGCGATAGGCTTTGGAAAGATCGAGAATTCCGTTGTCGCCGTCATTCCAGCGGTCCAGACAGTCGATCACATCCTGTTTGGTGGTACCGGGTTCCAGTCCCATGAACGTGTAAGGAAAATTGTTACCGATGGCGTTCATCTGGGGAGGGAAGTAGTAGGATTCGGGTTTACCTTCCTGCCCGACTTTGGCAGCCTGTTCGGCGTTCTGGTGCATGTGGTGAGGAATGGGTCCCATATTGTCGAAGAATTTCGAGTAGACGGGCCAGCGATTGTATTTGCCCCAGATGCTATCGCCGATGATTTCGGCACCGAGTTCGCTGATGGCATCCCGCAGAGTGAATTTTTCACCGCCGAAAACGCAGTAGCTTAAGCCTTCGTCATCGGGTGCGCCTTCGTTCGCAGCGACAGTTGTAGAGCCAAACCAGCGTTCGTCAATTCCTCCGCGGTGGGTACCTAATGCATAGTAATCATTGGGATGCAGTTTCAGGCGGCGACCAGGCTGCAGAAATGATCGGGGAACCCATGTCGGGGACAAACGAAAAATTCCACCACCTTCAGTCAGCGCATCGGCGGCTAATTTGGCAACGTTAGACATTCTTTCCTCTTCTTTATTCCGTGTTGAACTGGCACATGCTCGCTGGCAACCCTGATGACGACCTCACCGAAAGCATCATCTATTGTGAGGGACCGGAGCACAGGCAAATTGAATGGCTGTCGAAAACGACCTGAATCAATGATTTTATTGTGATGTTTCCACCCGTTTTTGAAAAGGAAACCGAATTGTTTTTGCCGCTTAATTTGAAAGAATCACAGTCAAAATCGGTGTGGGCGTTGACTTTGTTGATTCTAAACAATCATTATTAAATCTGCATGATGACCTGTTCTGCCAATGTCAGTCAGCTCAGCATGTGGCGCTGATTTGATTTTCCTCAATCTGCTGCTCTGCCAGTGATTACCTGGCAGAATCTGGATAAAGCGGGTGATCCTTTCTGGACAGTTACTTGTCGTCATCGTAATCAGGCTTAGAATGGACGTTTTGAAACTATAGTGGCAGACGTCGGTCAGTTGACGACTTCTGCAGAGAATTTTAGTCGGATCAGGAAATAATGACAAAAGTTGCCATCATGGGAGCCACCGGTTATGCGGCTCTGGAACTCATCAAGATTCTGCTGCGAAATCCAGACGTGGAAATCGTGGCGTTGACATCTCGCTCAGAAGAATCGCCTCATATCAGCGAAATCCATCCCTGTCTGACCGGTCGCCTGGATCTGTGCTGCGAAGCATTGACGCCAGCCGAGATTGCCGAACGTTCTGACTTCGTATTCTGTGCACTCCCGCATGTGGCGAGTATGGAAGTCATTCCTGATCTGCTGGCAGAAGGTTGCCGGGTGGTGGATCTAAGTGCCGACTACCGGTTGAGTGATCCTGCCGTCTATGAAAAATGGTATCACCATGTGCATATCGATCCGACGCGGCTGGGAAGTACCGTGTATGGTCTGCCCGAATTGTGGTCGGAAAAAATACCGGACGCCGACCTGATTGCCAACCCCGGCTGTTATACGAGTACGGCGATTCTGGGACTGGCGCCATTGATGGCTGCCGGCCTGATAGAACCAACGGGCATTATCATTGACGCCAAAAGTGGTGTGAGCGGTGCCGGGCGGAACCCCAAGCTGGGAACCCTGTATCCGGAGTGCAATGAGAGTATCACCGCGTACGGCGTGGGAACCCATCGGCATACTCCCGAGATCGAAGAAGTACTGACGACCGTGGGGGGGGAAGAAGTAAAGGTAACCTTCACACCTCACCTGACGCCAATGAACCGGGGGATACTGGCGACCATGTATCCCCGCCTGACGAAAGCTGTCAGCCGCGAAGAACTGCTGGGCGTGTATCGAACTTTTTATGAAGGCAAGCCGTTCGTCCGAATTATTGATGCGATCCCGGCGACGAAGAATGTATCGGGAACCAATTACTGTGATATTTCGGTGCAATTTGCCGGCGATCAATTGATTGTGTTCTCCGCCACCGATAATTTGATCAAGGGGGCAGCCGGTGTTGCCGTCCAGAATTTCAATCTGATGGCGGGTTATCCGGAAACCACGGGCCTGATCGTCTGAAACTATTTACCGCGAGGAGAGGCAGTTGACTGCTGACATGATTTTACCCCGGGGATTTCGTTCCGCCGGCCTGGCCTGTGGAATCAAAGAAAAAAAAACGACCTTTGATTTATCGCTGTTCGTCTCTGATGTGCCTTGCGCGGGAGCGGGAGTGTTTACGAAAAACCAGGTGTGTGGTGCCCCGGTGAAAGTATCCCGAGAACGGGTGCCCGGCGATTCGCTGCGGGCGGTTGTGATCAACTCGGGCAATGCGAATGCCTGTACCGGGGAGCGGGGAATTGAAGATGCCAAATGGATGACCGGACTGGTGGCTGGCGGGCTGGGTGTTGCTGCGGAAGATGTGCTGGTCTGTTCGACCGGAATCATCGGGCGATTTTTGCCTCGCACGCCGCTGGAAGCGGGAATACCTGCAGCGATTGAACAACTGGGCGCGGATGCAGAATCATTTCTGAACGCAGCCCGGGGGATGATGACGACCGATACGGTTCCCAAACAGTCGACGCGTGTTGTGAGTGTCGGCGGACAGGAAGTTCGGGTGAGTGGTGTCGCGAAAGGAGCCGCGATGATTGCTCCCAACATGGCGACCATGTTATCGGTGATCATGACGGACGCGCCCCTCGATGCGACCCAGACCGATCAGATGCTAAGGCACGCCGTTGATCGCAGTTTCAACTGTGTTTCTGTTGAAGGCCATACGAGTACGAGTGATACGGTGATTTTACTGGCCAATGGCGCCTCGGAGGCCCATGAATTATCGGAAACAGAATTGACTCAGTTACAGACCGCGCTGGACGAAGTGGCGATGGAACTGGGGCAGGCTATCATTCGGGATGCGGAAGGGGCCGACCATTTCGTGACGATTGAAGTTTCCGGCGCTGCAGACCGCGCAGACGCAATGGAAATTGCCCGCACCATTGCCAATGATGCGCTGGTGAAAACAGCGATTGCCGGCTCTGATCCCAACTGGGGGCGGATTGTTTCTGCCTCCGGGCGGACCAGCGTGAAACTGACAGAGCGGGATATTGTACTGCATATCAACGGGGCGCTGATTTATGAAGACGGGAGACCTGCCGACTATAACGAACAGGCAATCTCGGATGGGATCAGGCAGAACCGGGATGTTCTGATTCAGGTTCGCCTGCCCTTTGGCGAGGAGCAGGTTGTGTTCTGGACCAGCGATTTGACGCAGGAATATGTAAGGCTGAATTCGGAATACACGACGTAATCAAACAGGATGCATTCAAACAAAAAAAGAGCGGGAGTTTTATTTAAAACTCCCGCTCCCGATATACGCTCAGCATACTGGCCCGCAAATGGATGCTGAGGAAAAACTGATTCAGTCAACTGGAAAGAGATTACTTTTCAGTGACTTTGAATCCTTTTTCGAAGGCTTTGTCGTTGAAGATCAGTTTGATCTGTGCATCGCCTTCTGCTTTGGCTGCTTTACTTTTGCAGTTTCCACAGCAGAATTTCACTTCTGTACCAGCAACTGTTACTGACTGAGCTGGGTTAACTGGTTTGCCGGCGAAGGGGCAGTTAACCTGCTTGGCCTGACCGGTTGCAACCAGTTGCATGTTGGCTTTGGCAGCAAACTTCTTGGGGTTGGCTGTGAAAGCAGCTTTGCATTTGCCACAGCAGAGGCTGACGGTTCCGCCTTTGTAGTCAACTGTCTGAGCGGGGTTGGCAGGTTTGCCGGCGACGGGGCAAACTGCTTTACCTGCTTCAGCAGCAAAACTCTGACCAACAAATGCAGCGACTGCAACTAAAGCGGCGATAGATAATACTTGACGCATGGGTTTCTCCTCGAAAGTTTAAAAAATTGTCGTTGTTACAAAATAGTACAGCACATAGACGAAAGCAGGTTCCGTTCCGGTTTTCCGCTGCAGAATTCAGATTCGGCAGGGAAGCGCGCAAGAGTAAGACTAGAGTGTCTACTGCTTGAGAACGGAGCGGGCCAATCCGGTTTTGTATTAAAAAACTAGATTAACCAGAGGCAGAAGTGCGCGCAAAACTCCCCTGAAGAGTAAGAAATTTCAGGGGGACGCCGCTCAAAATTGCGTGAGACGGCGGGGCGGACAGGGTGAGTGAGCTGAGCAGTCAGGTCGATTGATTCGAACTGACTGCGTAACTGCTGCTCTAACTCGACGGTTTTTACAGAGACGGTTGCAGCGGTCTGCGAAAACGTCTGCTGGCAGTGGCAATTCGGTTTCTGACATTGAGTCTGCTTGTGATTCGACTCAGGCTGTTTTTTCGTAATGGGGGAAGTCCGGCAGCAGCAGGATTTCGTCGGGACCTCCGTATCAGAGGCTGATTTGCTGCAACAGCAGCCTTTGCCCTGGCTGGTCTGCTGCTGGCTGCATTCGCAACCCGAAACCGGGGCGGCTGGTAAAACCAGGCAAGCAATCAGAATCAGAACTAAGAAACGGTACATGGACGCTTTCTTCAGTTTGACAGAAAAACCATCGCGAAACGCCCTCATTGTATTTTTATGAGTCTTGTTTCGCAAGTCGTAATTTAATTCTTTTCAGTCGTCTGCTTTTCTGCGGGGGGCTGTGGTGCAGCCCGCTTCTGGTCCCGGATTGCCAGTTCATCGGCATCATACAGACGAATTCTTGCATTATAAGTCAGGATTTCTATCATTTTCTGCCCATAATCGACATTCAAATCTCTGATATTGGAATCAATGGGGGCATTCCAAGTGAGCAGGCTCTCCCCCGTCCGCTTGTTAATCGCCTGGAGATGGATAATGCTGGTGGATCGATTTCCCCTCCGTTTGTAATCTCGCGACACCAGCAGGATCACGGGCAGCAGATTCTGCTGGTCGAGAACCAGATGTTGATTATTAATTTCCTGGCTCCAGAGTCGTTTCCCGGTCTGGCGATTGAAGGTGTAAAGCATCCCGTTGATGGGGATCGAAGGAATATTGACCGAAATGGAGTTATGCGAGGGGGAATGTGCGGCGAAATAAATCTGTTCCCGATCTGCAACCAGGTAGAAATTCTGATGATCTTTGAGTTCCGCCCGCGGGATCCCTTCCAGTTCAGAACGCTTTCCGTTGCGGAGGTCAATGACCAACAGCTGACCTTTAGGGCCGAGAACTGACAGGTAATGGTGGCTGAACAGGCCAAATTGCGAGTCACGGGGAAAATCCAGTTTCCAGTTGAATTCCTTAGACTGGGGATGAAAACTGAAGAGGGAACTGACGCCGGCTGTCAGACCTGGCAGTTTTGTGTCTTCCGCAGATGAGATCGCGACGAACGCCGATTCACCCTGATAAATGGCATTCTCCAGGTACTGTCCAGTTTCTCCAATCTCCACCAGCTGGCCGTCACTGACCCGCAGGATCTTTCTGGTAACACGATCCCGGGTGACCAGATAGATCATGCGATCATCGCCGAGCACGCGGGTTTCTTTGTCGACATTCTCATGGGTCCAGCGAACTTTTCCGGTCCGGGTATCAATCATGACGATCTGCCGACGACTGTAATAGCAGGTATAGTCAGCATTCGCGGCGGCGATCATTCCGACTTTGCGAATGGCGATGGAGGGGTGGTGTCGATGCACAAGAGTGGATTCATTTCCCAGTTGGGCCGGTGTCAGGCGATAGGAGCTGGCGTAATAGCGGTTGGCCTGTTCCTTCTCCAGCTTCTGGCTCCAGATCAGTCTGCGATCGACCAGATCGAAGAAGTGCAGCATGTCTCGATGCTGCAGAATCAGATTGTGCCCGACCACATCACTTTCATTAAAGCTGGACGAGCGGGACTGAATGGATGACCGCAGGGGTGTCGACCACATCTGCTGGTTTCCTGCAGGCTGATCCATCGTCAGCCGATTTTGTTTTGGATCGACTGAAAGAATCAGCGAACGGTAGAACGGCAGGCTGGAATCACTGGTGTCCAGAGTGTTCTCCCGCGAAGAATAATTTCTCGACGAACCGCCTACGATCAGTTTCAGATTGTGGGGACGCCAGCTTTCCGGCAATGCTTTCTGATTGAGTGTCTCTAGCTTCTGATGATATTGCTCCTGGAATTGTGCAGCAGTCAGATTCTCTGCGACAATCAGGTTGGGATCAAGCTCCGAAAGTTGATTCAGGTAATAAGCGGCGTCATCTGTCAGGTTGAATTTCATGCAGAGTTGCACCATTCCGGCCAGCGCTTCCGCTGTATGTTCTGGCGATTTCCGTTTCATCAGTTTGGTCAGCCAGAGTTCCGCTTCAAAGAATTTCTCCGATTGCATTGCCGTACTGATTTGAAATCGCAGGACTGGAATGGAGGCATCAAGGAAGCCGAACTGCTGCAGAAAACGCTCTCTGGTATCGTTGTCTGCCGCTAGAATCTTCCGGGTGCGCTCGTCGATCTGTTGCGTAAACAGTTCCTGTTGTTCGGGAGTGGCCTGTTGCCAGAGGTCAGCCGCCTGTCCCGCGATCCAACAGTCAATCTGCGTTTCTGTAGCGCCTGTTTTGATAGTTGCCTCTGCAGGAGCAGTCGCGAGTTCGAGGAGAAATTCCAGGGCCGTGGAAAATTCTTTACGAGCCCGGGCTCGTTCGACGAGCAGCCTCTGCAGTTCAATGCGTTCTTTTTCCGAGGTGACCTGTTGTTTCAACTGCGGGATCAGTTCGTCATACTGCTGGAAATTCGAGCGAATGATCGAGGTCAGGCAGTCGATCATCAGTGCCTGGTACTGAGGTCGACGTTTCGCAGGGAGCTGCTGGGGGTCGATCCGTCGCAGTTTCGTCAGTGCCTGTTGATGGTGGTGGCTCATCATTAACAGTTCTGACTCTTTAAAGAGTACCAGCGGGTCACTGGCATTCTGTTGTTTCAACTGTTCAATTTCTGCTTCGAAGGTCTGTTTCTGTTCGAAGCTGACCAGTCCTGCAGCGCTGAGTGACAAAAACTGCCCCTGGTAGATGATCAGGTTGCCCAATGGTTGACCGGGATGGGGGCTGAAAAGTTTATTCAGAATGATGCCAGACTTGACGTCAAAGGTCCAGATCTGCCCGCTTTGCAGAGGGACGTGCAGACGCTGATCGGCGATGACTGCCTGGCCTGAAGGGAGGCCGGCTTCGGAATCAAAGCTTTTGCTCCAGACGGTTTTACCATTCGTCAGTGAGACCGCATGTACGCCATTTAAGCCAACCAGCAGAATCAGATTGTCGACGACTCCCGCCAGGTAGAGGGAGCTTTCTTTGGCGCGGCGGGTCCAGCAGGGGGAACCGGTAATCAGATCGAGGCAGACTAGTGTTTCGTCATCCTGGGGCGTATAAATTACCTTGTTTCCGCTGATAATGGGTGCAGAAGGGCACCAGCGCTGGTTCAGGGGTTCCCGGGTGGTCTGGTTGATGTGATTGAACTGCTGGTTGTTTCTGCTGCTGCTGGCCGGTTCGTATCTGGTGGACCAGAGGATGGAATGATTCAGACGATCGATGGCGGTCAGGAGTCCGATTGTGGTGGGACAGATAATGACCCCCTGGTCAATTGCGACAGGAGCAATCCACCAGCGGCGGACCATGTCGAGTTCAATATCCTGATCGGGGTTGCCAATCTGTTGTGACCAGCGTTCTGCACCCGTTTCCGGATCGAGGGCATACAAGCGGATTTCCCGGTCCCGTTCGCCGATAATATAAATTTCGTTTTCAGCCGGAGTGGGAGCACCAAAGAAAAACGTTCCCGCCAGTGGCAGGTCGAACGGTTCTTCAAAGCGGGTTCCCCCCACTTTCCATTTTGGCTGGCCGGTTTTCAGATCGTAGGCAACCAGTTGATTGCTGGACCAGAAATCTGTTTCAAAGCCGCCCCGCTGTCTCAGGCGATTGAAATTCCGTGTAGAGCCGGAACTGCCGAGGTTCAGACGCATGCTCTCCAGCACGAACAGGTGTTTCCCGTCGCTGCTCTGGCTGCCCCAGTTGGCATTTCTGTAGAGCAGGCTGGTTAAAGCATGTGAGTCGGGATCTGTTCCTTTATAAGGAGAAAAGGACTGTGGTTCCTGTTCCGCATCGAACAGTCCTCGGGCCTGTGGAGTGTTACTGCTTTTGAGCTGGGCATTGATATAGGCTGTTTCCGGCGAGTTTTCCAGAGCGGCTTCCCAGAGTGGCATTCCCGTGCGGGCTTCAAGTACCTGTACTCCTTTAAGGGTGCGGAAGATGACTTTTCCATCGATTGCTAAAGGTGGCAGAGCGGGGATGGTAGCATGTCGCGCGCTGGTGAGATCTTCCTGAATCAGTTGCAGCTGGATTTGAATCGAGTGATTTGATGTGAGAGGGAAAGACCAGCGAGGGATCAGTAAAGGGTCGGCAGCCTGAGCGCGCGCGGCATGATTGGGGGAGCCGAACAGCATCGGCCACTCTGTCAGCATCAGGTTTGCGGTCGTCTGCAGAATTTCCTGTTTCTGTAACCACTTGAGCGGGCTTTCGTCCGCGCCACCTATTTTGATGGACTGATCGGGGCCGGCAGGCGCATCGTCGGCCTGGATCAGTTCTGCGACCAGTTCTTCATTTCCTGTCTGTTTAAAGATATAGGCTGCTTTTGTTCTCCACTGCCGCGACCTGGTGATCGGGGCATTCAGTTTCAGCAGGCGTTGCAGGTATTGTGCAGCCAGGCCAAATTCGCCTCGATCGAGATGGTAAGAAGTCAGGTAGTTCATGGCTGCAAAGCCGGCGGGAGTGCTGGCGAACCGGGTAGCGATTTCTGCATAAGTCTCAGGAACTGCATTGCTCTGCAGGGCATCCGTGAGCAGTCTGCTGGCCAGCGATTCATACTGGCGCGTGAATTTTTCCTGCTCTTCATTCGGAAGCAGGTGCAGGAGTTCGTAAATCAGCTCGCGGTCAGTGATCAGTTGACGGTCGCCATCAATGTGAACCGGCAGGTTCAGGCTGTTTTCCAGCATTAATTGCAGTTTTTCACGGGCTGCCTCCCATTGTTCTCCGTCAATTAACTGCTGCACACTTTTGAATCGTCGTTCCTGTTCGAGATCCTGGGGAAAACGGTAATAGTCGGGGCTTTTCGATTGAGCGGGTTTATTTGCCTGTTGCGCCGGGTTGGGTTTTCCAAACCAGCCCTGAATGATTTTCTTCAGGGGATTGAGTGCATTCTGTGCGGGGGCCGGTTTCTGGGCATTGGGTTGAAAGGGATCCTGTTTTTCCTCCGGTTCCTCTGCAGAAATTCCTGAGATGGGGAGCAGGAGCAGGCAGGTTATAACGATTAAAACGTTGGTTCGGTTTATTCTGATTGAATTCATCCACGCAGCCTTATGGTTGTCTGGCAGGGGGATTGATTGCCAGAACATTTGAGTCACTCTCACTCTATTCTACAGCCTGCACTGCCAGAGCCAATACGTAATCTGCAGGAATCCCGCTCAGTCGGAATCATTGCCGTCTGTACGATCAATCGGGGGGAGCTGGTTGAACTGGTGGATGTGTTTGTGTACACTTTTCTGGTGGAAAGAAAAAGTTGGTCTGATCCTGACGGGTAGAATCGACTTATGAAAATGAAAAAAACAGTGTGTCTTGGAACTTTCAAGCAAGATAGAGGGGGGAATCGGTTGCAGATTTGTGCGCGGGAAGTTATTTTTGCACGCTTCAACTATCGCAAACTGGTGAAGTACCAGCCGCTCAAGCGGGTGGAATCGCTGGGATTGCCCTTGGATCATATGTGCTTTTCGGACGGAACTGCCTTCTCTGTCTGGCTTTAGCCTGTGCCCAAAATCAATGGATGTGTCTCCGGGATCATTTAGTTCCGAATGAGATGGAAAACAGATCGATATGACGAGGCACTCCATTGATCACTGATCAGGCGGGGGCACTGGTTGATCATCAACAGTATTTGCAGTATTTAACGACATAGTGTCAGGTAATAGATTCAAAAGTCTTTAATGGAAGAGTGGCACGACGTGAGTCGTGGTAATACTCCTCGAGGAATGTTGGGAAATGTCAGACGATTTTGTATTGCAGAAAATCAGTGCTACGAAGCGTGAAAAATTAGGCTCGATCGAAAGTCGACATATTCGTCGTGCTGGTCGGATTCCAGCAGTGGTTTACGGCCACGGTCAGGATCCTGCACATGTGAGTGTGGATGAGCATGACCTGCAGGATCTGGTCAAGAACCGCGAACGTGTGTTTGAGATCGACGTGGATGGTAAAGTTGAAGAAACCATGTTGCGAGATCTGCAGTGGGATACATTCGGAACACAAATTCTGCATGTTGACCTGATCCGAATCAACGCTTCGGAACGAGTGACTCTGGAAGTTCCCGTGCGTCTGCGGGGTACATCGCCTGGTGCGACTGACGGCGGAATTCTGGAGCAGCCATTGCATGCACTGGAACTGGACTGTCTGGCTCACAGTATTCCTGATTACATTTCCGTGAAAATCAATGCACTGGAAATTGGCGATGCCATTCATGTCAGTGATATTGAAGTGCCTCGTGGCTGTAAGATTCACAATGATCCGGAACTGGTCGTTGTGCATGTGCTGGCACATGGTGCTGAAGAAGCAGTGCCTGCAGGAGAAGAAGAAGCAGAAGTCTCTGAACCAGCAGAAGCAACGGAAGAGTAAGATCACCACGCGTGATCAGTACAGGTTAAGAAAATAATATCTGGCGGGTGTCGCTGTGAAAGTGGTCGTAGGACTGGGGAACCCCGGTAAAAAATACGAACGAACGCGTCACAATGTCGGGTTTGAAGTGTTAAGTCAATTGGCAGAGTGGCACGGTGCACCTGGGTCACGCAGCCAGTTTGAAGCGGAAGTCACTGAGATTTCCTGTGGCGGCGATAAGGTGTTACTTGTTGCACCGCAAACATTTATGAATTTAAGTGGTCGCAGTGTTGCCGCTGTGGCAAAATTTTTCAAACTGCCAGCCACTGATGTGATGGTTGTTTGTGACGATATGAATCTGCCTGTCGGGCGTCTCCGGTTACGGGGCTCTGGTTCTGCAGGTGGGCAAAAAGGATTACAGGATATTATCCAGAAGCTGGGTACCCAGGATGTGCCACGCCTGCGAGTAGGTGTGGGGCGGCCTCCTGCGGGATTTTCAGCAGCGGATTATGTCTTGGGACGATTTCAGGGGAAACAGGAATTCGAGCTGATCGCAACGGCAGTCGACAATGCTGCCCGTGGGATTGAGTGCTGGGTTCAGAGTGGACTTGAAATGGCCATGAACCAGGTCAATGCACCTGAGTAAACAGATCCCGGTTTGGTTGAACCGGCAATAAGAAATAAATGAGAATTGGATCATCAATCTGGCTGAATTATATCAGTCAAATTATTCCGGGAGAAAAGTCTTGTCTGTAGCAGAAAAAAAAGCAGTTATGGTAAATTACGAAGGTATGTTCCTGCTGGACAGTGGCAAGTTTGCTGCTGATCATGAAGGGACCATTGCTCATCTGATGGAAATCCTGGATAAGGCTGGTGCCGAAATTGTGGCACATCGTCCCTGGCAGGATGGAAAACTGGCATATGAGATTGAAGGCCATATGAAAGGTCTGCATTATCTCGTGTACTTCACCATGCCTGGCAGTGGTATGGACGTGATTACCCGTTCCTGCCACCTCAGCGACGTTGTAATTCGTCAGATGGTGATCAAGCAGCCTCAAACACTGTTTGATGCGATGGTTTCCGCCATCGACCCCAGTTCTGCTCCAGAAGCACCGGCAGAAGAGGTCAAGGGACAGTCAGATGATGATGGTCCTGAATACGATGCCATCGACGATGATGATGAAGAATAGAGTTTCATCGCCGGTTCGATGATTCATAAGGAAGTTCTTCTGGAATGTTCCCGTTTATAACATTCAAGCTCAGGGAGGCCAATTATGGCCAGTTTTAATAAAGTCATACTGGTAGGCAATTTGACACGCGACCCACAGGTACGCTATACACCGGGGGGGAGTGCGGTCGCGGAAATTGGTCTCGCTGTGAATCGCAGCTGGTTTGACAAGAACTCGAATTCCCGCAAAGAAGAAACCACGTTCGTTGACGTGACGCTATGGGGACGCACTGCAGAAGTAGCCAGCGAATATCTGACCAAGGGGCGTTCCGTTCTGATTGAAGGTCGTCTGCAACTGGATCAGTGGGATGATAAAGAGTCCGGACAGAAACGGAGCAAGCTCAAGGTGGTAGGCGAAAACATGACCATGCTGGGCGGCAAAGGTGAGTCTGGCGGCGGTGGTGGTGCACCATCGGGTGGTGGTGGCGGATATGCCTCACGTGGAAACGCTCCTTCGCAGGGTGGCGGTTCCAGTCCGGCAGATTCATTTTATGATGATACGCCTGGTGGGATTCCTGATGATGATGTGCCCTTCTAATTGTGGCATGGTTGCTGGTGAATGACACCGCAGGTAACAGTTTTTTAAAACGATTGAATAAAACAAGAATTACGGAAGTGACTGATAATGGTTCGTAAACAACGTAACGCCGCTGTCGTCGGTAGTACCAAATCGTCTATCGAAGTATTGCTGGCAGAAAAAGTAGATAGCCTTGGTGAGCAGGGTGATATTGTCCGGGTTAAACCTGGCTATGCCCGTAACTTCCTGTTGCCTTATGGTCTGGCAACGATTGCGACTGATCACAATAAATGGATGGTCGTCCAGCACCAGAAGCGGATGGCCGAACTCGAAAAAGACCGTCTGAAGTCATTGAAGAATCTCGCTGACAAATTGAGCAAGCACAGCGTGACAATGGAAGCCAATGCGAACGAAGATGGCCATCTCTACGGTTCCATCGTTGCCGTCGACATCAGCAAGTCTCTGAAAGAGGGTGGCTTTGATATCGATGCAGAAAGCATTCGCCTGGAAGGTCCCCTGAAAGAACTGGGGATGTACACCGTGAAAATGCAGCTGCATGAGAAGGTGAAAACCGAAGTTAAAGTCTGGGTCGTACCGACTGCAGAAAAAAGCTGAGGCTGGTCTGGTAAGAGAAATTTTACCAGTCTGGGATTCGAAAATAAGAGAGAGGTCCGGTATATTGCCGGGCCTCTTTTTGTTATATATGATTGCGCTCGCAGTGTGGTCTGATTTGCTGTTTGCCGAGGCAGAGGGTTGATCTGGCCAGCGTGCTGCAGAGAGAACTCACTTCTTATTGCCAACAGAACCAGGGGATGGTTATGTCAGTCGCCGGTAAAGGAAATTTTCGCCGCCCGAAGCAGGAATCGGTCGAAGAGTTATTCGGCAAGGTTCCACCGCAAAACCTGGATGCGGAAAAAGCGGTGCTCGGCGGGATTCTCCTGGATAATGTGGTGATTGATGATCTGGTGCAGATTGTCAAAGCCAACCACTTCTACAGCGACAAAAACACGCGGATTTTCGCCGCGATTCTGCGCCTGCATGATGCGGGGGTGCGCGGCATCGATGCGGTGACAATAGCTGAGGAGCTGGATTCGAAAGGCGAGCTGGAAGAAGCGGGCGGGGTATTGTACCTGCATGAGATTCTGGAAAGTGTTCCCCACGCGGCCCATGCTGAATACTATGCGAAAATTGTCCGAGATAAATCGGTACAACGGACCCTGATTCATTCCTGTACGGAAATCATCCGTGAAAGTTATGCGCCGCAGGGAGACACCCTGGACGTATTGAATAAGGCAGAGCAGAGTATCTTCAGTATTCTGGAACAGCAGGGAGAAGGGGATAAGATCGAAATTCGCGACATCCTGATGGATGCCTTCGATCGAATTCACGAGCGCTCTCAAAAGGAAGGCATGCTGACCGGGCTGACGACGGGTTTTCTGGATCTGGATACCCAGATCAATGGTTTTCAGCCCTCTGAGCTTATCATTCTGGCAGCTCGTCCTTCAATGGGAAAAACAGCGCTGGTCTGTAACTTTGCCGAAGCGGCTGCCGACGAGGGAGCAACTTCGACGATCATTTTCAGTCTGGAACAGTCGAAACTTGAGTTAGCCGAACGTCTGCTCTGTATTCGTTCCGGTGTCAACGGTCACTCGCTGCGTGCGGGTGATCTGGAAGATGACGAACGCCATCGTCTGATTGAAGCCTCGTCAGAGCTCAGCGAAATGCCCCTGTATATCGATGACAAACCGGGGCGAACGATTCAGGAAATCAGTGCGATCTGCCGACGATTGAAGCGGCTCAGTAACCTGGGGCTGATCATTATCGACTATCTGCAGTTGATTGAACCGGAAGATAAAACGATGCCGCGTGAGCAGCAGATTGCGTCGATCACCCGTCGTCTGAAAGGGCTGTGTAAAGAGTTGAACATCCCGATCATTGCACTGGCGCAGTTGAACCGTGGTGTTGAATTGCGGGATGACAAGCGACCGCGACTGGCCGACCTGCGAGAGAGTGGTGCCATCGAACAGGATGCCGACCTGATCATGTTTCTGCATCGTCCTGATAAATACGATCCGGAAGACAGTCCCGGCCTGGCAGAAGTGGTGGTGGCCAAGCACCGAAGTGGTCCGACCGGGATTATTAACCTGACCTGGATGGCATCTTCGATGCGATTTGCCAACTATGCAAATCTGGATATTCCCGAAGGGGGCTACATGGGTGACAGCGGGGGTGGTGGTTTCGGTTAATCACAGTCTGCCTGATACCGGTGGCTCTTAAAATACGGAGGAAGTGAAATGAAATCGACCTCTGATTTGAAGTTCAAACTTGTGTGTCTACTGATCGCTGCGGTGCTGGCGGATTGTTGTCCGGAGTGTGGCCCGATATTCGCCGCAGACTCCCCCGCTGCTGAAGCGATTCCCTTCAGAATTGAAGCCCCGTATGCCTGGAACCGCAGTGATCGCTATGTGCCACCGGATTTTCAGTCTTTTTTTCCGGACGACAAAGAGGCCGGTAAACAGCTTGACCTGATGCTGGAAGGAAAGCTGAAGGTAACGGGTATTGACCAGCGGCTGTCCCTTATCAGACGTGGGTTGCGGCATTGCACGAAGCATCGAACGACATTGCTGGGGCAAGTGGGAAATCAGTATATCTGGAACCGGGAGCAACAGGATCCCCGTGCCATCGAGTTGATGTATCATGCGAGTGTCTGTGACGATGGTGGAGTTGCTCACTATGCGATGTATCATGGCCCGACGGTAGTGTCACAGCGGTCATCCAACCTCGTGCGGATGCTGATGGAGCAATATCCAAAGCTTGATGCGCAGATGCAGCAGCGGATTGCCTGGGGCATGCGAACCTATGGCGACAAAGCACAGACGCGGACGTTGCTGCTGGGGCTGCTCGAGGATCACCGACAACTGGTTGATTTGACTGTTGCGGGGACACTGGAGATCTGGAAGACGGTGTTTGAGACCGATCCGCCGGAGCTGGGGCGCTTTGATGACGTTGGTTTGTGGATGATAGCCTTTCATCGGACGGATGTTTCTGTCACACATCCCCGGGCTGCTGAACTGCTGCGTGAAATGGTTCTCAAGCCGTTGCGTGGTCAAGAAGAGCTGTTGCTGGAATATGTGACCCGTGTGAATGAAGGGCGAGAGACGGCTGTTGTCCTGTTGAAGGGACTGAAGGCCCGCCGGTTGCTGGTAGACTATCTTGAAAAACGGAATTATACGGAACTTGATTTCAACGAACTGTTTTCGGCGCGGGTCCTGCAGAAACGTCGTCTTCAGGAGTTTGCGCGATTTCTGCCGGTGGATGCTCCTGCCAGCAGGCTGCCTGCTTATACGCGTCCATCTGCAGGTCAGGTTTATGCTTATCAGGCAGCGGAATTTGTAGCTCCCGATTATCAGTCCTTCTTCGCAGATGATGTCCAGGCGGGGCAGAAACTGGATGAGCTGTATGAGAACCGGGAAAAACTGGTAATTACAGATCGCGAATTGCTGGAGTTGTTTCGACGCGGGCTTCGTCGATCCTCTTCACCGAATACAATGTTCGGGTGGATTTCCGGTGCACTGGGCTGGCCCCGTGATCCCCGTCTGACCGAGATTTTCTATCAGGCGCTCGACCCGAAGGGACCCGAAGATGTGCGGAAGGCCGCTCTCTATTATGGGTTTGGGCTGGGAACCGACAAGACCAGGAATGTTCTGCGAGCCCTTTTTCACGTCTATATGGCTCCGCCGTTCGACGACACGACCAATCGAAACATGCGGTCGCGAATTTTGTGGAGCGTCCGCGATCATGAAGATGATAAATACTACCTGTCGACCCTGTTTGCAGAGGCGTTACGCGAGCATGCGAAGCTGTCCGACGTGGCGCTGCAACAGGCTGACAGTGCGTACAAACAGCTGACAGGCGAAGATCCACCCAATGCAGATGAATACAGTTCGCGAGGCGTGTACCTTGTCATATTTGGCGATGAGTCGGCGAGTACAGTCCCGGCTTCAAAGCAATCTGTTTCTCAGAGACTTGGCGAGTCACCGCATCTTCTCGCAAAAAAACATCTGGAGGAAAAGGGGGAGGTCAATGTCATGGTGCTCGTACGGGGACCTGCCGGGTTGAAGTGGCTGATCGATAATCTGCAGACCGAACCGAAGTTGCCCATCTATTACGCGGGCCTGCTGACCCCTGAGTTGATTGAAAAAGCGAACAACCTGCAGGAGTTTAAAAAATATCTGCCAGAGGAACCGCCGGGCAAAAATTGACGCCGTCTGCAGATTACTTAGTCATCTTCTTCGTCTTCACCAACTGCCGTCGGCGCGAAGCCGCGACGCATGGTGTTTTCGGTAACGTTGACGGGGACGAGGAACTGCAGCAGGTAATCGGGGCCGCCGGTTTTGCTGCCCATGCCTGACATTTTAAAGCCGCCAAACGGGTGGCGTTCGACCATCGCGCCTGTGATGTTGCGATTCAGGTAGATGTTGCCTGCCATCAGTTCCATGCGGGCTCTCTGCAGGTGAGCCGGGCTGCGACTGTAAATACCGGCCGTGAGGGCATACGGTGTATCGTTGGCGATAGTAATCGCTTCCTCGAAGTCATCGGCTTTCATGACGGCGAGAACCGGTCCGAAGATTTCTTCCTGCGCGATCTGGCAGGTGGAGTCCACATCGATGAAGATATGGGGCCCGACATAGTAACCTTCCTCATCCAGTTCTGAAGTATCGCAGGCGAGCGCCAATGTGGCTTCTTCTTTGCCGATTTCGATGTATTCCTGAATTCGCTGTCGGGCATCCTGATCAATGACCGGGCCCACGATGGTGCCGGGATCTTCTGCGGGACCGATCTTCAGACTCTTTGTTGCTTCCACCAGGCGACTGACGAAGACGTCGTGGATCGATTCGACCACAATCACCCGTGAACAGGCAGAGCATTTCTGGCCAGCGTAGTTGAAGGCGGAATGAATCACACCCAGAACCGCTTCGTCGAGGTCGGCGTCATCATCCACGATGATGGCGTTCTTACCGCCCATTTCTGCGACAACCCGTTTGACCATTTTCTGGCGAATGTCTGTATTGGAGGCAGATTCATTGATCGCGAGCCCAACATCACGAGAACCGGTGAAGGTGATCATTTCCACGTCCGGGCTGCCGACCAGTTCGGGGCCCACTTCTTCACCGACTCCGGGCAGGAAGTTCACCACGCCATCGGGGATCCCGGATTCGTGAATCAGATCCATCAGCTTGGCAGCGACAATCGAGGACTGCTCGGCCGGTTTCATGACGACCGTGTTTCCAGTGACCAGGGCGGCGGCTGTCATGCCAGTCAAAATCGCCAGCGGGAAGTTCCAGGGGGCGATGACGGCTACAGTACCCCGGGGGCGATAGAAGTAAACGTTCTCTTCGCCGGGCACGTCACAGTGTCGAGGGTCTGAGAGTTTACGCATCTGGTCGGCGTAGTACATGCAGAAGTCAATTGCTTCGACGACGTCGCCATCGGCTTCTTCCCAGGGCTTGCCGCATTCATAGACAATCCAGGCTGCCAGTTCAAAACGCTTGCGACGCATGTTGGCGGCGATCAGTTCCAAGTATTCGGCGCGGTATTGCGGTTCGGTTTTTGACCAGCCGGGGAAGGCCCGTCGGGCCGCATCAATGGCGTCGATCGCATCGTCGGCGGAGGCGGAAGAAATCGTTCCCAGCGATTCGGAGAGGTGCGAAGGATTACGTGATGTGAGGGTGGCTTTGGTGTCGATCGCCCGTCCGTTGATCAGCAGCGGGTATTCTTTGCCGAACTGATCTTCGACCGTTTCAAGTGCTTCCCGCATTTTCTGGCGTGATTCTTCCAGGCTGAAATCGATGAGTGGTTCGTTCTGGAAATGCTTCTCTTCTGAAGATGCTTTTTTCCGGTTGGATTTACTGGCGTGATCGGACGGATTCATCATCAAGGTCTCCAGGTTGACGTGCTCGCTAAAGCTTTGTCGAAGGAATGAGTCGTTAGAAGTGTTTTCCAGCAGGCGGCGGACCAGGTAGGCCATGCCGGGAATCAGTTCGCCAAACGGCGTGTAAATGCGGACTCGATGGCCCATCTCCGCAAAGACCTGTGCCTGCTCTTTGCCCATCCCGTACAGCATTTGAATTTCATACGCGGAAGGGGGGACGTCCAGTTCGTGTGCGACGGCGATCGCATGTGCCAGGCTCCGCATGTTGTGGCTGCCAAATGCAGGTTTGAGCCACTGGAAGTTTTGCAGCAGGATCTGTGTCAGCTTTTCATAGTTCGCATCCGACTCCCATTTTTCCTGGTAGACAGGGATGGGCCAGTTGCGGTACTGGGACGTGATCGTTTCGTAATCCCAGTAAGCGCCTTTAACCAGCCGGACCCAGACAGGGGTCTTGCGTTTTTTGACCCATTTCAAGAGATCCATCAGGTCGGCTTCCGCCTGGGGCTGATAGGCCTGGATCACGATGCCGGCGTTGTCGAAGTCGCGGAATTCCTTTTCCATCAGCGTCTGCTTGAAGATTTCCAGCGTGAGTGGCTTATAGGAATTCTGTTCCATGTCAACGTGCAGGTAGGCATCGTATTTCATGGCATGTCGCAGCAGGGTTCGCAGCCGAGGCTGAACCGCTGCCATCGTACCGACAGGATCGGTTGGTTTGAACTGGCTGCAGAGGGCTGAGAGCTTAATCGAAACATTGGTGCGGGGCAGGTGGCCCTGGTTGTCCCAGTCGAGTTGCACATTTTCGGACCATTTGCGAACGCGGGGGGCCAGGCCCCTGATCAGGTCGAGATACGACTGCAGATAGGCTTCGGCTTCGACTTCACTGATAACAGCTTCCCCCAGCAGGTCCAGGGTGAAGGTGAAGTTTTCGCTGCGAAGTCGATCGACGGTGCGGTGAACTTCATCGACTGTTGATCCAGCGATAAACCGGCTGGCCATGCGGCGGGCATTGGAGCGGGCGTTCAGCGCAAGGGCTCTGCCGAGAACCGAGTTCGGCGTCGACAGTTCCAGGCCGATCCGGGCCGCCCAGGGAAGGTGCTTGCGAACATCTTCAAAATATTCGTGCAGATGCCTGACGATCGATTCATGCGAGCGAAGCATGGGCAGGACATCCACGAAGCGGAACATCTGCACTTTGACCGACTCATCGGCCATGGCCCAGGATAGAATTCGATCGTCCCACCAGCGTTTTTCGAACATGGTCGGTTCGCGGCGCTCCAGCAGACCCCAGATCTGCTCGCCGAGTTCCTGCGTTCGCTGCTCAAAATTCTGGTTCGAGATGGAAGACGCTTTTTTTCGTGCCACTTATATAACCTGCCTCTGAGTGCAGACTGCACTTTTCTGTGTCGCGGTATTAATGATTAAGATTGAACTGAGACCACTGGACAGGGGAGTTAACTGGTGGAAAGGCCCCATTCAATCGACATCCTGTCAGTAATACTCTTACGTAAACACTCCCTTGAGTGTTGGGGGCTGGCCTCTCATCGTACGGGGCTCTATGACCCGAAATATTCGTATATGATGTTAACTGCAAGCAGGTTACCAAATCCGCATAGGTGAGGTAAGTGTTGCGGGTCAGGCAATCGGAAGTTTTCTGCTTCGATGCAGGCAAATCGGACTTGTCAGGCGGGGGAGAGACTTTATTCTTAAGGAAATTCTAAAATTAAAAAATTAGGTCGCCAGTTCCTCTTTCGTTGCATTGATGTTAGTTGACAGGTGATTGATAATAAAGTCAAAGTGATACTCGATGACCAGTCTGAAATTCGCTTTCGAATCAAAGCCGAATAGAGGATTGTCTGGACAATTAGGAGAGGGATGAACCTGCGATGCGTGACTTTGAATATGAAGCCCCCACTTCACTGGCAGACGCCGTTGGTCTGCTGGCTAAAAGTAATGGGAATGCCCGCCCGCTCGCGGGGGGAACCGATTTAATTGACCATGTCCGGACCGGCAGATTATCGACGGATCTGATTGTCGATCTGAAAAAGATCCCCGAACTGATGGCGTTGGAAGAGAACGACGCCGGCCTGCGTCTGGGAGCGGCAGTGCCGTGCTACCAGATCTACAACCATCCGGGAATTCTGGAAAACTACACGGCAATCGCTGACAGCAGCAATATTATTGGTGGCATGCAGATTCAGAACCGGGCCAGCGTCGGAGGCAACCTGGCGAACGCCGGTGCCGCAGCGGATTCGACTCCCGCGTTGATCGCCCTGGATGCAATTGTGGTGATTCAGGGCCCTTCCGGAACCAGAGAAGTTCCCGTCGATCAGTTCTGCACGGGACCGGGTAAAAATATTCTGGAACCAGGTGAAATTATCGTCGAGCTCAAATTCCCGCCACGACCTGCACACAGCGGTTCCCATTACCGGCGGTTCATTCCCCGCAATGAAATGGATATCGCAGTGGTTGGCGTAGGTGCCGCTGTCGTTCTGGATGAGAGTGGTGAAAACTTCGTCTCAGCCCGCATTGGATTGGGCGCGGTCGCCGCAAAACCATTTTATGCCCAGGAAGCCAGCGAACTGCTGACCGGCCAGCCTGTGAGTGATGAGACGATCAAAAAAGCAGGCGAGGCGGCCCGCTCCGTGATCCATCCGATTACGGACATGCGGGGAACGGAAGAGTTCCGCCTGCATGTGACGGGCGTACTGACCGAACGTGTTTTGAAAAAAGCGGTCGAGCGTGCTCGCGGCTAGGTCACCCGCTGTCTGATGTCTCACTCACTCAATAAAATAATAATCGATCATTTTTTAATAAGGACTTTTCGATGGCGAAGAAACGGATCGTAACCGCGACTGTCAATGGGCGTGAAGAGGAATTCCTCTGCCAGCCCCGGCAGACATTGCTCGAAGTCTTACGAAATACGCTGAATCTGACCGGTGCCAAAGAAGGTTGCTCGAACGGCAACTGCGGTGCCTGTTCCGTGGTGATTGACGGGAAAGCCATCAATACCTGTATGGTGCTGGCCGTGGAAGCGGATGGTGCCAACATTGAAACGATTGAAGGTCTGGCGCCCGGCGATGGCCTGGATCCGCTGCAGGAAGCGTTTCTGGAAAACGCGGCGCTGCAGTGTGGAATCTGCACTCCCGGTTATATCATGGCAGCCAAGGCATTTCTGGATGAGAACCCGAATCCCACCGAAGAAGAAATTCGTTTTTCGATGGCGGGCAATCTGTGCCGTTGCACCGGTTACGACAAAATCGTGCGTGCTATCCAGCAGGCTGCAGAAACTCGGTGTGCTCAATCTGCCTCATGTGAGAAGGAGACTGTCTAATGGCGACCATTGATGAAACCAGAACCGCAGAAGGTAGCGAAGAGACTCCTCAATATAAGGTGATTGGCACCCGGCCGATTCGTCATGACGGCGCTGATAAAGTTACCGGTCGTGCGTTGTACGGTGCGGATATCAAAGTCAAAGGCATGATTTACGGTGCAGTGCTGCGGAGCCCGCATGCCCATGCCAACATTAAATCGATCGATACCTCAAAAGCTGAAGCTTTCCCAGGTGTGCGTGCCGTCGTCACCAGTGCGGATCTGCCGGAGCCCGGCGATAAAATTGCCGAGCTGGGAGAAGGGGCTGTCGTCCTCAACCATCTGAGCAGCAACAATCTGGCCCGCACCAAAGTGCTTTACAAAGGGCACGCAGTCGCTGCGGTTGCCGCCGACAATCTGCATATCGCACAGGAAGCAGCCAACCTGATTGAAGTCGAATATGAAGTGCTGCCACCCGTGCTGGATGTGCTGAAAGCGATGGAAGATTCGGCACCTGTTTTGAATCCTGATGTGCGGACGGAAGAAGCCTCTACGGGTGAAAAAGGGGACAAGCCTAGTAATGTCGCCAAGCATATTGTGTTCGAAAAAGGGGATCTCGAAAAAGGATTCGCCGACGCGAAATATGTTGTCGAACGCGAATTCCGCACATCGACCGTGCACCAGGGGTATATCGAACCACACGTTGCGACCGTATTGTGGAATAACGATGGTCAGATTACCGTCTGGACTCCGACTCAAGGCACGTTTTCGGTCCGCTCGCAGATGGCAGAGTTGTTGCATGTGCCTCTGGCCCGCGTGAAAGTGGTCCCTGCAGAAATTGGCGGGGGGTTTGGTGGCAAGATCTCCGTTTATCTTGCACCAGCGGCTGCAGTCTTATCCCGTAAAGCAGGTGTTCCCGTTCAAATTGTGATGGACCGGGCAGACGTGCTGCAGGCAACTGGCCCCACCCCCGGTTCCTTTATCCGAATCAAGATGGGCGTCGATGCTGACGGACGTCTCACCGCCGCCGAGGCCTGGATGGCTTATGAGGCAGGCGGTTATCCCGGTTCTCCGATTGGCGCCGGTGCGATGTGTGTCTTCTCCTGCTATGACATTCCCAATGGTCGCGTGGAAGGTTATGACGTTTGCGTCAACAAACCGCGTACCAATGCGTATCGCGCGCCGGGAGCGACCAACGCCGCGTTCGCGACGGAAACCGTTGTGGATGAACTGTGCGAACAACTGGGCATGGAACCGGTAGAATTTCGCCTGCTCAACGCTTCGAAAGAAGGGACACGCCGGATTGATGGCGTGACGTATCCCCGCATCGGCCTGGTCGAAACACTGGAAGCCATCAAGAACAGCGAGCATTACAATACGCCGCTGACTGGTCCAAATCAGGGACGGGGCATTGGCTCCGGTTTCTGGTTTAACGCGGGATTGAAATCAGCCGTGACCGCGACCGTCAATTCGGATGGCTCTGTTGGTCTGCTGGAAGGTTCGACGGATATTGGTGGTTCCCGGACCGCGATTGCCATGCAGTTCGCGGAAGCAATTGGACTGGCAGCAGAAGACATTAAACCGGCAGTGGTCGATACGGACAGTGTGGGCTATACCGATGTGACTGGCGGAAGCCGCGTGACGTACGCGACGGGCTGGGCCGCTTATGAAGCCGCCCAGGACCTGAAGCGGCAGATCGTCAGCCGAGCCGCTGAACTGTGGGAAGTGGATCCCGATCTCGTTTCCTACGAAGACGGTTCTGTGATTGGTCCGGACAAGTCGATGACCTTCAAGGAAATTGCCATCGAGTTATCTCTGGGAGGTGAGCCGCTGGTGGGACGTGGTGTCTCCAATCACAACGAGCCCGGCGGCGCGTTCGGTACACATTTAGTGGACGTGGAAGTCGATCCTAATACCGGGAAAGTAGACATTCTGCGTTACACCGCCGCCCAGGACTGTGGTACCGCGATACATCCTGCGTATGTTGAAGGACAGATTCAGGGGGGAGCCGTGCAGGGGATTGGCTGGGGGTTGAACGAAGAATACTGGTACGACGAAGCAGGCAGCATGCGAAATGCTAACTTCCTCGATTACCGGATTCCGACCTGCTATGACCTGCCGATGATCGATGCGATTATTGTGGAAGTCCCTAACCCGGGACATCCCTACGGTGTGCGTGGCGTGGGAGAAGTTCCCATCGTGCCACCACCGGCGGCTCTGGAAGCAGCAATTCACAACGCCGTCGGCGTGCGGATGTATGAACTGCCGATGTCGCCGCCACGGGTTCTGCATGAACTGTTGAAAAAAGAATCCTGATCAGGAACGGAAGCTGATATGCCTCGTCTGTTTATTCCTCCGCTGCTCAAACCCTATTGCAAAGGGGCAGCAGAAGTTGTTGTGGAAGGAACGACCGTCAGGGAAGCGGTTGAGTCTTTAGACGAGTTGTATCCCGGCGTCAAAGAGCGACTCTGCCCTGAGGGCACACTCAGGGCAGGGCTCGCGGTGACCGTCGATCAGAACGTGACCCCCCGCGGGCTCTCACAGAAGGTGACCCCTGAAAGTGAAATTCACTTTCTACCCGCAATTGGCGGCGGGTAATCTTCTCCGGTACCACCCAATAAATAATTGAAACCAACTTTTTCGGGTGGCCCCGGATGTAATCCGGGGTTGTCGTAGACAACAGGAGGTTGCAGAGATAGTGATGTCTGGTGTGAGAAGTCGCCTCACTTTCTGAACTGAAGAGGTAGGCAGCATTGCTTTGAATCGATCATTTCAACTGAGACCTCCTGCTCGCTGCGCTCGTACCGGATTACATCCGGTATCACCCGATATATTATAGGAATCAACAACTTCCGGGTGGCCCCGGATGTAATCCGGGGTTGTCGTGAGACAACAGGAGGTGGCAGTGTTGGGTTGGCTGGTTTGAGAGCGATCCTCAATTTCTGAAATGTAGAAGCAGGTGGCATTGCTCTGCGCCGATCGCTGCAGCTGAGACCTCCTGCTCGCTGCGCTCGTACCGGGTTGCATCCGGTACCACCCATTGATTGCGCAACACTTCCCAGGGGAACTCTCGAATTATATTCGGGTTACCCATTTTTCTAATATCCGAGATGGTGTTAATCGGGTTTCAGTAGTTCATTGACTGCTTCGACCAGGTCTTCGATGTGGTAGGGTTTGGGGATGAAGCGGTCGACGCCGCGATCGAGGGCCAGTTCGCGGTATTTGGGTTCGCTGTTTCCTGTCACCATGATAATCCGCGGGGCACGCTGTTTATAATTGGTGATGGTGTCAAGGACGGCAAATCCGCTGCGTCGGGGCATGACCAGGTCCAGAAGCACCAGGTCGGGTGCGTCGCGCTCGATTTTCATCAGACCTTCGTTTCCGTCGTGGGCAACCAGAACCTCGTACCCGGCGGCTTCCATGGCCATTTGAAGCGGTTCAGTCAGACCTTCGTCGTCATCGATAATCAGTACGCGTTTTTGAGGAGTTATGTTCATTATCCTGCTGAAAAAACCTGGTCTGGCCCGCACGGAGGCGATCTCTGTAAGGAATTATATCATCAGTCTCAGCGAAAATCCAATTATTAAGATCAACCTGACGCGTGGCGCTCCCCAAACGGGTTTTAGTTCGATAAAATGGGCCGGTGCGCGCCTGGAATGCGCCTTGTCTGGTCCTTTCTGAATCAGGCAGAATCATTTTTTCTCCGTTTTATATTGTCTAACCAGTGGGATAGTGTTGTGTCAGCGACGTCGGTAATCGGATTGCAGTGGGGCGATGAAGCCAAGGGCAAAATTGTAGATTTACTCTCAGAGCAGCACGAAATCGTGGTGCGATACCTGGGGGGAAATAATGCAGGCCACACCGTCAAATTTGATGGAAAGACTTATAAACTCTCACTTTTACCGGCGGGAGTTCTGAATCCGAACGTCACTTCCGTGATAACCGGGGGAGTGGTCATCAATCCCAAGGCATTTCTACAGGAAATGGCCTCCATTGTTGAGCAGAATGGTCCGATTGAAGCCAGTCGGCTGCTGATCAGTGACCGGGCCCACGTGATTTTTCCCTATCATATGCAGGAAGAAGTGGTTTTCGAGCAGAGTCGCAAGGAAAAAGCGATCGGCACAACCATGCGGGGAATCGGGACCTGCTACCGTGATAAAGCGGGCCGAACGCACGCTATCCGGATGGGGGATCTGGTGCGTCCCGAGTTTTTCCGGAGTCGCCTGGAAGAAATCGTCGCCTACAAAAACAAGATTTTTCAGGCGCTCGACCCGGAAGCCGAACCCCTGGATGTCGATGCGATCTACGAAGAATATTCAGGTTATGCCGAGCAACTGAAGGATCATGTTGTCGACACCAGTACCTATTTGCTGAATGCGGTCGCTGAGAAGAAAAAAATTCTGTTTGAAGGCGCCCAGGGAAGTCTGCTGGACATTGACCATGGTACGTTTCCTTATGTGACCTCTTCCAACAGTTCCGGTTGTGGAATTCATAATGGAAGTGGCGTCTCCGAACGCTACATCGATAAGATGATCGGCGTGGTGAAGGCCTATACCACGCGCGTAGGAGGCGGACCTTTCGTGACCGAACTGCATGATGAGATTGGTCAGCGAATTCGCGATGTGGGGAACGAATATGGTACGGTTACCGGGCGTCCCCGACGCTGTGGCTGGTTTGATGCTGTTGCGACCCGCTATGGCGCCAACATCAGTGGTGTGGACTGCATTGCCGTGATGCTGCTGGATGTCTTGAGCGGCCTGGATGAACTGAAGATCTGCGAAGCTTATGACATCAATGGCAAGCAGGTCATTGATTTCCCCAGCCACATTCTGGATCTGGAACAGGCCAAACCTGTCTATCGTACCATCGCAGGCTGGAAAGAAGACATCACCGGCATTCGTAAAATGGAAGATCTGCCGGAAAATGCGATTGCTTATATCAAGGCAATCGAGGAAATCATCGGCAAACCCGTGGAGATTGTTTCCGTGGGACCGGATCGTGAGCAGACAATTCTGTTGAAGTAGGCTGGCTGGCCTGAAAGCGATCCTCATTTTCTGAAACGAAGGGTTCGGTGGCATTGCTCTGAGCCAATCGTTGCAGCTGAGACCTCCTGCTCGCTGCGCTCGTACCGGATTACATCAGGTACCATCCGCAATTTTATGCGAATCAACAATTCTCGGGTGGCCCCGGATGTAATCCGGGGTTGTCGTCAGACAACAGGAGGTGGCAGTGTTGTGTGCGTCTGGTTTGAGAGCGATCCTCATATTCTGAAACGTAGAAGCAGGTGGCATTGCTCTGAGCCGATCGCTGTAGCTGAGACCTCCTGCTCGCTGCGCTCGTACCGGATTACATCCGGTACCATCCGCTATTTTATACGAATCAACAATTTCCGGGTGGCCCCGAATGTAATCCGGGGTTGTCGTGAGACAACAGGAGGTGTCAGAGTTGGGTGCGTCTGGTTTGAAAGCGATCCTCAATTTCTGAAATGTAGAAGCAGGCGGGATTGCTCTGCGCCGATCGCTGCGCTCGTACCGGATTACATCCGGTACCATCCGCTATTTTATGCGAATCAACAATTTCCGGGTGGCCCCGGATGTAATCCGGGGTTGTCGTCAGACAACAGGAGGTGGCAGTGTTGGGTTGGCTGGTTTGAAAGCGATCCTCAATTTCTGAAATTTAGAAGCAGGCGGGATTGCTCTGCGCCGATCGCTGCAACTGCAACCTCCTGCTCGCTGCGCTCGTACCGGATTACATCCGGTACCACCCGCTATTTTATGCGAATCAACAATTTCCGGGTGGCCCCGGATGTAATCCGGGGTTGTCGTGAGACAACAGGAGGTGACAGAGTTGGGTGCGTCTGGTTTGAAAGCGATCCTCATATTCTGAAACGTAGAAGCAGGTAGCATTGCTCTGCGCCGATCGCTGTAGCTGAGACCTCCTGCTCGCTGCGCTCGTACCGAATTGCATTCGGTACCACACAAAATGGTTTTATGATCAATAAGAGTTTGGCGGATCATTCTCGTTTGTTATCATGTGAACATGAACAAAAGAATCAACTTCGATGATCAGCGATATGTCCACTTCATTACTTTTTCCTGTTATGGAAATCGAACCTGTCTTGATCACGATGATGCCAAACGGCGTGTTTTGGGAGCTCTGAATCACGAGATTTTACGACACTCTGCGACATGTGTTGGGTTTGTGATAATGCCAGATCATGTTCACTCATTAATCTGGTTTAAGGAGCCTGGAGAGCTGAGTGCATTCATTAGGGATTGGAAGCGGAGTTCCAGTCGTTCTATCAAACAGTTTCTTCAAAATCACAGTGAGTATGCGAAGAACTTCCAGTCGGCAGATCCGCTTTGGCAAAAACGCTATTATTCATTTGAAATTGAGACAGAAGAAAAAATCGAAGAGAAATTGACTTATATCCACATGAACCCTGTTAAGAAGGGGCTGGTAGAAAACATCATGGATTGGCGCTGGAGCTCTGCGCGATATTATGTATCTGGAAAATCTGTAGGTGTACCTATTGGGTGGCCCCGGATGTAATCCGGGGTTGCCGTGAGACAACAGGAGGTGACAGAGTTGGGTGCGTCTGGTTTGAAAGCGATCCTCATATTCTGAAACGTAGAAGCAGGCGGGATTGCTCTGCGCCGCTCGTTGTAGCTGAGACCTCCTGCTCGCTGCGCTCGTACCGGATTGCATCCGGTACCACCCATTGCTTATGTACTTTGATCAATCTCAGTGGGTGCTGAAAATTTCGGGGTGCTGTCATTGCATCTTCTGCCTCGTGTTGAGCACTGGTGGTTGAGATTCAGCTGGGTTTGCCCGTGCGCTTCTGTAATATTGCCCGGTTTGCTGTTCGCGTTTTCTGGTGTCGGGCTGACATCAAATCGTCGAACGTGTCTGCGATGGTCGTTCAGACTTTGTCCCGTTTTATCGTAGCGTCTCCAGGGCGATCAGGAGTTGGTCATGTTTCATAATGCTTTTTCTGTGACTGAAATTATGAAGTTGAGGATGATGGTTTACCTCCCGATAAGTTGTGATCTTCGCGAAGGGCGTGAGGCGGTCAAGGCGATTCAGCAGAAACAGGGGTGGCGATGTTTGTTGATAGGGAACCGATACCGGGGTGATCAGGGCCGGTACTGTGCTGATGGCTCGCGAAGTGCGGCGACCCGCAGGCATACATCGGGAACTGGTGCTGTTTCAGGCAGTGAAAATCTGGAAAAAACAGGCTGTTTTATAGTGAAGATCAAGAACAACTGTCGTGTGTTTCAGTGCACTGTAAACTGAGCACGCGCGCGACACAAGACAACGCTTATCGCCGGTGGTGCGCAGCGGTCAAGGGGATTATTTTCAGTAGACGGGGAAAGGGTGACTAAGTGGTCACCACTCCTTTTTTGAGGATCAGGTTGGCATACAGGGCTGATTCGCTGGTGGCAATGATGGCGTAGGCATTTCTGGCTCGATCATAGAATTCAAAGCGTTCGATTTTTTCCAGTCCCGTCTTGCGGGAGTCATGCTGTTGAATAAGATCTGCATAGGTTTTCCAGATGGGGGGTGTGGGAGTCTGGTCATCGACCGGGTGCATCACACCCGCGGGTTGTTCCACGAATGTATCGAGGGGAAAGAACTGCAGGATTGCCTCCAGGATTTCCGGAACGCCGTGCCCGTCGAGACGGATGAGTCTCTGAGCGTGGGAGTCGGCGGGGAAATTACCGTCGGCGAGGACAATGTCATCGCCGTGTCCCATTTTCATGAGAACATACATCAGATCAGGCGAGAGGAGGGGAGGGATATTTTTCAGCATGCGATTTCTCGGATTGGGTTGATTTGAGTCGTGTGGCAGACGGCTGTTTTCTGATTTTGACGCATCAAAAAACAGATTGAAACCGGTAGCAGACATTGATTTCCATTATGCAGAAATTTTAGGTCGCTGGCGAGTATGGCTTGCTGGATATGCTGTTGTGAACCCGTTATGATGGCCTGAGTTCAAGCTGTGGGCTCGACAAAGTTTTTGAACGCCGCTTTTTCTAATCGGTAGCAAATTTTCAGGAGAAAGTCTGAAAAATCAATGAAAATTCACGAATATCAGGCCAAACAGTTGTTTCGCGAAGCCGGGATTCCCGTACCTGAGGGAATTGTAGCGAAAACCGTAGACGAAGCAGTGGCCGCTTTTGAGAAACTGGATCGTCCTTTAGTGGTTGTGAAGTCACAGATTCACGCCGGTGGCCGCGGCAAAGGTCGTTTCAAAGAATACCCCGAACAGGCAGGCGTTGTGCTGGCTCGATCTGCGGAAGAAGTTCGCGAAAATGCGGAGCGGATGCTGGGCTCGACACTGGTAACAATTCAGACGGGCGAAGAAGGCAAGCAGGTCAATACACTGTTCATCGAGCAGGGACTGGATATTGCCCAGGAGCTGTACCTGGGGTGTGTCGTCGACCGTGAAGCAGGCGGCCCGGTTCTGATTCTCTCTACGGAAGGGGGAATGGAGATCGAAGTGGTGGCAGAAGAGAGCCCGGAAAAAATTCTGAGCGAGCCCTTCTCGATTCACACGGGTCTGCTCGGTTTCCAGGCACGCAAGCTGGCGTTCAAACTGGGGATGGAAGGAAAAACTGTTCGCAGTGCCGAGAAATTCCTCTGCCAGATGAGTCGCTTTTTCATCGATAATGATTGCAGCATGACCGAAATCAACCCGCTGGTGATTACCGGCGAGGGAGAACTGGTGGCGCTGGATGCCAAGGTATCATTTGACGAAAACGCGATGTTCCGACACAAGCCTCTGGAAGAACTGCGCGACCTGACAGAAGAAGAACCTGCCGAAGTAGACGCGGGCAATGCCGGGTTAAGTTACGTCAAACTGGATGGAAATATTGGTTGTCTCGTGAACGGAGCCGGTCTGGCGATGAGCACGATGGACCTGATCAAGCATCATGGCGGCGAACCAGCCAACTTCCTGGACGTAGGAGGCGGAGCGAACGTCGACCAGGTGAGCGAAGCGTTTCGCATCATCCTGGCGGATGATAACGTGAAAGCGGTTCTGGTCAATATTTTTGGCGGGATCATGAAGTGCGACACAATTGTGACCGCGCTGCTGGAAGCCTACGAGAAGGTTGGTTTCACAGTACCTCTGGTGGTGCGTCTGGAAGGGACTAACGTGGATAAGGCTCGCGAGATGCTGGCCGGAAGCGGTCGGGATATTATCTCAGCAACAGACCTGACCGATGCCGCCCAGAAAGTGGTCGCCACTTTGAGTTCATAGGACCGACTGCGGCCTGTTGAGTGATCAGCGGGCCGCGATCATTTGACGTGGTTGTTTTGTAAAAAGCGATCTTTGCCTTCATTCAAACACATATTTCCCGCAAGGGTGACAGATTATGAGTATTTTAGTTACT
The DNA here is from genome assembly GCF_008298035.1 of Gimesia maris. Lineage (NCBI taxonomy): Bacteria > Pseudomonadati > Planctomycetota > Planctomycetia > Planctomycetales > Planctomycetaceae > Gimesia > Gimesia maris. The sequence continues at coordinate 1,687,137 of NZ_CP042910.1, forward strand.
GAAAAGACACGCGTCATTTGCCAGGGGATCACTGGTAAGTCGGGGCTGTTTCACAGCCAGCAATGTCGCGAATATGGAACTCCCCTGGTGGGCGGAGTGACTCCTGGAAAAGGTGGGACCGAGGTTGATGGTTTTCCTGTTTTCAATACGGTTGAAGAAGCGGTTGAAAAGACCGGTGCCAACACCAGTCTGGTCTTCGTACCACCACCATTCTGTGGTGAAGCGATTATGGAAGCCGCCGATGCCGGCATGGAACTGATCATCGCGATCACCGAAGGCGTGCCCGTCTTCGACATGGTCCGTGTGATGGAATATCTGAAAGGCAAAAAGAGCCGCCTGATTGGCCCGAACTGTCCTGGCGTGATTACTCCGGGGATTGCCAAGATCGGGATCATGCCTGGTTACATTCATACGCCCGGCTCTGTGGGACTGATCAGTAAGAGTGGAACACTGACCTACGAAGCGGCCTGGCAGCTGGGTAATATTGGCCTGGGACAGAGTACTGCGGTTGGCATTGGTGGTGACCCAATTATCGGGACGACCTTTATTGATCTGCTGGAGCTGTTCGAAAACGATCCTGCAACGGAATCGATCATGTTGATTGGTGAAATTGGTGGAACGGCTGAAATTGAAGCAGCTGAATACATCAAGGAACATGTCACCAAACCAGTGGCTGGTTTCATTGCCGGCAAAACAGCGCCTCCCGGAAAACGGATGGGACACGCAGGCGCGATCATCAGTGGTGGCAGCGGAACCGCAGATGAAAAGATTGCCGCTCTGGAAGCAGCCGGTGTCGTCGTGGCGGAAAGTCCAGCCGACATGGGTACCGCGATGAAGCGTGCGATTGAAGCTGCAAAATAAGCTGCTTTCAACTGAGAGTCAAAAAGAAAAAGGCCATCCCCAATTCAGGATGGCCTTTTTTTATGGTTTCAAATTTGTGAAGAGCCGAGATTATTTCTCGTCGTCTGCACAGACCCAGTCACCTAAAGCGGTGCCGTATTCGATCAACTCTTCAGGCTTGAAGTAGATTTTGATTTCGCGGGTCGCTGCTTCGGGACCGTCGCTGCCATGCACCAGATTCATCTGGCGGCTGATGCCATAATCGCCGCGGATGGTTCCGGGGGCGGATTCACGACCATTGGTGGAACCCATCATCGAGCGGACGACGGTGATCGCTTCGGGGCCTTCCGCGACAATTGCGACGACAGGACCGGCGGTGATAAATTCTTCGAGCAGAGGATAGAATGGCTTCTCCACATGTTCTGCATAATGTTCTGCCGCTAATTCTTTGGTAACCTGCAGCAGTTTTAGGCCGACGATTTTCAGTCCCTTGTTTTCGAAGCGGGTCAGAATCGTACCGGCCAGGCGGCGCTGGATGGCATCGGGTTTAATCAGAATCAGAGTTCGTTCGAGGGCCATGTGGGGTTCTTTCTATCTTGTCAATTGTCTGTAAAAAAGTGCGGGGGCAGATTCTGTTCCCGTCGGTCATGTATATCGGAATCTTGAAATTCAGTATTTTGTCTACTCGATCAGTTGAGGATGAACGGATCTCCCACGCCTGATTGAAGTGAATTGAAATGAAATTCAGCGATCATTTCAACCCTGATTCTTTTGAATCACAGGGGCAATCAGGAAGAAACGCGTGCCTGGCTGATGCTTTCAAAAAACTGCTGGAACAGATAATGGCTGTCGTGCGGGCCGGCGGAGGCTTCGGGATGGTACTGGACGCTGAAAGCCGGGTGAGTTTTATGGCGTAATCCGGCGACGGTATTGTCATTCATATTGATATGAGTGATTTCTACATCGTCGGGTTTCGTTTCAGGGTCGATGGCAAAACCGTGGTTCTGCGAGGTAATTTCGACCTGGCCGGTGGCGTGATTGATAACGGGCTGGTTGGCACCACGATGACCGAATTTCAGTTTGAAAGTCTTGCATCCACAAGCCAGGCCCAGCAGCTGATGGCCGAGACAGATGCCGAAAATCGGGACCTGACCTAGCAGTTCGCGGATGGTATCGATGGCATAGGTCAGCGGTTCCGGGTCTCCGGGACCATTTGAAAGAAAGACGCCATCAGGATTGAGTTCCATGACTTCCGCTGCGGTGCAGTTTCCGGGGAGTACCGTGACTTTGCAGCCCAGTTGTTTCAGGTGACGCGGAATATTCCACTTCATGCCATAATCAATGGCGACGATGTGGTAGGCGCTTTCGGCAGCCAGATCTTCTTCGGAAAGCGTCGCGATATTTTTACCTGAGAAGGAATGAGTAGAACTGCTGTGGGCCAGTGGATGCAGGGCTTCATTCCATTCAGACGCCGCTTCAGGGATGACTTTGCTGACCAGATCCTGCCCGACAAGTTGCGGGCTGCTTTGGGCTTTTTTAACGAGCGATTCATCATCGAGATCTGTTGTTGAAAGCACGCCGGTCATAGCCCCGCTGGTGCGGATTTTTCGAACCAGGGCGCGGGTATCGATACCTTGCAGTCCGATGACGCCGGCCGCTTTGAGGTATTCATCCAGTGTCTGTGTAGACCGATAATTGCTGGGGATTTCGCAGAGTTCGCGAACGATGAAACCCTGTAACGAGATGCCTCCGGATTCGACATCTTCGGGGACGATCCCGTAATTCCCGATCTGCGGATAGGTCATCGTGACGATCTGGCCGCAATAGGAAGGGTCAGTCAGGATTTCCTGGTAACCGGTCATGCTCGTGTTGAACACAACTTCACCGTGGACTTCTCCGTCTGCACCAAAGGCCGTCCCTGTGAACACACTACCATCGGCAAGGGCTAATTTCGCTGTTTTCTGCATTGTTTGTACTGATCTCAGGACATGGAAAAAATCTGGTTAAATCTGTTATGTTCTATCAAAGATGGGCGCAAATAAAAAGAGACCGACTGTCTAAGGTCGGTCTCTTCGTTGGATTTTTCAGATTTGAGACTGATACAGGGATCAGCTCTGATTTTGTGTCAGTGTGAAATGATCGATCCGAATGATATTTTCCTCGGGATCATTAAAGCTGTTGAAAAGTTCTCCCATAATGGAATGGAAGTGTTCACGGCAGATGGAATAGAAATTGTGTTTTCCATCTCGTCGTGCTTCGATCAGTCCCGCATCCCGCAACAGTGCAAGGTGGTGGCTGACAGCAGGTTGACTCTGATTGAGGCGTTCACATAGCGCCGTTACGAATAACTCTTCTTCCTGGGCCAGGTAAAGCATAATTCGCAGTCGTGTCTCGTCAGACAGCAACTTAAAGACCTTCACCAGATTCTTTTCAAGATGATCTGGCAGAGTGGGAAAACGCTGTGTCGTTCCTTCTTGGGGCGGATCCACAAGGTTTGTGGCCATATTACTAGTTTCCTTTTTTAAATTCATGCAAAAAAGCTCATTTTCAACCGTCGTTCGTTTTCAACGACCGGCCTGTGGGGCATAATCTGTTCGTTCCGCTCACAAGTCAAGTGGGGGAATGAATCGCAAAAAAACAAGCAGCCAATCGCTGGCCATACCAACTTTACAACATTGTGGCCCTAAATCGCCTGTAATACATGGCGCGCAGATCTAAGCTGAATTACTTACTCAACTACTTGTATTATTTGCCAGACAGGCGAAAGATGTGATATGAGGGAGTCGCTTTGCGGTCCAGATGATCGCCAAGAACGCTCCCTTAATTCGATGGCAATTATGGTAGTGCCGTACCCGATCGTCAACTAGTATTTATCCAGTTTATCTAATTATTCGCGAAAAAACATGCGATTTGTCTGCTTAAGTGTTTTTTAAATATGGAGTTATGACGTGTCTGTATCTTCGTTCTGTAATCTCACCGGTAAGAAAGTTCTGGTCACCGGTTCTTCAAGTGGGATCGGAAAAGCGATCGCAATTGAGCTGGCTCAGGCGGGGGCGGACGTGCTGATTCATTATCGGAAATCAAAAGAAGCAGCGGAAACGGTTGCCAGCCAGCTGCAGAAACTGGGGCGGAAATCGAAGACATTATCTGCAGATCTTGCCTGTCTCGAGAATTATGAATCTTTCCTGAATCAGGCTTTTCAGACCTGGGGCCAACTGGACATCTGGGTGAATAATGCCGGGGTCGATTTATTAACCGGCAGTGAAGCGAAGCTGGATTATGGTCAGAAACTGGAAAAGCTGCTCGATGTGGATGTACGCGGAACCGTACTATTATCCCGGGCTGTGGGAGAACGTATGCAACAGCAGGGGAGTGGCTGTATTCTGAATATTGGTTGGGATCAGTCAGACCGGGGCATGGAAGGAGCCAGTGGAGAATTATTTTCCACCAGTAAGAATGCCATTATGGGTTTCAGTCGGTCCCTGGCAGTATCGCTGGCTCCCCAGGTACGCGTGAACTGTATCGCACCGGGGTGGATTCTGACTGCCTGGGGGGAAAACGCCAGTGACGTCTGGCAGGAACGCGTCAAACGGGAGACCCCAATGCAATGCTGGGGGACGCCGGAAGATATCGCGAAGATGGCCCGCTTTCTCTGCAGTGATGAGGCGGCTTATATTACCGGCCAGGTAATCAACGTCAACGGGGGAGCTGTCCGTTAAACCGGGACTCAGTCTGACGAACGATTCGAACCTGCTTCCGGCAGCAGATAGGCAATCAGGTCCCGGAATTCCTGAAGAGTCATCTGGTCTGCCAGGCCGTTGGGCATGATCGAAGTTTTAGAAGGGACCATCTCTTCAATCTCACTGATTTTGAATGAGATCACATTACCCTTTGAATTGTAGATGGAGCGTTCTTTGTTATTGTGCTTGTGGTAGATGCCAGATGCGGATTTTCCATCGATGGTGACAATCGTGAGGGGTAGAAATCCTGGATCGATGTCTTTGCTGGGATTGATAATCGCTTCGACCAGCTGTTCCCTGTTCAGGGCGATTCTACCGTTCGAACGGATGAGTCCTGGTCCTACCTGTTGACCGCGGCCATCGATCTGATGACAACGGAAACAGCCGGGACCTTTGGGGTGAAAAAAGAGCCGCTGGCCGGCCTGGGAGTCCGCGGGGCCTGCGAGCGTCTGCATCCATGCTGCGAGCTGATCTCTGGTGGGGCGTTTTTCATTCAGCTGTCGTGTAAAGATCCTTTCCACGGCAGCCGCTTTGTCTGCATCAGCAACTGCGAGCTGTTGAAGTCTCGTACGTTGTACTCCGGTCAAGGTAGCGCCGGACAGGGTTCGCAAGGCTTCATTGCTGACGATTGGGTTTTTATTCTGTGCTAATTTCAGCAGAGGCTCGATATTTTTTGCGAAAGAAGAGTCGAGACCAATGAGGGCTTCTGCACGCAGATTGGCATCCGTCGCTTCGTCGTTTGCGAGTTGTAACAGTTTTTCCCTGACAGAATCGGATTTGAGTTCGCGCAGGGTGCGGACGGTTTCGGTTTGCAGACCGGGATCTTCCGATTTCAGGAATTCAGTGAGTTTCGCTTCGCTCAAGGCGGGATCATTTGCAGGCAGAAACAAGAGGATCTGTTGCAGTACCGCTGGGGATGTCTCGGGGAGCTCGAGCAATTGTGCTGCCTGCTGGCGTGCCTGGGATTTGCTGACCCACCAGTCGCCGGTTTTGCCTCGCGTCCAGTCTTTCATCACTCCATCCAGTTGAGCGATGGCCGCGAGATAAGCTTTCAGCAGTTCTGGAGTGGGGGCTTTGCTGGCGAGGTCTGCAATCAGTGTCTCGCGAAATTCATGCAGTTCATCGCGGCCGATCCACTCAACGGCTGCAAAGCGGACTTGCGGATTCTCATCATTCAAAGCCAAATGCAGTATAGAAGTAGAGGGCTTTGCGTGGCTTGCTTTTAACAACAGAATGACACCCAGACGGACGGCGGGATCTGCGTGTGAAAAGTTTTCAGCGAGCTCTGCGTCGGATAACGTATTGCGGAGAGCCTGCCGCGCAGCCTGCTGCATGAATTTGTCGGGAGAAGCAAGCCTTTGAAATATCAGCGGCAGCGCTGACTTATCAGAAATTCGTCTTAACGCCGCTGCCTGAACAGCAGGCGAGGGATCTTCCTGAGCGATTTTCGTTAATTCAATCAGCTTCTCAGGCAGGATCGTCACCGCCTGTTCCCGTAGGCCGGACTGTTTGTCCTGCAGGATTGAGGTGGCCTGTTCGGTAGAGAGTTTGTCGACACTGACCAGGGTATTCAAGGCGACAGCACGAACGCGGGGATCTTCATTTTTGAGAGCGGCTTTTAATGCGGTGATTCCAACCTCTCCCTGTGTGAGTAGATGCCTGGCAGCGGCATTACGGGTCTGCCAGTCAGAAGAAGTGATTGTATTATCTTTCTGTTTCTCTCCAGGTTTGACCGCAGAGATGCGCCAGACGCGACCTTTGCCGTGGAGGGGATAGGAACGATCTGCCCAGTCGCCGACATATAGACTGCCATCAGGACCTGCAGCGATCCCGGCGGGCCGAAAATGTTCTTCGCCGGCGATAACGGGCTGAGTCGTTGCTTTAAAAGCGGCTCCGTCCGGAGTGAGGTGGTAGCGGTCTATACGATGTTCTCCCCAACTGGCAACCAGCAGGTCGCCGCGATAGTCGGCGGGCAACTGATCCGATTCGTAGATGATCAGTCCGGTGGGAGATTCGCCAGTAGACGAGGTCATCGGCAGTGTGCCGGGCGTTTCTGCGTTGACGGCGATAAAGGGTTCGAGTGTCCGGCGTCGATAACCATAGTCGCCACCCCGCACGATTGTTAGCAGGCGGCAGGGAGGTCGGTTCCCGGGATCATTATCGCCGACAAACATGCGACCGTTGACATCGAAGCAGAGATGGAAGGGATTCCAGAAGCCGGTAGCGATGCGTTCGAGCTTGCTGCCATCCAGACGACAGCGGAAGATACCTCCTTCGCCGCGGAGGGCGGGAATGCGTACATTTCCTTTTCCCACGAGAAGGGCATCGTCTCCATAATTCTGACCGAGGGTGAAATAGACGTTTCCAAAATCGCCAACCAGCTCTGCATCAGCTCCTTCGTTTTCTCCCATGGTAAAGTAGACATTGTTAAAAAAGTCGAAGGCAAAACCTGAGAAGCCGTTGTGCGGATAGGTGGCTGTCGTCTCCAGTTGCACCAGGTTCTGCCTGATATCAGCGGTGCCATCATCGTCTTGATCGCGCAGTCGGAAAATCGAGCTGCGGGTTGCGACGTAGATCCAGCCCTCCGGATGCGCGGCGATGTTCATCGTTTCGGTTGAACCTTCATAGAAGGTCTGGATGCGATCGGCGTGTCCATCGCCGGTAGTGTCCTGCAGGAAGCGGATACGGTCGGTTTTCGGTCCCTGGTAATTTTCGGGACGAAAGTGAGTGTGGCTCTCAACAACATACACGCGGTTGTGCTGATCGACAGTCAGTCCGGTGACTGTAACGATATCCGGTTCGGAGGCGAACAATTCGATTTTCACTCGATCATCAAGTGAACGAGGTGTTTTGATTTCCTCTGCCTGCAAGAACGACGTAGCCAGAACGAACATCAAGCCGCTGATACAGGAGAAAAGCATTTTCCGATTCGTGAAACCGGTCATGAGCATTCCTTGAGATGGTTTTGTAAATACAGGGAGAGTTCGAGATTGTTTCAGTAAACGGATTATTGTTTTGGTTCGATGTAGTCCAGTGAGGTCAGAAACTGATCCAGTTGTTTGATTGTGGAGTGGTAGTTGTCTTCGCTGTTTTTGCGGAGATTAAAGAATCCGTGCCCTTCACCTTCGTAGGCGACCAGTTCACAGCGGTTGCCGTTTTGTTTCATCTGTTCTGTGAAACGTTCGACATTTTCGAACAGGACGGTTTTATCAGCAGTGCCATGAAAAATGATGGTGGGCGGCGTCCCTTTTTTGAGGAAGTGAATTGGTGAAATTTCCTTGCAGCGTTTTCCCAACTGAGAAGGGCCGCCTTTCCAGCCAGTTTCTGTGGTATCGACGACCGGATTGAACAGCGCCATCGCATTCGGGACGGACGAGATGCTTTTGTTTTCATCGGGTTCATCAAAGCCGATCACGGTTCCCGTGCAGGCGGCGACATGCCCACCGGCAGAGCCACCGCCGGCTGCGATACGCTGAGGGTCGATTCCCAGTTCTTTTGCATGTTCGCGAATCCAGCGGACTGCGGATTTCCCATCGGCCACGCATTCAAACGGCGTTGTATCGTGTTTGGATTTGATGCGATATTCGGCGGTGCAGGCAACCATGCCTTTGGATGCCAGGTGTTTACAGTGTGGTTCAAACTGGCTGGGATTGCCGTTTCTCCAGCCGCCCCCAAAGAAGAAGACGATGCCGGGACGGGTGTCGGTGGCTTTCCAGTCTGCGGGCTTATAGATATTCAGATGCAGATCACCCTGTTCGATTTTTTTGTAGACTTTGTATTCCGCGCCTGCTAACGGCTTCCAGGCATTCTTCTTTGCTGCCGGTTTTTTGTCAGCCGCTGTTGATGATTCGATTGGGAAGAGGCTGAAAACTGTTGCCAACAGAGCCAGAATGAGTGTTTTTTGAGTGAGGAAGTTCATGTCGCGACGCTTCTTTCATAAAAAACAGAAACCGTATACTTGAGTTGGAATTGTGTCTGTCTCTATAGTAAAAGGAATACTGATGATTTTGTCTCTTGTTTTCGAGTGGGAATCCCAAAAAATGAAAATTAAATGGTTGTTGAATCTGACCCTGTGTCTGGGGATGTCTGTTGTTTTATCGCCGCTGCTGGCCGCTGACAAAACTGCTGAGTTACCCGAGAAAGAAAAGTTTCATATCTATCTGCTCATCGGGCAGTCCAATATGGCAGGGCGGGGCAAAGTTGATCCTGCCAGCAATAAAGCACATCCCCGGGTGTTGAAACTCGATAAAGCTGGGAACTGGGTGCCTGCAACAGATCCGCTGCATTTCGATAAGCCGAAAATTGCGGGAGTGGGGCCGGGTTCCGGTTTTGGTCCTGTCATTGCAGATGCTTACCCTGAAGTGACCATCGGATTAATTCCCGCAGCGGTGGGGGGGACGCCACTCAGTCGCTGGGTCAAAGGGGGCGATCTATATGAACGTGCGGTCAAACTGGCCAAAGAGAATCAGAAAAAAGGTGTGATTAAGGGAGCGATCTGGCATCAGGGAGAAGGTGATTCTTCTAATCCCAAATTATATAACAGCTACCAGAAACGGTTGTCCGGAATGATAGCTGATTTACGAACTGATCTGGGTGAACCTGACATGCCTTTCGTGATGGGAGAGTTGGGAGAATTCTTCACGCGACCGGGAGCGCCGACTGTCAATCAGGCATTACACGGGATTGCAAAAGAAGTTCCTGCCACGGCTGTGGCGTCTTCCAAAGGACTGCCTGCGAAAAGTGACCAGGTACACTTCAATGCAGAGTCTGAACGGGAGTTTGGGAAACGTTATGCTGCTCAGATGTTGAAGTTGCAAAAGCAGGCAGCAGAGAAATAGCAAATTGAGACTGATCGAGTTGCTGATTTCTGAAATAAAAACAGGATCGTCCGTAAAAAACGGGCGATCCTGTTTCATTTAATCAGTGATCGATTTGGGTCAGGCCAGAATTTCCTGGACGGGGCTGTGATCTTCTACTCCCGTCAGTCTCTGGTCGAGTCCCTGGAATTTATAGGTGAGTTTTTTGTGATCAATGCCCAGGCACTTGAGAATCGTTGCGTTCATCTCATGAATGTGAACCGGGTTTTCCGTGACGTTGTAGCTGAAATCATCGGTTGTGCCATGCACGACACCCTTTTTGATTCCGCCGCCCGCCATCCAGACACTGAAACAGCGCGGGTGATGGTCGCGTCCATAATTTTCGCGAGTCAGTTTTCCCTGGCAGTAAACCGTACGACCGAATTCTCCGCCCCAGACGACCAGCGTGTCGTCCAGCATGCCTCGCTGTTTCAGGTCTTTGACCAGGGCGGCTGCGGGCTGGTCGATATCTTTACACTGCTTGGGCAGGTCACCGGCGATGTTCGCGTGCTGGTCCCAGCCTCGATGGAAGATCTGTGAAAAACGCACGCCCCGTTCGGCCATGCGGCGAGCGAGCAGACAGTGGTAGGCGAAGGTGCCCGGCTTGTGTACTTCGGGGCCGTACATGTCGAGAGTGGCTTTGGTTTCTTTGGAGATGTCGGTCAGTTCGGGAACCGAAGTCTGCATGCGGAATGCCATTTCGTACTGAGAGATACGTGTCTGAATTTCCGGATCGCCGATCTGGTCGAATTCATTCTGATTCATCTCTGCCAGCGTATCGAGCATACGCCGCCGCAGTTTGGAAGGAACCCCCGGAGGGTTCGAGAGAAAGAGTACGGGATCACCCTTCGATCTTAATGAGACGCCCGCGTATTTACTCGCCAGGAATCCGCTGCCCCAGAGTCGGTTGTAAAGCGCCTGTGCCTGCTGACGCCCCGACCAGGTGGAAGTCAACACAACGAAGGAGGGCAGGTTCTCATTCATGGAGCCCAGACCATAACTGAGCCACGAACCCAGGCTGGCGCGACCGGGGAGCTGATTGCCGGTGCAGATGTAGGTGATGGCGGGATCGTGGTTGATGGCTTCCGTCCAGAGTGAACGGACGATGGAGATATCTTTCACGATGCCGGCAGTATGCGGCAGCAGTTCGCTGACCCAGGCACCATCGCCTCCATTATCGTATTTCTGAAACTTGAATTTGGAAGGAGCCAATGGAAAGCGGGACTGCCCTGAAGTCATGGTCGTCAGTCGCTGCCCTTTGCGGACTTCTTCCGGCAGGTCTTTATCGAAAAGTTCGTTCAGTTTTGGTTTGTAATCAAGTGTATCAATCTGTGAAGGGGATCCCGCCATGAACAGGTAAATGGCCTGTTTGGCTTTGGGGGCAAAATGTGGTACGCCTGGCAGGCCACCTGTCGATTTCATTTCCGGGGTCGCTGCCTGCAGGGGCAGACGTCCGGATTCCAGCGATGCCAGGGCGGCGGTACCCAGGCCTAAGCCCCCGGTTTTGAAAAAGTGTCGTCGCGTAATTTGTGAGAGTCGTTCCTGAATGGGATTCATGACTTTACCTTTTGTTCTATTTCATTCTCAACCAGTTTGTTTTTATTGACTCAGTATCACTGCTTCGTTTCAGCCATGAAACATCAGTTTTTCGTGAGCACTTCATCCAGGTTCAGGATGAGGTTGGCGATCATGGTCCAGGCTGCCAGTTCCTGGGGATTCAGTTTGGGATCCGGTTTGGATTCTCCAACGGCGATCAGTTCTGTAGCGGCTTTCGGATCATCCTGGTAATACGATTGCATATCCTGGAAAGTATTCTGCATCAGCGTCAAATCTTCTGCTGAGACTGGTTTTCCGGTGGCCAGCAGATAGGCAAATTTGATCCGTTCTTCGGAAGTGTTGCCCCCTTCCTTGATTATTCGCTCACCCAGCGCGCGGGCGGCTTCCATGTATTGCGGATCGTTCAATAAAAGCAGGGCCTGTAAAGGAGTATTGGTTCGTTCCCGACGCATCGTGCAGGCTTCACGACTGGGAGCATCAAATGTCGACATTTCAGGAGGAGGCGATGTTCGTTTCCAGAATGTATACATCCCGCGACGGAAAACTTTCTCCGGGCCGGTATCCTGTTTGAAGCGAACCGTGTTCGATCCGGAATACCCGACGGCAAACCAGAGACCATCGGGTTGTGGTGGTTTGACACTGGGACCACCGACTTTAGGAACCAGTAATCCGCTGATGGCCAATGCCTGGTCGCGGAGTGTTTCGGCATCGAGACGGAAGCGAGGTCCGCGTGCCAGCAGGCGGTTCTTCGGGTCTTTTTTATACAGCTCAGGTGTCACATTCGAACTCTGCCGATACGTGGCGGACATAACCATCTGCTTCATGAAACGTTTTACATCCCACTGATGTTCCTGGAAGTCGACTGCCAGCCAGTCCAGCAGTTCGGGGTGACTGGGCGGCGCGCCCTGGTTACCAAAGTCTTCGCTGGTTTCCACAATTCCGGTTCCGAACAACTGCTGCCAGAAGCGGTTTACTGCGACACGCGACGTCAGTGGGTGACTGGGAGAGACGAGCCATTTGGCGAGACCCAAGCGGTTGACGGGCCATTCGGCTGCCATCGCGGGGAATTGAGATGGCGTTTTTCTGTCGACCTTGTCGCCCTTTTGGTCGTACTGACCGCGTTTGAGATCAAATGCTTCCTTGACATTATTTCGCTCGCGGAAAACAAGTGTAGTGGGCAGGGATTGAATCAGCTTCTCTTCCTGCGATTTGATCTGAACTTTTTTTGCCAGGAGTTTGCGGTATTCGGAGTCGAACTGATTCAAATAGTACTGCCTGAGTAATTCGGTCTGCTGCGGCGTGCGTTTATCGGCGGCCAGTTTCAGGACGGGATCAACCTGATTGTCGAAGTACACCTGATTGACTTCGGTTTCTGTCAACTCATGATCATAGATACGAAATTCATCGACAAATCCATTGGTCAGGTGGGCATTGGTTGCCGAGTGTCCCAGTGTCAGAGTCGCAGAATTCAACGGCGTCGTTTTCTTGAACGAATCAGAGGAGATTGTCAGTTCTGACTGTTTGCCGTCGACATAGATGGCAACGCCATGCGCTTTCGCGGAACCATCGTAGGTGACACAGACATGATGCCACTGGTTGGCCGTAATTTCGTTATTGGCGGTCTTTACTTCGACGGCATAGCCGGGCCAGCGATCAATCAGTCTGACGCCGAGGTTCTGGTTGGTAATCTGCAGGTCGTATCCGCGTTCGCGTGAATTCGGATTGATGCTGGAAACAATCGGACCTGAAGTTTTGCCGTTCGTTTTGACCCAGATCGCAAAGCTTAAGGGAGTTCCTTTGGCAAACTGTCCGGTTTTTCCCAGATCCAGATAACTGCCTGGCGCGAACTGAAAACCGTTTTCAAATTTACCAGCGACCCATTTAGGAGCCCCTTTGACGGTGGCTTTATTCTTTTCATTCTTCAGATCTGCGGCAGTGGCTTCTGTTTTTTCATTGAGTGGATAGGCCGCGAGGAGTCCTCCCGGTTGCGGTATCGAAAGATCAGGGTTGCTGCCGGTTTTCAGAATCTGCTGTTTCCACTCTAGCCAGGATTGAAACGCCGGTTCGTTGGTTTTGGTCCTGTTTTCTCCCTGCTGTTCGATGGCAGCGATCTGGGATTTATAAGCTTCCAGCTGTTTGGATTGTGCTGCGTTGGGAACCCGCACAGATGGTGGAGAATCTTTGATGTTTCCATCCATGGCAGGGCCATCCAGATTATTGAAGAAGGCGAACATCTGGTAGAACTCGGTTTTCGTGAAGGGGTCAAATTTGTGATCGTGGCAGACGGCACAGCCGAGTGTCAGTCCCATGAAGGCCTGGCCGGTGGTTTCGACACGGTCAATGACATTACGCACGTAAACCTCTTCGGCGATGGAGCCCCCTTCGTTGGTGGTCACGTGACAGCGGTTAAAGCCGGTAGCGATCTGCTGCTCCAGGGTGGGGTTGGGCAACAGGTCACCAGCCAGCTGTTCAATCACAAACTGGTCGTAATGCATATTGGTGTTGAAGGCATTGATGACCCAGTCGCGGTAAGGCCACATTTCCCGGTAATTATCCAGGTGTAATCCATGCGTATCGCCGTACCGGGCGATATCCAGCCAGTAGCGGGACATGTGCTCGCCGTAATGAGGAGACTCCAGCAGGCGGTCGACCACTTTTTCGTAGGCATTGGGTGACTTGTCATTCACGAATGCCTCCACTTCTGCGGGAGCAGGGGGCAATCCGGTTAAATCGAGTGTCACCCGTCTGATCAGATCGCGACGATCTGCTTCAGTAGATGCTTTCATACCTTCTTTTTCGAGTCGGGCCAGGATGAATTGATCGATTGGGTTTATTACATGGTCTGTCTGTTTGACTGCGGGAGGCGCTGGCTTGACGGGAGTCACGAACGACCAGTGATCCTGCCATTCCGCGCCCTGCTCAATCCAGCGGGTAAGCAGATTGACTTCTTCTGTGGTCAGTTTTTTACCACTCTCTGCAGGCGGCATCTTGAGGTCTTCATCGGCAGTGGTGATGCGTGTGATCAGCTCACTCTCTTTAACTTTGCCGGGGACAATGGCTTTATGTCCTCCGAGATCGGCAAAAGCGCCTTCCTCTGTATCAAATCTCAGATCGGCGGCCCGTTTTTTGACATCCGGTCCGTGACATTGAAAACAGTTTTCAGACAGGATGGAGCGAATTTTTGTGGGGGAAACTTTATCCGCATTCTGCGCCCAAACAGCAGTGGTGGTGCCGCAGAAAACAGTTAGAAGCAGAGCAGGGACGAGGCGCTTGCTCAAACACAGAAGAAGCATGACGTTCACCTTCTGGATGAAAATTTTCAAGTCAATCAACGGCGGCCTGAAAGGGGGCTGCGCGACATTAACTTGTCAATGAATCTCTGGTGATACCTGTCCGACCGACAATCCATATCAGTTTGCAACGGTGGTAGCTGAGCCACACGGTTCAGCAGGCGGGATGGCACTTGTTTCAGAAACAGGGGAGCAAAGCTGTCGTTTCTGAATTCAGGTTCATTCAGTTATTCTAATCGCAGCGAAAACCCTTTGCAAGACGACGATTGAGGGATTTTGACGTATCTCCCTGTGAATGCATTAGTTCGGTCAGGAATGATTTCAACATTTAAACCGACAGCAGCAAACACTGCGGCTGGAAAATAGACACAATCATTCAGTAACTGTCTAAGATCTGTAAGTGGTACGCGTTGCAGAAGTGGTTTGTTGGTTTGAACTTTTTAAATGACTATTGAAATCGTTAATCGAAGCAGATTCCAGAAGAACTGAATTTGCAGATCTGTTTTTATCGCGTATTTTCAAGATCAGAGAACCTGTTCGGTTTGCGTGTGTCCACTGAGAACGAATCATGTTATTGTAAAACAGGTTCTGGTTTTAAGTCGATGGCGCACGAAATCCAGAGAGGGGCAGAGCGTCGTGTCCCGTATTGAGGGAGGAGAAGAGAGAAATGAATTCTCGACAGTTACTGAAAATCGGAGTGCCTGAATATTGTCTGAAGACTGCAAAAACAGCGATTCAGATGAAAGTCGCCGAGGAAAAAGCGAATGGCAAAGTGCGCGGTAAAGAACTGAAAGAACTCGTACAGAAAGTGGTAGAACACCCTGAAGAGTATCTGGATGATGCTGCTTTTCGGCAATTGGCGCTGGAACTGGTAGACGACAACAGCGAAGAAGCGGTTGAACCGATTACTTACCAGATCTGGGGTAAAGAGGGCATCGATGAAGGTGCGTTTTCACAGATGGATCTGGCATGTCATGTGCCTTCCGCGTGGGGTGCCGCGCTGATGCCTGATGCGCACATCGGATATGGACTGCCTATTGGTGGCGTACTGGCGCTGGAAGATGCAGTGATTCCTTACGCCGTCGGTGTGGACATCGCCTGTCGTATGAAGCTGTCTGTGCTGGATATTTCGGTGAGCAAGCTGAACCAGAAACATCACCAGTTTGTGGATGCGCTGAATCGGGGAACCGTGTTTGGCGTAGGCCAGGCGCATGAAAAACGTCAGCGGCATGCCGTGATGGATGAGGACTGGTCAGTGACAAAAATCACGCGCCAGAACAAAGACAAAGCCTGGAAGCAGTTGGGGTCTTCCGGTTCGGGAAATCATTTTGTGGAATTTGGTGTGCTGACCATTGCGCAGGATGATCAGGAACTCGGGCTGGACGCCGGCGAGTATGTGGCGCTGTTAAGCCATAGTGGAAGTCGGGGAACGGGTGCTTCGGTATGCAGTACTTATTCTGGAATTGCCCAGGCACGTCTGCGGAAACGACATCATCAACTGGGACGACTGGCATGGCTGGAGATGGATTCCGAGGCAGGCCAGGAATACTGGGCGGCGATGAATTTGATGGGTGATTATGCGGCTGCGAATCATGCCGTGATTCATCAAAATGTATCAGAGATTCTGGGAAGCAAGGTGATTTCCGGCGTGGAAAATCATCATAACTTTGCCTGGAAGGAAGAGCATGACGGAAAAGAAGTTTACGTGCATCGCAAGGGGGCAACTCCAGCGGCGGCCGGTGAGCTGGGTGTGATTCCCGGTTCCATGGCTGATCCGGCATTTGTGGTGCGCGGAAAAGGAAATCCGGCAAGCTTGAATTCCGCTTCGCATGGAGCAGGTCGTTGTATGTCGCGTAATAAAGCCAAGGATAAGTATCGCTGGAATGCAGTGAAAAATGATCTGGCCAAACGCGGCATCACTGTGATTTCGGCGGGCGCTGATGAAGTTCCCGGTGTTTACAAAAACATCAATGAAGTCATGGCCGAGCAGCAGGACCTGGTGGAAATCGTAGCACGCTTTAATCCGAAAGTGGTTAAGATGTGCGGTGATGGAAGCCGTGCCGAAGACTGACTCGTGAGAGTGAAAATCAACAGGCAGGTTGGAAAATGTTTCTGACCTGCCTGTTTTTTGATTCAGAGAAATAATGTCGGTACCCCCCCCTTCGAGGAAATCTGAATCACTTTTTCAGACGATGCGGGGGGACTGCTTTGACTTTGCCGGCGCTCTGTTTGAAATCGGGGATGATGCTGGAGATCGTTTGAGGATTTAAACTGAAGACGGTGAAGCCGCCCGCGTTCAGTTTGCGGGTCATGTCAACCTGACCCAGTATGCGATCGCTGCTGAGAGTTGTTCTGGAAGAGAGCGCACCGATGCCGGGATAAACGGGGATACTGCCGGCAAGGTGTTTCTGCTGATCTTCAATCCAGATGCGAAACTGTGTGTCGTTGTCGGTGTAATCCATAGGGCAGATGAAGTCGAGGTAGCCGTTTTTAGCCCAGAGCGGCCAGTCCTGTGCCACCCATTCGCGGCAGTCGGGATATTCGCGGAAGACAGCGGCTGAGATTTTAATACCTGGTCGAATCTTCCGGGCTTCACGTTGCACCGTTTCTACCAGTCGGGTGATCTGGGCAGCGCGCCAGTCGCGGTACTGGCTTTTTAATGTGCCGTTATAGCAGTCTGCAGGCCAGTTCTGTACTTTGATACCAGTGTCGGCTTCAAACTTCTGACGGCTATAGTCACTATAGTCATGACGATCATTGGGATAACGGATGTAGTCAAAGTGAATGCCATCGACAGGGTATTTACGAACGACTTCCAGCATGCTGTCGACTTCCAGTTGAAAGTTTTCCGGATGAGCCGGGTTGAGCCAGTCAGAGGGTTCGCCGGTGACACTGACCTGCGTGCGGCCCGCGTCTCTCATCTTTTTGACAAACGCTTGAGGGGCCGTCGAAAGGTTGTGATTGACTTTCCAGACATGGACTTCCAGACCATGTTGATGGGCGGCTTTCAGACATTGTTCAATCTGATCGCCATACTTTTCATAAGTCGTACTGCGAGGCAGCACATCACTGGGATAATGGGCCAGGCCTCCCCAGAGCATGTTGGGGATGATCATATTAAAGCCGGCGTCTGACAGTTCTTTGCAGGTACGGTTCCAGTCGCCGGGGTACGGACCTGTGGGAGAATGATCCCAGACGGCGCGGGCTTCCCGGGGGGGACTGGCACGGGTGAGCAGATAGATCTTGACGCGCTTTTCGCGACAGGTTCGCGCAAAGGGGATTGATTGAAATGCCTGATTTTGTTCGAGCAGGCGTCGGGCCTGGTTGAGCGTGGTCGTCGTACGATCCAGGTCGCGGGCCGCCAGTTCACTGCTTTTAGCGGGAGTGACGGTAGTCACCACGTGCTGTCTCAGATCGGCAAAGGTCTGAAAAGGGCCCACCTGGTCGGCCTGCGCAATGGTCGCTGCAGCGATAGAGTCCCAAAGTGCAGGCTGGAAGTGTCCCATGAGGGCGGTCAGCAGCGCCTGTTTCTGGATCGGGTCGTCTCCCAGAATCAAGTGACTGAAGTAGGCACCACGGTCACTGACGATGAGTGCGGGCTTGCCAGTTGACTTGCCTTTTTCATCATACCATTGGCCCACGATGCGCGCTCCATGTCCTGAAGGAATGCCGGTCACCAGGTTCCAGGAAGCCTGCTTGACTTCGGTTGGTAAGCCCAGGATTTTGGAATCTTTCAGACGAATCGAAGCCAGGCCGCCGGGAGCCTCCGGTTTAAAGTAACTTCCTTTTTTGATTCCCAGGTTCTTTTCGAGTGCAGGGGGAATATGAAAATTCAGAAAGACTTTGCCTCCCTGTTCCATAAACTGATTGAGAGTGCCGCAGGCTTTGGCAGAGAGATCGGGATTGAAGGGCAGGATCGCGACGGATCGCTTTCCGAGTGTGGTTATGGTCAGTTCAGACTCGCTGATGCGGTCGCAATTGATGCCGGACGTTTGCAGGAAGCCTTCGATACGATCGGCGGCGGCTACGGTGTTCGTGTCTTTCTGCTGCTGACCCGGATCGGGGACAATGATCACAATCTCATTCGTAATTGCTTTCAGATCCCGTATTTGAAAGTGTGTATTCGGTTCTGAATCTGATTCCCGCCAGACAACGAGGCGGATGGTATCAATATTGTTCCAGCCTGCTGGTTTGTCTTCGGGACGAAAATCGCTCTTCAAAAAACGGAGGGTCTGCCAGTTGTTTCCTTTGACGCTTCTGGCTGCCGAGTACCAGCCGGGCCCACTTTTAAAGTAGAGACTGACCTGGTGATTACTGTCGGGAGCCTCCGGTTTCACATCGACTGTGAAGACGCCCGGCGTGGTCAGATCGAGTTTGACTGATTTGTCCATGCCGGCCCGCGGGATCTCGCGATTGGAAGAGAACGGGGCAGAGAGCAACAGAACGTTCTGATCGTTCGATTTCTGCATGGCGAGGGGAAGTGTTCCCTTCAGTTCCTGCCAGTTTTTTCTGACTTCCGTCGATGATGGATAATTGAATTCATCGAGTACCTGGTTATTACCGGTGGTGAAGCCGAGTGTGAGTGCCAGGAGACAGGGGAGTGTCTGGAACATGAGAAACCTGCTGACAGAGTAATAATTACTTGACTTTAAATTGAAACTGTAGTTTTATCGGGTGCGAAGGTTACAGGCAAGTGGTTTATCTTTTCAGTGTTAATTCACTCAAGGATTAAATGCGAATATCATGCGATGTTCATTCTTCCTCAGGTGGCACACAGGTGATAACTCGATTATGTTACGATGGACCGAGTCTCGCGCTCCAGGTTAATTGTTACAAGGTAGTGTACCATCGAAAATATTATTCTGTTATTTGCTGTGATTGGCCTGGGGCAGATTCTCGGAAGGACCTCCGTTAAGGGGGTTTCGCTGGGTTCCTCTGGTGTGGTCTTTATCGCCCTGCTGGCAGGACACTTTGGGTTCCAGGTTTCATCTGAAGTCGGAATGGTGGGAGTGGTCCTCTTCATCTACTGTCTGGGGATTGGTGCGGGCCCCTCTTTTCTGCAGATGTTTGTCAGTCGCGGCAAAACATTGATGTTGTTAACGGTAGTGATGATGAGTGTAACAGCAGCGGTCGCCTGGGGACTCGCGCGGATATTTCAATTGAGCCCTGATCTGGCCAGCGGCTTGTTTGCGGGTGCTTTGACGAGTACTCCCGCTCTGGCAGCAGCCACAGAAAAACTGCCAGTGGGTTCGGATGTGGCCGTCGGGTTCGGGATAGCTTATCCGTTTGGTGTGATTGGGGTGATTCTGTTTATTCAACTGCTGCCCCGTTGGTTTCCGGAGATGGCGGCAGCAACGGGGGCTTCGGGGTATGATCTTCGAGGTGAGATATTACGAGAACTGGTTGAAGTGACGAATCCCAGTCTGAACGGAAAACACTTAAGAGATGTCACAGTACTGGCGCGAATGAATTGTCAGGTGTCTCGCATCATCCGGGATGGCCAGTTGCAACCGATTCCAGCAGGGTTTCAACTGGAAGTTGGTCAACAGTTATTAATTATCGGTCGCACCGGGCAGATTGAGACCGTCATCGAAACACTGGGAGTGAGAAGTTCAGAAGCACAATGTATACTTGATGTGGAGCATCAGCGTCGACTCATCGTTGTGTCTTCAAAAAAGATGGTGGGGCGGACCCTGAAGGACCTCCACCTGCTGTCCCGGTTTGGAGTCACGATCGCGAGGATTACCCGTCAAGATATCGAATTCGTGCCGGGTGCCAATGAGACCATCCATTTTGGCGATATCTTAAGATCCGTTGGTGAACCGGAGAGTCTGGATGCCTTTGCCGACTATGCCGGACACCGGGCACGAACTGCGGAAGAGACGGACCTGGTGGTCCTTGCAGGGGGCTTGATTGCGGGGATGGTTCTGGGGAAGTTGAGTCTTTCGTTGGGCAGTTTCTCACTTTCCCTGGGGATGGCGGGGGGGCCATTGCTGGCGGGATTGATTTTGGGGCATTTCGGTCAGTTCGGACGGTTGTCAATCCGTATGCCTCGTGCGGGGAGACTCCTGCTGGCTGATCTGGGGTTGTCACTTTTTCTGGCACAGGCAGGCAGTCAGGCGGGAGACCAGTTTGTTGCCGTGGTACAACAGAAGGGCTGGAGCTTGTGTGCGGTGGCAATAATTCTGGTCGTGGTTCCCCTGCTGACCGGCCTTGTGGCAGCCCGCTACTGGTTAAAACTGGATTTGCTGGAAATGGCGGGAGGGTTTTGCGGTGCGATGACATCAACACCGGGACTGGGGGCGGTGACATCGGCTGTAGATTCCAGTATCCCCGCTACGAGTTATGCCACTGTATATCCTGTTGCTTTGGTTTTGGTGACACTGCTGACGCCGTTATTAATTTCTCTCATTTCCTGATTAGATGAAAAAACAGGGGCCTGTGAATTTAGCTTCACAGACCCCTGTCACGCGTGCAGGCCACACTCTCAGGTGAAAACTTATTTATAGCTGACTTTGGCAAAGTAGATTGATGTTTTGCCCTCGTGGCTGGAATAGTAGCTCACGTTTAACAGGCCATCATGCAGGACCATATTCGCGTAACTGGTATCGCCGCCACTGGGGAGTTCCAGCAGTTCTGTAAGAGTACCCTTCTCAACGTCGATCTGACAGATGGATGTGTGAGCTTTGGGTGAGTAGAGTCGCACGGTTGCCAGGAAACGACCATCGGGCAACTGGAACAGATCAGGACCACCAATGCGAACGCCGAGGTCTTTCCATTCCCAGTCGGTATACGGAGGACGGGAGACACCCAGCAGTCCGGTGTTCGCACCTTTGGCATCGCGGCGCAACAGGCAGTAGCAGGTGTTGTCTTTCGTGAAGACCAGCGAACTTTCGTTGGTGTACCCGGTATCAAACAGTTTGTCGACGACCGTTTCGTAGTCTTTGCCGTCACTGCTTTTATACAGGCGTGTGAAACGAGGGCCTTCCTTTCCCGTGTGGTAGCCGATGCTGTAGACATCGCCGTTATGCCACTTCATGCCCCAGAGCCAGACACTGGGATCGCCGATTTTGTAACCCTTCGACCAGTGTGTGCCGTCGTCAGAGAACCAGTTCATCGATTGATGTTTAACGGGATTCGGTTGGGGCAGTGCAGCAGCGCCGCTGAGCATGAGCTGGCCTTCGGGGGTGACGCTGATCTTGGCGTCGCGGAGGTCAGACGTTTCTGAAGAGATGCGGGCAACAGGTTTCCAGGTTTTACCATCTTTGGAAGAGAGTACCTGTAATGATCCATCCGGTGAGACATGCGCTTTGCCGGTGCGGAAGACACAGAACCACTGGTCTTTAAAACGGGTCAGTCCTGTAAATGCGTTGTGCGGATCTTTATCCCAGATTTTCTGGACACTTTCCAGTTTCAATTGAACCGGTTCTGCTGCTGAGAGCAATGTTGTTGACAGCAATAGCAGGCAGACTGCATATAAAGGCGAGGCAGATTTCATGGCAGGTTCCTTTGTGTGTAAATTCGATTTATTCATTTGTGTCTTTGATACGTTCCATGACTGACTGAGGCGGCTTCCAGCCATACGTTCTGGTTTTTTTGGGATTGTAGAGACAGGTGATTAGATACAGGTCAGTAGATTTCGATTTTTCCGGTGGAACATTGACCTGCACGTGAGTAAACCCGTCACTAAACCAGGAGAGGTAGCCGTCGGTGTCGCTTTTTTTGAGCAGGTGGCCGTTGAGTCTGATGTCTACCAGGTCTGGATCCGGATAGGGAATGCGCAGTTGGAACGAGAGGCCATGCTCGATGGGGCGTTCTGTTGCAGTCGCAGTGTGACCTTTGCTGACGGCGAATTTGATTTCCGGACCGGCTTCGATAATGGTCTTCAATGATTCCTGATCAACCGAAGGGATGTTTTTGATATTGTCCAGAAATTCCGGGATATCAGCAGAGAGCAACGCGGCTGCTTTGTTTGAAGTGGCAATCAGGTAGGTTTCTCTGCCTGCGGTTTGTGGATAGAGGATCGCCTGGGAGAAGTATGGTTGCTGCTTCCAGAGTTCGCTGCGACTCTGGCGTCGTGCCTGCGGTGTGGTTCCCCAGGCTGTGGCGAAGTGTCCAATATAACCCTGTACCCGGTTGACGGGATAGCCGTTGAAATATTCGCCTTTCCATCTCTCATTGCCGATTTTCATCAGGGCCTGCAGGCGTGCCAGGCCGCTTTGTTCCCAGCCGACTTCCAAGGCCATTACCATGGTGTGATAGCGGGCATAGCCGTAATGCGCAGTGTAAAAGTTCGGACGACCGAGCCAGAGCCGATTTGACATGGCTGTCAGTGAGGATCCCCAATAGAGGCGCTGTGCATCGGCTTCGAAACGGTCGTAACCGAATCCTGCTTTGATGCCTGCGGCGTTGATCGTTTCCGTAATTCGCCAGTCCCAGGGGCGGAGTGACATATTGGAATAGGCGGAGCCGGTGACTTCAAACATGGTCTGTCCGCGATAGCGTTCGCGGGATCCCAGTTGATCGGGGGCGTATTCCTGCAGGCCAGTGCCATGCACGTCGACATGCACGTCGGGACGAAATTGATCAATCACGGACAGGACCGCCATGACTTCAGGCGCTTTTTCAGGATGTTTAAATTCGAATGTTTTGAGGTCCCAGTTAGCGGTGCCCCCACCGGTGTAGGGATCGATTTTCTGTGAATTACCAAAGCGATCGGTTTCGAAATACGCATACGGGTTGATGATGGGAATGATCAGCAGGAGCTGGTTCTCGCGGGTTTTGACGGCTTCCGGATCGTCGCTGAGCGCCCATTCAATGAAGTGCAGCACGGCTGTAGTACCGCTGCGTTCGGGGCCGCCATGCAGGGCAGTGACGAGGCAAACCTGTTTCAGTTTATCATCGGATTTCTGATCGGTGATTTTCAGCATCGGCAGGGGGATGCCTTCGAGAGTGACACCAATACGGTCCACCTGGACCCGGTCAGGGAAAGTTTCTTCCCAGTATTTCAGAGTCTCCGTGTACTCTTTGAGCGTCAGTCGATGCAGCTTTTCCTGCCAGGGCTGAGGTAGACTGGCCAGTTTCTGTTTCAGGTCTGATGCTTCTTCGGCCTGTAAGGCGGGTGACATCAGAATGGCGGCGATGATGATCCACAGGAATGCCAGGGCAGGGCGTTCTGAATGTTGATTGCTTTGTGTCATACTGTTTTGTCCTGTCGCGCAGTGCAGTAGTGGATCGAACTGCGGTTAATCAAACTGTTGGGGCAGGGGGTGGCCCCAGGGTTTGTCCCCTGCTGGTATTGATGGGTATGGGGAAGACTTCTGCAGAATCCAGGGGCAAAGTTCCCTGTTTCATTTGCGTCAGCAGTTCCGCTGCTTTCTGGCCGATGGCGATTTCGTCAACCGTGATGGAAGAGAGTCTGCTCTGGATGGCACCATTGCGAACCGTGCCACCAAAACCCAGCAGCGAGATGTCTTCAGGTACCCGCTTTCCCAGTTTTGTCAGTAGCAGGTAAATCAGTTCCGCCAGCGAGTCGAAGGTCGCAAAAATGGCGGTGGGAGGCTGTTCGCGCTGGAACATGGTTTCGAGTGTCTGTAACAGATCCTGTTCGTAATCGATGGGATGAATTTGTGAACTGGGGCCATGAAAAATGAAAGGCTCAGGGCAGGAATCTTTTTGTATTGCGAGTGCTTCCCGCAGGCCTGCTTCGTATTCGATGGAGGCACTGGCGCGATGCGGCGAAAATAACGCGAGTGACCTGTGTCCCTGTTCGAGTAATGTCTGTCCGGCCAGTCTGCCCACTTCACGGAAGGGAATGGAGAGCAGGGGAGCCTGCACGCCTTCGACTTCGCGATGACAGAAGACAACAGGGATGCCATGCTGCTGCAGTTGACGGACCTGATATGCGGGTGTCGCGGGAACGGTAGCGGGGACCAGTGCGACTCCTGCGACATGTTTGTCGATCAGTTGCAGAATGGTATTACCCTGTGCGTCGATTTTATTTTCAGTACAGCAGACAAGAACCTGATGCTGAGTCATCGCAGCCGCCTGTTCGAAACTGCGTTGCAGAGAAGGGTAATAGCCAGTGCGTGTTTCAGGCAAAACGAATGCAAAAATATCCAGTGACCTGGAAACCGGGAGTGGCGGATTGGTGCTGACAAATGAACCTTTGCCATGGATCCGATTCACCCAGCCCTGTTCTTCCAGTAACTGCATGGCATTGCGGACGGTGGTCCTGGCCAACTGATGTGTCTCACAGAGCTGGTGTTCGGAAGGCAGGGCTTCGCCCGGACGAAGTTCACCCGTTGTAATCTGCTGGATGAGCTGTTCGACGAGCAGCATGTACTTGGGACGCTGTTTTCCTGCGGGAGATGAACCGGAGGGCGTCGTTTTCTGGATGGTGTCGGGAGCACGTGCTGCCATGGTTTCGTTTTTTAGTTCGATT
This sequence comes from Gimesia maris, assembly GCF_008298035.1. NCBI lineage: Bacteria > Pseudomonadati > Planctomycetota > Planctomycetia > Planctomycetales > Planctomycetaceae > Gimesia > Gimesia maris. Next base: position 1,711,864 of record NZ_CP042910.1, read on the forward strand.
CAGGGTTGAAATTGGATTCAAGTGTGGTTACTTGTATTTGAATACGATACAAGTTGTTTGTGTTGTGTCAACTGTGATTATAGTGTTATGCGTGAAAAATAAGCCTGTTGGTTTGAGTGTTATTAGTGCGTGGGTACAACATGTCTTAGTTATGGCAAGGGGATATAAAATGAAGCAATTGATGGTAACACTGTTGGTTCTTGTGGGGTTTCTCGATCTTTCCCTGATCTGGGCAGGTGAAAAAAAGCAGGAAGAAACGCCACTTGAGATTGGCGATCACCGCGAACTGTTTGTGGATGATTATCTGATTGGCAGTTTGAAAGGGGCGGAGCTTCGACTCCATCATCCAGTTGATGAAGGACCTGTATTGAAGTTTGATAAACCCTGGGAAGGGTTGTTTTGCGGGTACAGTACAATCATCAAGGATGGGGATGTCTACCGGGCGTATTATCGAGGTCGGCCGACTGCCGGCGCTGATGGTGATGTGGGGGAAGTTTACTGTTACGCGGAATCCAAAGATGGCGTGAACTGGACCAAGCCGGAATTTACGTTGTTCGAGAAGCAGGGGCATAAGAAGAATAATATCATTCTGGCTGATGCGGCACCGATGACGCACAACTTCTCTCCGTTTCTGGATACTCGACCTGGTGTTCCTGCTGCTGAAAAGTATAAAGCACTGGGCGGAACGATGAAGAGTGGTCTCGTTGCATTCACTTCTCCGGATGGAATTCATTGGAAACAGCATCCCGCCGGATCGGTGATTCCTACAAAGATGGTGCCTTATAAGTACATGTTTGATTCTCAAAATGTAGCGTTCTGGTCACCGGTTGAGAAAAAGTACCTCAGTTATTTTCGCGTGTTTAAAGATAAAATTCGCCGAATTGCCCGCAGCGAGAGTGATGATTTCATTCACTGGTCCGCGCCGGTGCTGATGGAATATACAACTCTCGATGGCGAAGCGCCGATTGAGCACCTTTATACGAATCAGACGCATCCTTATTTTCGTGCGCCTCATATTTACCTGGCGATCGCCGCCCGCTTCATGCCGGGACGCCAGGTGCTGACCGATGAGCAGGCGAAAGAAATCGGTGTGCATCCCCGTTATTTCAAAGATACATCGGATGCCATCCTGATGACGACTCGCGGTGATGATACCTATCAGCGGACCTTTCTGAGTGGATATATCGCTGGCGGTATCGGGGCTCAGAACTGGGTTTCGCGGACCAATTATCCTGCCTTGAATGTGGTTCAGACGGGTCCTGCAGAAATGTCGGTGTATGTGAACCAGGATTACGCCCAGCCGACGTCACATCTGAGGCGGTATTCGTTACGTCTGGACGGGTTTGCTTCATTGCGAGCGGACTATGCCGGGGGCGAGATGGTTACCAAACCGCTGGTATTTGATGGTTCAGAGCTGTCGATCAACTTTTCGACATCGGCCGCCGGCGGCATCAAGGTTGAGATTCAGGATGAGCAGGGACAGCCGATTCCCGGTTTCACCCTGGCGGACTGTCGCGAACAGATTGGCAACGAAGTGGACCGGGTTGTCTCCTGGAAGCAGGGGAGCGATTTGAAATCCCTGAGTGGCAAGCCGGTACGTCTGAAATTTGTGATGAAAGATGCAGACCTGTATTCACTGCAGTTTCAGAAATAAGAGACGTTGAGTTGAAGAGGTCACTCCGGAGGGTTAAGGAATTGAGCTCAGCCTTTTCCGGAGTTTTTTAATGGTCTCTGCTTGCTGATTCCGAACGCCACTTTAAGATGAGGATGTGAGTTCCCGGCGATCCGGGATCAAGTTGAAACATTGTAAGCCAACCGTTGATGAGAGAAGACAGCGATGACGGAACGAAAACGAGTACTGGTGGTGGGCGTTGGTTCGATTGGTGAGCGGCATCTACGGTGTTTTCAATCGACGGGACGCGCGGATGTTTCAATCTGCGAGTTGAACAACGATTTGCGATCAAAGATTGCGGACCAGTATGGGGTCGAACGGCAGTATACGGACCTGGAATCGGCATTAGCAGAACCTCATGATTGTGCGGTGATCGCCACACCCGCGCATGTGCACATAGCCAATTCGATTCAGGCCGTCCGGGCGGGACTGGATCTGTTTATTGAAAAGCCATTAAGTACCAGTGTTGAGGGGATTGGTGAACTCCAGGCACTGCTTCAGGAAACAGGTCGCAAGGCAGCCGTCGCGTATGTGTATCGCGCGCATCCGGCTCTGGCAGCAATGAAAGCGGCGCTGGACTCGGGGAAATTCGGGAAACCGGTTCAACTGGTTGTTGTGTCAGGACAGAATTTTCCGACGTACCGCCCGGCTTATCGCGACATCTATTACAAATCCCATGCGACAGGAGGTGGCGCGGTACAGGATGCATTAACACATTCCATGAATGCCGGCGAATATCTTGTGGGCCCCGTCGATGCGCTGGTGGCGGACTTCTCACATCAGGTGCTGGAAGGCGTTGATGTCGAAGATACCGTGCACGTCATCACTCGACAGGGGACTGTGCTGGGCAGTTTCAGTCTGAACCAGCATCAGCCTGCGAATGAATCGATGATTACGGTCATCTGTGAGCGGGGCATGCTGCGGTTTGAATATCAGAAAAGCTGGTATCGCTGGGTGACAGAACCGGAAGGAGAATGGCAGGTTGGTTTCCAGGAAACGCTGGAGCGAGACACACTGTTTCAACGACAGGCGAGCGCCTTTCTGGACTATCTGGACGATACAAGTCCACCTTTATGCCCACTCTCAGCGGGGCTGCAGACACTGGCGGTGAATCTGTCGATTCTGGATTCGGTAAAAAATCGAACCTGGATGGAACCGGCTCATTTTCTTTCTTCAATAACCTGATCTGATTATTTGAGAGACCTATGAATTCCACAACCGAACCGACGATCCAACAGTTATTTGACCTGAGCGGCAAAACGGTGCTGATTTCCGGTGCCAGTGGTTACCTGGGAAGTGCGATGGCACGCGGACTGGCCGAAGCGGGTGCACGAGTGGTTATCAGTAGCCGTAATGCAGAACGGGCACAACAGGCCGCCAGTGAACTACCCGACCCGCAGCAGCTGGGACATCTGGGAGTCGAACTGGATCACATGGACGAAGCGTCTCTTGAAAAGGGATTTGATGCGGCCTGCCAGGCCGCCGGTCAGATTGACGTACTGGTGAATAATGGAAATGATCCGGTGGGTGAGGACTGGCGGACCGTCACAGCTGAAGCTTTTACGCGTCATCTGCAGAATGCGACCGGCTTTTTTCTCCTGGCGAGAAAGTTGCGAGATCATGTTGTGTCGCGACAGGCGCAAGGCAATGTGATCATGATTGGCTCGATGTATGGAGTGGTTGGTTCCTATCCGGCGACATACGAGGGCATCTGTAATGCCAGCCCGGTTGCTTATCACACGATGAAAGGGGGCGTGATTCATCAGACGCGGCATCTGGCCGTCTACTGGGCCAAAGATGGTGTGCGGGTGAACTGTTTGAGTCCTGGTCCATTCCCTTCCGAGGCAGCACCGGAGGGACTGGCAGAACGATTGAATGCGCACAGTCCTATGGGACGGATGGGAAAGCCATCCGAATTAAAAGGGGCAATCGTATTTCTTGCCAGTGATGCCAGCAGTTATATTACGGGGCAGAATCTGCTGGTCGATGGAGGCTGGACCGCCTGGTAGAATTCCGGACAATATGACGGTCTCGAAATGTTTCGCGGTTGTGATAGAATAGAGCATGCTGGCTGCAGCAGAGGCTGCACGGGTACATTACACTCTGTTACAACACTGCCGGAAATACCATGGATGCAGGGATAATCGATTCGATAGGAGGTCTGGGGCTATTCCTTTTGGGAATGGTAATCCTGACCAGCGGTCTGAAAGATCTGGCCGGCGGTACGATTCGGCGGATGATTGCCCGGTTTACCAAAAGCATTCCCAGTGGGATTGCGACGGGGGTTATCGTGACTGCCATACTGCAGTCTTCCAGTGCCACCACTGTCACCGCTGTCGGCTTCGCCGGGGCAGGGCTGCTGACTTTAACCGAGTCGCTGGGGATAGTGTTCGGGGCGAATCTGGGCACGACCGTCACCGGATGGATTGTGGTTCTGTTTGGTTTCAAATTGAAGCTGGGACAGATTGCATTTCCGCTGGTGCTGGTGGGGGTACTGCTTAATCTGTTTGGTAAGAAACGCATTGCTCTGATCGGATTCACCATCGCCGGATTCAGCCTCATCTTTGTGGGGCTCGATATTCTGCAGGAAGGGATGTCTGGTCTGGCGGAAATGGTGAGTCCGGAATCATTTCCGCAGGACTCCTGGCTGGGCAGACTGCTGTTGCTGTTGATAGGAGTTGGAATCGTCCTACTGACACAGTCATCCAGTGCGGGCGTTGTGATGGCGCTTACAGCCCTGCATTCGGGGGCGATTTCACTGGCACAGGCGGGGGCGCTGGTGATCGGATTTGGTATCGGCACGACCTTCACTGCTTTGCTGGCATCTCTGGGGAAATCGGTGGCTGCCCGACGAACCGGGTTGGCGCATGTGTTTTACAGCCTGGTGACTGCGACTCTTGCCTACTTTCTGCTGCCGGTCTATGTCTGGTTCTGGGAAGAGTATGCAGGCCCCGCAAGTGGCATCTCACCTGATATTGCGCTGGTCACGTTCCATACACTGTTCAATCTGCTGGGACTGCTGGTCATTGTTCCGTTTACGAAAGCATTTTCCGCGTTGATCATACGTATTATTCCAGAAGCAGAAAACGATCAGACTGAAAGGCTGGATGAATCGTTGCTCTCCAATCCCAATGTGGCCATTGAAGCAGCGCGCTCGACCCTGGTTGATGTATTTCAATGTATTTTGCAACTGATGCAGAAGCTGTTCCTCTCGGAAGTAGCGCGGGAAGACCTGGATGAAGAATTTTCTCAGTATCACGATACGCTGGAAACCACCTCCCGGTATCTGAAACAGATCAACGTGACCAGTTCAGATCGCCAAACGGTCCATTCTTCGCAAGAAGTGGTATTGGCGCTGGATCATCTGCAGCGTTTAATGCGGCGGTGCGATGAAATGGAACGGCTGGGCTCTGCCAGAGAGAATCAGACTCTGAGCAGTTTTGTGGATGAGTTGAATCAGAAAATTCAACATCTCGAACAGACCCTTCATAATGGATTTTCAGAGGATGATGAACAGGCATTGCAGGACTTCTGGGAGAAATGGGATGGACAGCAGAAAGAGACACGGCGGGAGTTTACTCAGTCAGCTACCACAGCAGATTCTCAATTTGATAACCTGCTGCAGCAACTGGATGCATTTCGCTGGCTGACGCGCATCAGCTCTCATCTCTGGCGTATCGTGCACCATTTACATGGGGCCCGCATCGTGAATGGGGGTGAAAAAAATCAAGCTCGTTTTGAATCCGAGGGGACAGAGTGAGCCTGGTTTGAACTGTCTGTCATTTTAATTTTTCTTTTCCAGTTCGAAGGTAACTGCGTTTTCCTGGTCTGGTTTGACTGTGGCAGTGAGACCGGACTTTTGCGCATCTGCATACCTCTCAGGGATCAGGGATGTTTCCTTGATGACGACATCTGCCTCATCCAGATTAGTCCCGTCTGCGGGCCCTTCTGTTTTGACGCAAGTGATGGTCACACGGTGTTCACCGGCGATTGCGCCATCACCTTCTTCGAAGGTACGCATCTGAAAATTCCCGTCTTTATCTGTGCGGCCGACGGCCGCCTGTGTCTGGGCACCATTTGATTGAAAGACGACAGTAGCTCCCTCAAGTGGTGTCCCGTTGAATTTTACTGTACCAGTAACGGGATAGGTTGGGGGGCGCTGTTTCGTCCATTTATCTTCTGACGCCCCGGAACAGGCCGTGCAGATCAAAGTAATTATCAACAGGGTCAATGAGCGACGCATGCGAGCAACTTTCTTTATCTATGAAAGTTAAAGTGAATGAAAATTATAAGCATCGATTTCTGTTCACAAAGGATATTGAGAAGCATCTCCTGAATGGTCGACTGACCAATTCAGGGATGACTGAAGTCGCATCCTTGCGCTGAAATGTAGCTCAGAACTCACCCAAAGTTTCACCTCCATTTTTTGATCCCAATGCGCCCCAGATTCCGTATGGACTTTTGCCGGATGAGACCTGGGAGGCACTGATATTTCCCGTGTCGATATTCTCACTGATGAAGCGGACGGCACCATCGCCCATCAGCAGATGGACACCCCCCTCATGGCGACTGGATGGGGGTTGAATTCCTTGAGTTGTCTGGCCATTACAGACCGGCGCGTTGGGAGGCAGGATGGTATTGAAATTAATATAGCCGGATCGTCCATCGGTCCAGCGTGTTCCCAGGGAACGATTTCGATCAAGCAATCCCGTTGTAAATGCGCCATTCACGAAACTGGCAAGGCATGCGGAAGGGTTCGTGGAATTGCTGGTTGAGTTGGTACCTGCGCCGTTAGCGGGTGTCAGGGCTCCAGACCCGGGAGGACGAATGCATTCGGAAACCATGGCGGTATTACTGGTTCCATCAATAATATCCCGCATGCGGACACTGGATTGAAATCCAAAGACGCCCCTCAGGTTTCCTGGAGAGATGGATTGGAAGTTACTGTATTGATCGCCGATGCAGAACAGGTAGTTATGCTGTCCCAGATCGGTGATATCATTCGTGTTGATATCAGAAGGGCAGTTAATGATTGGTAGTTTTGTTTTGTAGGCGGGGAATCCGGTATTCCAGACATAAGAAGTGGCGCCCAGGTTGCTGGTGATCTGGGCGAACAGAGGTGCCTGATCGATGTAAGGGAGCAGTGGGATATAAGCGCTAAACCGGGAATCGAGTCCGCAGGTTGTGCAGGTACTTTCATAAGGTCCGATGCGGCTGGCAGGAAATGTTCCGAAAGTGGAGTGATAGTTATGAAGCGCCAATCCGATTTGTTTCAGATTGTTTTTACAGGTGCTGCGACGGGCGGCTTCGCGTGCCTGTTGGACTGCGGGAAGTAAGAGAGCGATTAAGATGGCGATAATGGCGATGACAACTAACAGTTCAATCAGTGTAAAGCCACGTCTGGACTTTGATGTCTTCATGAGATTCCTGCTTTGAAAAACGAGATAAAAAATGACTCTAAAGAACCGTTCACAAGAGTCGAAAATTGCTATTTCTTATTAAAATTCTGCTGTTTCAGATAACGCGCGGGGATTCCATTAATAAAGCGGACGTCAGCGATGTCGCCTCCCCAGTGTCGTGAGATATCTGTAAGAGTGGATCCGCCAATGGCCAGAATTCCTCCCGGCGTGAGGGGCATAATGTCTGCGATGTTATTGAAAGTCTGCTGCAGATCCGGCCTGGAACTGAATTCCGGCGTTCTCGTGAAAGTAACGATGCTGTCATGTGCGGCAGAACGATTGGAGTCATACGTGAATACGATGTGGTACCAGCGGTCCTGTTCCCAGGGAATGTTCTTTTTAGTGTGAAATGAAACATACTGGTTGTCTGAATTCAGGAAGCCAAAGCCCATTCTGCCGGAATGATCGTCCGTAAACAGGTTGAATTGAGACGTGGAATGCAGGTTTGTATTTCGATAATGGAACAGCGTGTCGGAATCGCCCTGCTGTTTGATATTGGGATTGCGTGCCCAGAGTTCAATCGTGAATCGCTGCATATCGAACAGGGAAGCCTCCTGTTCGGAAAGCGTGCGGAACAGTTTATGGTATTGCGTTTCAAACGGGCCGGCTGACGATTTGATGTTTTGCGGTGCCGGGCGACCAGTGAAGGGGGACTGCCCATGAACTTCCAGAATATTCAGATGCAGAAGATGTTCGCCAGAGTCATGGGCAATTTGTGAAGTTTCCCGATCGGACAGTTTCCAGTGTGCAACTAACTGTGGTTGATCAGGCACGAGGTTTTGCACAAACAGTTCTGGCGTCGATTTAAACCGCGTTATCTTTCTGGAATCAGCCTGTACGCGGACCGCCGTGTTTTCCGTCAGATCCTGGGTAATGGTTGTCTGGCGTTTTTCATCAAGCAGATCGAAGCGGACAAGTCCCTGTAAAACATGCACTTCTGTTTCACGATCGGGAGTCACAATCAGTCCAAAGGATGTGCCCAGATCTACGACGCGCGATGAGGGAGTGTCGACTGTCAGTCCCTGTGATTGGAGAGGGACGTGAGCAAAGAGATTGCCCTGATTGAGCATGAACTGATCTGGTTGAATCAGTGTGAGCTGTGAGACTCCTTTGAGGATTACTTTCGCACCGGTGACGGTTTCCAGTTCGATAATTCCAGAGCGGAGGTGAATCTGATCGCCCGCATGCAATACGTCGTCTGGCTGCCAGTTATTTTTACCTTCAGACCAGACTGCGTTTTTTATATTAATGATCCGGGCCAGAACCCGGGGGTCTTTATTTTGCAGAAATGCAGACGTTAAGAGATATGCGGCTGCTAAGGCACAGATCGTACATGCGAGGATCGTGGATAAAATTATTCGACGATCTGGTGGAACTGTCTCTGTTAACAGGTGATCGGGGATGGTTTTGAGTTCACCGGAAGGCAGTGGTTCGTAATCTGAGGAGCGTCCCAGCGGGCCGGGGTCCACAATTCCTTCCCACTCCAGGTTCGCACACATTCCGGAATACTGGATAAAAAAGTCTCGGGCGGAATCGGATTGCAGGACCAGTTTCTCCAGACGACCGGCCTGTCGGGAGGAGAGGTTCCCGTACTGGTATTCCCAGCAGAGTTGCATCAGTTCTTCCCGTTCCTCAGGAGTTAACATTAGAAAAGGTCTCCGGAATGAAGGCGTCTCTGAATACAGCTGAAAAGGAGATCGTGGGCGCGTTTCAGAGTTTTGTAAATTGCATTGGGGGTACGCTTCAGATCCTGGGCAACCGAACTGGGACTGGCATCCGGTTCGTATATTCTTTCGAGGACTTCTTTCTGGCGTTGTGATAACAGTTCAAAGCAGACGGAAAGGGCGGCCTGTTGCTGATCCAGTTCATCAACGGTTACCATTGCGCTTTCGGCAACTCGGTTGTAGAACTCGTTACTGAATATGTTTCGTTCGAGGTTTTGTCGTCGTCGATAGTTGAGAACTTCATAGCGCACGATCTGACAGCTCCAGGCCCAGAAATTAGATCCAGGCTCGAAGGCGTCAAATTTTGACCAGAGTACGGTGCACGTATTCTGATAAATCTCCTCGGCATCTGTCCGATTATCTACGAGCGATCTGATGAATCGGTAGATTCTCTGGCTATGTCGGGAGAACAGCATTATAAATTCCGTTGTTCGGTCGGTTGCTACCGCCATTTTCATTACCTCTCACTGAGTCGCGACGAGAGAAGTCTTTACAGACCCAACCCTTATTGAATACAGCTTGAATGTGGTAAAATTAGCCTCGGAAAATTGAGGAAATCTGTAAGTCTGTTTATATAATGAAGTTTCAGCAGAAGTTTTTACGGGGATGACTGTCATTTTCGGAGTGATTTAACCTGGTTGGTGGGGGGATTATGTATAGAAGGCTGGTGACGGAGTGTTGCGATTCATCGAAATAACTTTTCTGTCTGAGAACTATGAGCAGGCGTGTCGATTACGAAATGAAATATTACGACAGGCTTTAGGTCTGGATTTACTGGAGGAAGATTTATCAGCTGAGGCGGATTATTTACATTTTGGGATTGTGGAGGGAAGTCGAGTGATTGCCTGTGTACTGGCGGTTCCTGTTTCAGATGTGAAAGTGAAAATCAGACAGATGGCCGTTTCCGCCGACTTTCAAAAGCGGGGGGTCGGTAAATCACTGTTGTCAAATAGTGAGACCAGTCTGAAACAGCGGGGCTTTCAATTTCTGGAACTGGATGCTCGTACTTCTGCGGTGGGTTTTTATCAAAAACTGGGTTATCAAAAGGTGGGTGAGGAATTTTTATCCGTTTCGATTCCCCATCAGAAAATGCGAAAGTCACTGACGGAATGACAGTCGAAACCGCCGATTATCCGAGTAATTCATTAATCACGGCTCCACCAGTCTGGCTGAGTACTTTGAAGCGGCCTTCGTGGAAATAGGTGAGCTGGTTATCATCCAGCCCCATGATATGTTCCAGAGTCACATGCAGGTTCCTGATCGGGTTGACGACTTCTACGGCATGATCCCCAATTTCATCAGTGGCCCCGATACGATGTCCGGCTTTAACGCCGCCCCCTGCCATCCACAGTGCCATGCCTTTCGCATTGTGATCACGACCGGCTGCCTGTCTGCCGCTGCGAATGCCATTGTCGGGAGATCGCCCGAATTCACCCGTCCAGACGACGAGTGTGTCGTCGAGCAGTCCACGCGATTTCAGGTCCTTGAGCAGCGCCGCGATGGGTTTATCGACGGCTTGCATGCGTGCTTTGTGCGAACGTTCCAGGAAGTCATGTGAGTCCCAGCCTGCGGCGTAGATCTGTACGAAGCGGACACCTTCTTCAACCAGTTTCCGAGCCAGCAGGCAACGGCGACCGAAGCTATCCGTTTCGGGTTGACCCAGGCCGTACATTTCCTGGGTCTGCCTGGTTTCCTGGTCGAGGTTAATGATATCAGGTACCTGTGCCTGCATGCGAAAAGCGAGTTCGTACGATTCCATCCGGGCCGCCAGAACTTCTTCATGCGGGTGGCGCTGCATGTCTGCCCGATTCAGTTGTGCGAGCAGGTCCAGGTTTTTGCGCTGCGTTTCGCGGGTTACATGAGCGGGGGGATTCAAATCCAGAATGGGTGAGCCTTGAGAACGCAAAGCCGTTCCCTGGAAGTAAGCCGGTAAAAAGCCATTTGACCAGTTGGCAGAACCTCCCTGCGGGTAAGCGACTTCGGGGAGAACGATGAATGCGGGCAGGTTCTGGTTTTCGGTTCCCAGACCATAAGTCATCCAGGAACCGATGGCCGGGTCCCCGCCGAACCGGTTGCCTGTATTCATGTGATAGCAGGCAGTGGGATGATTAATCGATTCAGCCTGCAGTCCATGATAGACGCAGAGATCATCAGCAACGTCAGCAAGATGCGAAAAATGTTCACAGAGTGAAATGCCTGATTCACCGGCTGGCTTGTGTTTGAAGGGACTTTTGATGTAGTACCTTTTCCCGCTGGCCATGGCGGAGACCTGTTTGTCTTCGCGAATGAATTCTTTGAGGTGCAGCTTTTCCAGCGCGGGTTTTGGATCAAAGGTATCCAGGTGGCTGGGGCCCCCTTCCATAAACAGGAAAATACAGGCTTTGGCGCGGGGCTTGAGGTGGGGATCGCGCGGTTCGAGTGGCTGCGCCCGTTTGAGATTCGCTGATTTCGGTGAGGCTTTTTCTTCTGCCTGCAGAAGCGCATTAAAGGCGACTGTGCCCAGGCTGGCGCTCATGCCATACAGAAAGTCGCGGCGTTGTAATCGATGCATGGGGATATTATCGCAAATAAATAAATTCGTTGGAGTTCATCAAGACGAGACACAGCTCCGCCAGGGCGCGGGTGGCTGCATCTACGTCCCATGGTTTGAGATCCTGCTTGTAATTTTCTGACAGGTCCAGGTTTTCGGTCCAGCTGAACGACTCACCAGTTAATTCTTCAATCATTTCACGTTTCACTTCGCGTGGCAGAGGGATTTGCTGAGGAGGATGTTGTTTATGATATGTCTGCATCTGCTGGACGTGTTTCAAAGCCATCTGCAGTTCAGAAGATTCAGGGACGCGTAGCAGAACCTGCTGGAAAGCAAGCTGAACCGCGTCTTCGTGAGTCTTTGATTCCTGCCTGATTTTATGGGCCAGCGCCAGGGCGCGGTCGTGTGTAAATTGACCATTGAACAGAGCAAACGCCTGTGGGGTCACCGTCGTTTCATCGCGACGTTCGCACGATGATTCGCTCCCCGGTCGATTGAAGACTTCCAGCATCGGATCTGAAAGGGTGCGGTAGCGAAAGGCATACAGCGTGCGTCGGTTCCTCTGTTCACGACGCGGCATCGGTTGATAGGCGGGAGCCACTGATCCCATGATATGACGTGGTTGCAGGGCGACTTCCCAGTTGATTTCCGGAAAGACACCCGGTCCTCCCATTTCCGGATTTAATTCGCCTGTCAGAGAGAGCAGAGAATCGCGAAGCTGCTCTGCGGTCATTCTACGGGTGGGAAAATGAGACAGGAGTCGATTGCTGGGGTCGACTGTTCGAACCCGTTCTGCATTAACAGGATGGCTGCTTTGCTGGTAAGTGTCAGAGGTCATGATCAGGTGATGCAGCTGTTTGAGCGACCAGCCATGATCCATGAACCAGGTAGCGAGCCAGTCGAGCAGTTCAGGATGAGAAGGGCTGTCCCCTTTCTGACCGAAGTTATTGGGGGTGGCGACCAGTCCGGTGCCGAAATGCATCTGCCAGATGCGATTCACAAAAACCCGGGCGGTCAATGTGTTATTGGAGCTGGCAATCCAGCGGGCCAGCGCCAGGCGTCTGCCTTCTGTTGACTGGGGGATGGTATTCCAGGCATTCGGTTCTTTGATGCTGTTGGATCCGGCCACCGCACTGAGGACTCCTGGCGTGACCTTGTCTGTGGGAGCAGTGATGGCGCCCCCGGCAAGAATGAAGGTCTGCTGGATCTCACCCTGTTTTTGTTTCGCACCTGGAATGAGGTTGACTGTTTTTGTGGAGCGGTAATTGTTCGGCGGCCCATTATAAACGCTGAAAGCATACGGTTCATATCGTTTGAGTTCCCGCTCGAAATAAGCGATGCGTTTGTTATTGATTTTCAACAGGCTTTTTTCAAGTTCGGCTAAGCCAAACCATTTGAGGGGGGGGCGTTTGTCGGCGGCAACCTGTTTGAGGTTCTGGTAACCGTTTTCTTTGAGCCAGGCCGCGATTGCAGCGTCTGTTTTCTCTTTGAACAGCTGTTGTTGTGCCTGCGTTTCTGCCAGGAGTCGCTCCGTGCGGGCTTTCATGTCGGCGAAACCGGAAATGTTTTCGTATGGCTGATAGTCTACTTTACGATCCGCGAACTGTACCGGAGCGAAGACTGCCTGGATGCGGTAGTAATCGCGGGTCGGAACCGGATCAAATTTGTGATCATGACATTTTGCACAACGGAAACTGTGCGCGAGAAAGCTGACGCCTACGCTCTGGGTGATATCATCCAGGAAGAGCTGGCGCGTGACGGCGGCGACACTCATCCCCGTGTGTTCCCAGGGACCGCTGCGAAGGTAACCGGTGGCGATCAACAGCTCGGGATCTTCAGGAGCCAGTTCATCGCCCGCCAGTTGTTCAATAATGAATCGATCATAGGGTTTATCAGCATTAAAACTGCGGACCAGATAATCACGATACCGCCAGGCGTTGGGGCGTTCATAATCATTGGCAAACCCGCTGGTGTCGGCATAGCGGACGACATCAATCCACATTTGTGCCATCTGCTCGCCATACTGGGGACGCTCCATCAGTTCTTTGATGAGTTGTGACCAGTCGAATTGACCTTGGTTTTTTTCAAATTTACTGATCTGCTTCAAAGTCGGAGGCAGCCCGGTCAGATCATAAGTGGCACGTCGAACGAGTGCTTTTTTCTCGGCGGGCGGGGAAGCAGGGAGTTGCTTCTGTTTCAGTTTTCGCTGAATGAACGCATCGATCGGATTTTGCCGTGATGTCTGCTTTTCTGCAAGGGCGTTCCAGGGAACTGGAGGACGCTGGATTGGCTGATAGGCCCAGATTTCAGCAGGTTCATAAGTACGATTGGTCCAGGTCGGGCTTTGTCCGCCGGATGTGGACATGGTGGTGGCGGTATTCTGGCTGGCATTATCTGTAGTCAATGGGGGGAGTTCTCTATCTGTCCAGATGGCGCCTTGTGCAATCCACTGTTTCACGTCAGCGATTTCTGTTGCGTTCAGGCGATTGCGTTCCTGGGGCGGCATCTGAATGGAGTCGTCCTTCCAGGTGACCGCGTTCCAGAAGGGGCTCTGTTCTGGTTTGCCTACAGTCACAGCTGCTTCGCCTGACTCCCCGCCTTTGATGAGGGAGTCCCGCGTCAGCATGTTGTATTCCCCTTTGATGTCATCCGGGGTACTGCCATGACAGCCCAGGCACTTCTGTTCCAGCAGGGGACGGATTTTCTGCAGATAGAATTTCTCCTGCACTGTCAGCGGTGCTACTTCTGCTGTTGCCGTTTCAACGAATGGCAGGCTCATGAGCAGGGCGAAACAGAGGCTACTGTAAAATGTCCGCGCCGTGAGAGCAGAAGGAACGTACATAGAGAAATCTCTCAAAGTCAGGTGAGAAGTTCAGAATGAGATCATTGATGACTTATCTATAAAGGTACTGGGCGGAGCATGAGAAATCAATTTCATTTCGACCCTACATAATTTCATTGACACAAACTTACACTGCGTTTTCTCTAAACTAAAGTTGTGTATTTGGGTGGGAAGGCGAACAGTGTTGCGATACGATTAACTGCAATCCACTGCTGTATTGCGGCAGTGACTATTCTGCATTGATGTCCTGTTATGAGAGAAGGCAAGTTATGAGTATTCGATATAAGATCCTGGGCTGGGGGTTGTGTCTGTGCGCCGTAAGTTCCCTGTTCAGTCAGCACGAAGTTCTGGCACAGAAAGAAATCAAGCCGGTCAAACCGAAGACATTACCAAAACAACTGCCCAAAGAGGGAAGTGTTACCGATGGCGCGATCGTAAAAATTCCACCTGAAGATGCTTTGCATCCGGGGTACACATCCCTGTTTAACGGCGAAGACTTTACCGGCTGGAAAGTTCCTGAAGGAGACAACGGGCATTGGAAAGTTGTGGAAGGAGTGATTGACTATGATGCACAAAGCGAAGCCAAGGGAGATAAAAATCTCTGGACGGAAAAGGAGTATGGCGACTTCATTTTAAGCCTGGAGTGGCGAATCAAAGAAACGACGGGCCTGTATAAAGTGCCCATCGTATTAGCCGATGGTTCCGAATTGAAAGATGCGAATGGAAACGTAATTACCGTCGAACTTCCGAATGCCGATTCAGGGATTTATCTGCGAGGCACACCGAAAGCACAGGTCAATATCTGGTGCTGGCCCATCGGTTCGGGTGAAGTCTATTCCTATCGACGCAATCAGTCGGTTTCACCTGAAGTACGGGCAGGTGTGACTCCCAAGACAAACGCCGACAAACCAGTGGGGGAATGGAACAAGTTCATTATTATTATGGTCAAGGATCGTCTGACTGTCATTTTGAACAATGAAATGGTTCTGGAAAACGCGCAACTGCCGGACGTTCCGGAAAAAGGTCCGATTGCCTTTCAACATCATGGCGGCAAATTGAAGGATGGGACTTTCAGCCCCGCCAGCAGCCTGATGCAGTTCCGCAATATTTATATCAAAGAACTTGATTAACTCCTGATTGATTCTGCTGAATTGATCCTTTACGATTAAACCCGTCTTCTGTCACTTTCAGTGCCTGCAGCAGACGGGTTTTTTCTTTTTGAAGATTCACAGGTGAAGCAACGATGATGCAGTGTTTTCGGATCTCCTGGTGGTGTCTTGGCTGGTGTCTGCTGACGCCGGCTTTCGTATTTGCTCAAACGTCGGATAATCCGTTTCGCGAAATTATTCGTACTACAGAACCGCTCACTCCTCAGGCTGAGCAGAAGTCCTTCACACTGCCACCAGGTTTTGAGATTCAATTGTTCGCGTCAGAACCTGAGATTCAAAAACCTTTGAATATGGCGTTTGACATGAAAGGGCGGCTCTGGATTACCGATTCGTCCGAATACCCTTATCCCGTCAAGCCGGGCACCAGGGGCAAAGACACGATTAAGATTCTTGAAGATACCGATGGCGATGGACGATCTGACAAGATCACTACGTTTGCGGAAGGGCTGAATATTCCGATAGGTCTGTATCCCTGTCAGAACGGAGTGATTGCCTTCAGTATTCCAGATATTTCGTTTTATGAAGATACCGATGGAGATGACAGGGCTGACAAGGTTACCAGACTGTTCGGCCCGATGGGATATGAACGTGATACACATGGCATGAACAACTCATTTCGGCGGGGACTGGATGGCTGGTTGTATGCGAACCATGGATTCAATAACCAGACTCGCGTGAGTGGCAGTGACGGGCATGTCGTTGAGATGCAGTCGGGGAACACCTACCGGATGCGGCTGGATGGTTCGCGGATTGAGCACTTCACTCACGGACAGGTAAATCCCTTTGGTTCCACCTTTGATGAAAAAGGAAACCTGTTTACCGCGGACTGTCACTCTAAACCGATCTACCAGATTCTGCGAGGTGGTTACTATCCGAGTTTCGGGAAACCCCATGATGGGTTGGGATTTGTCAAACCGATGATGGATCACCTGCATGGTTCGACCGCGATTGCTGGTGTGGAAATTATTTCTGCAGAACAGTTTCCCGAAGAGTATCAAGGTGATTTCTTCAGTGGAAACGTGATGACGAGTCGAATCAATCGCAATTCTCCCGTTTATCATGGTTCGACCATTATCGCGCAGGAAGAACCTGATTTCCTGATCTCGACCGATCCCTGGTTTCGGCCGGTGGATATCCGTCAGGGGCCCGATGGTGCGCTGTACGTCGCCGACTTTTATAACAAGATTATTGGACATTATGAGGTCCCCCTGGATCATCCGGGACGGGATCGTTTACGGGGACGCATCTGGCGGATTGTCTGTAAAGGTAAGGATCATTCTTCGGTCGATTATTCAAAGATGAACGTGGAACAGTTAATTGCTGCGCTTGGTACTTCCAATTTGATAACACGGACGCTGATCACAGATTATCTTTCTGATCGGACAGAACTGGACGTGGTAGAACCACTACAGAAAGCGGTTCTCGAAGCAAAACAGCCTGTCATCGTAGTACATTCTTTGTGGATATTGTTTCGCAGGGACGCTTTGACGGACAACCTGCTGGCGAAAGCGTTAGCCTGTCCTGCGGAGCTGGTGCGAATTCATACAGTGAAAATCCTGGCAGAACAAAAAACGTGGAGTTTTTTCCACCATCAACTGGTGACAGATGCATTGCGGGATGAAAATGCATTTGTGCAACGCGCCGCAGCAGAAGCGTTGGGCCTTCACCCTGCGGCAGAGCATATCCCGGCTCTGTTCGCTTTACACAAAAAGATTCCGGCAGAAGACCATCATCTCGAATATGTAGTGAGACGGGCATTGATGCTGCAGATTCGTAATTCGGAAATCCTGAAGCAACTGGACTGGAAAGCTTTGGCTTCCGAGCAACGCAGCGAACTGGCATCACTGTCGCTGGCGGTACCCACCGAGCAGGCGGCCCTCTACCTGCTTCGTTATCTGCAGGCAGAAAAAGCTGATCCAGAGAAACTGCCGGAGTACAGCAGGCATATGGTGCGCTATCTGCCAGAGGAGAAATTGGCCGTCGTAATTCAGATGGCACAAACTCAACTGGCGGAAAACCTTGATTTGCAGGTGGAGGTTATCAAGGCAGTGTTACAGGGATATCAACAGAAAGGATTGCGCATCGATGCTGTACTTTCTGACTGGGCCACGAGACTGACTCAAACTTTAATCAAGCGGCAGGAAAAGCAATCGATACAGTGGGTCAATTATCCGCTGAATGAGGTGGACTCGAAGAATCCCTGGATGTTACAACACAGGGCTTCTGCAGATGGGAACCAGTCTGCTCCTTTTCTCTGCAGTTTACCTGCCGGGGAACGGGCGACCGGGAGATTGATTTCGCAGCTTTTTACCATACCAGAGAAATTCAGCTTTTATCTGGCCGGACACTCAGGCTTTCCAAAGCGACCCGAGAATGGTCGGAATTATGTGCAACTGCGTCACCTGGATGATCAACGTGTCCTCAAGCGGGTTTCCGTGCCACGGAATGATCTGGCACAACGGGTTGACTGGGATCTCAAGGAGTTTGCAGGTACTGAAGGCTACCTGGAAGTGGTCGACAGCGACAGTGGAAAAATCTATGCCTGGCTGGCCGTCGGACGGTTTGAACCCGATGTGATTTTCATTCCCTGTCAAGGAATTCAGCAACAGATCAACCGCTGGTCCGCAGCCGCCTTTCTGGTGGAACAGTTCCAGATTAATGCAGCCCGTCAGGACCTGCTTACTCTCTTGACTGAGCCATTTCTCGATCCCAAATTGAAAAATGAACTGGCTTCAGCGGTGATGACTCTGGATGGAACTGACGCGTTTCTGCCGCTGTTTCCGTTGCCGGTTCCACAAAATCCTGCTGCAGGCAGCTTTCAACAGGATGTGATCCAGGCAGTTATTGGGCAGAAACAGGACCAGGTTGATGTTCTATTGCAGCGCGCATTCAAAATGTATCCTTCTCGTCTCCAGACGGAATTAGGTAGAAAAGTGTCTCAACAACCCGGAGGCACTGAGCGTCTGATCGTGTATGCAGAGCAGGGGAAAATATCACCACAGTTACTGACAGAACCAGCGATCCAGAATCAGATTCAGCAATCAACTGATCCAGAGCTTAGGCGTCGGATGAAAATATTACTCAGTGCATTGCCTCCCCGCGAGAAAAAGACACAGGAAAATATTGTTCAGCATTTCAAGTCGCATGCGACTTTTGAATTGTCTGTAGAAAATGGGAAAACTGTTTTTGAAAAGAACTGTGCGGTCTGTCATCAGCTGGCAGGCAAAGGTGCCATTGTGGGACCTCAGTTGGATGGTATCGGGAACCGGGGGCTGGAGCGGCTGCTGGAGGATGTACTTGATCCGAATCGTGCGGTCGATATCAATTTTCGTACGACGACTGTGATTACGGATGCCGGACGGATCGTCTCGGGATTAAAAAGGCGAGAAGAAGGGGCGGTGCTGGTGTTTGTTGATAATCAAGGGAAAGAGTTTACAGTCGCGAAAGATGACATTGATGAGCAGCAGCAGTCGCCACTCTCATTAATGCCCGCAAATCTGCTGGAAATTCTCTCGCCGCAAGAACTGCATGATCTGCTGGCCTATCTACTGCAAAGTACAAAAAAAGAAGCGACAGATCACTGATACAATCAGAGCTTACATAATCAGAATTTTACCGAATGAAAGTCGCTCATCATGCCGGCCTCCCCATTTACGACACTACTGATTTGCCTGATCTTTGCTGAAACGGTAGCGTCTGCAGAGCCGTTGATCATCACTGAGCAACTGGTTCATCTGCGCCATTCGGGGGACCGTGAATGGGCTACGTTTCCGGAGCAGGCACAGGACAAAGAGCTGTTACTGCGATTTAACGCAGAATCGAATTCCGGGGAAACAGCTCTTTTTTTACGTCAACAGGATGTGAAACAGACCTGGAATATCGAGCTCAATGGCAAGATCCAGGGAAAACTGGTTCGACAGGAACAGGATCAGCAACTGCTGATACCCGTTCCGCCGGAGACGCTGAAAACAGGAGTGAATGAATTGCGGATTTACCAGTCTGGCAAGATAACTCCTGATGATATTCGCGTGGGAGAGATCGTATTGCTGACTGACCCAGCTTCTGAATTTCTTTCGGAATCGCAATTGTCAATTAAAGTGACTGATAAAGAAACAAAGCAGGGTATTCCCTGTCGAATCACTATTGTGAATGCGGAGGGGACACTCGTCGTTTCCTCTGCTGAATCTGATGAACACCAGGCGGTGAGGACGGGCGTGGTGTATACCCGCGACGGGAAAACGCAGGTTGAGTTACCGGCGGGGGAATACACGGTGTATGCAGGTCGTGGGTTCGAATATGGTGTCGACCAACAACATCTGATCCTGAAAAAGGGAGATAAAAAGAAGGTTGAACTTGAGATTGGCCGGGAAGTAGATACTTCGGGCTACGTGAGCTGCGATACACACATTCATACTCTGACTCATTCCGGGCACGGCGACTGCTCCCTGAAAGAACGCTTGCTGACACTGGCAGGAGAGCAGATTGAATTTCCGATTGCCACCGATCATAACAAACAGATTAACTACGAACCGCTCGCACGAGAATTAAAAGTACGTCAGTACTTTACGCCCGTGATCGGCAATGAAGTCACTACGAAATGGGGGCACTTCAATGTGTTTCCTGTCCGGGAAGAGGGGCCGATTCCCGATTATCAACTTTCTGCCTGGGATGAAATATTCGAGAGCATTCTGACAACACCTGATGTGCAA
Organism: Gimesia maris; assembly: GCF_008298035.1. Taxonomy (NCBI): domain Bacteria; kingdom Pseudomonadati; phylum Planctomycetota; class Planctomycetia; order Planctomycetales; family Planctomycetaceae; genus Gimesia; species Gimesia maris. Next base: position 1,731,969 of record NZ_CP042910.1, read on the forward strand.
GCCGTGATTTTAAATCATGCCCGCGATATCCATTCCAACTATCGCCCGTTTGGTCCGAAAAATCATCTCAGTCTGACGGGAGAGAATCTGGACGGCTGGCGGTTACAGGCAAATGCGATGGAACTCATTAATTCGGGGGCCACTCAAACTGATTTCATGCAACTGTATCACGACTGGTTTGGCATGTTGAATCGCGGCGTTTTTTTAACGCCGGTCGGTTGCAGCGATTCGCATGATGTCAGTCGCTATATTGTCGGTCAGTCTCGAACTTATATTCAATCGGATGCCCAGGATCCGGGCAAGATTGATGCCAGTCAGACAATACAAAATTTTGTGGACGGGAAAGTTCTCGTGTCATACGGTTTGTTGACTCAGATGAAAGTCAATTCCCGGTATGGTCCGGGTGAACTCGTTCCACCAGCGAAAGAATACACTGTGAGTCTGACGGTCTCCGGTCCTTCCTGGGTGAACGCAGCACAGATTCAACTGTATGCGAACGGACAATTGATCCGCAGTGAGCAGATCAAGTCCCGGGAATGTGGGGGCGTGAAGTGGCAGGGGACCTGGCAGGTGGTACTGCCCTCACATGATTGTTTTCTGGTTGCTGTTGCGACAGGTCCAGGGGTGTCCGCGCCGTACTGGCAGTTCGCGAAACCGTACCAGCCTGCTACTCCGGAATTCGAATCGCAGGTCGTGGGGTCGACGGGGGCGGTCTGGATAGACGTCGACGGCGATGGTAAAAATACGACTGCTTTCGAGTATGCAGAGCGACTGGTGAAACAGCATGCAGAAGATCTGAATACACTGCTCAAACATCTGGATGGATACGATCAGGCTGTTGTCATGCAGGTTGCCGGTCTGTTAAAAGCACGCGGCCTCAAACCCTTCGATCCAAAACTGACAAAAGCGCTGCGGGAGACATCAAAGACCGTGCAACTCGGTTTTGCCCTGTATGGAGAAGCCTGGCGTGCCAGCCAGATCGCCCGCAGAACGAATTAATGTTCGTCTGTCTGTAACGCAGCCAGTGGTGTGCGAACAAAGAATACGCCGGGACCGTCGGTTTGATGGGGATCAAGATCGTAGAACAGGGTGCCCAGAGTCTTATCATCAATCTGTACTGTGCGAGGCCAGCCCCTTCCTTTAATCGGACGGCCCGGATTATAAATGATGACCGCATGATCTTTGTCCCATGTCCGGCCGGCATCGTGTGAAAGTTGCAGTTCATAGGCCCATTCATCATCACGGCCCACGCCATACAGAATTGAAGTGAGAACCACGGGCCCCTGTTTGAGGGCAGCCAGGTCATAGCCGGCAACACCAAAATAAGGGAGTGATTGCAGAGGCTGCCAGGATTGCCCCTGGTCGTTCGAACGTAGACCATACACCATGTTGCCTGGTTTTCCGGACGGGACGGGAGCCTCATTCTGGGGTGCACCGCTGATGAGAGTCCCCTGGTTTGTTCGGATGAGGGGTACCATGCCATGATTACGCCCATCGCCGAATGGAGTGATCATATTCTTGCTGCGATTGTAAATAACTGTGCGATCATAGAAGGGGCACACCCAGCGGTTGGCATCAAGTTCGAGAATCGGGTGTCGCAGACAGGTGTAGTTGGTGTAATCATCCAGGGGGATCTCCGTGACAGGAGACCAGGTCACGCCATGGTCTTTGGAGGTGCAGAATTGAGGCACCCGCCAGCGACGTGTGCCTTCCACGCGGTAGCAGGACCAGTGCAGGACAATTTCGCCATTTTTGAGTGTGGTGAGTGAACCTGGATAGATGGAACACTCTTTGATCGTGGGAATCGGCTGACAGGCCGACCAGGTCAGACCGCCATCAGTAGATCGCGCAAGCATTAGTTCTTTTCCACCCCCGCCCTTTTCATTATAGACTGCCAGCAGGTCACCGTTCGCGGCCCGACAGAGGGCAGGGTGGATGTGTCCGCCAACCACCGAGCCAACACGAATGGGAGTGCCTGGTACCGTGGGAGCATTTTCCGCTCTGATCTGGCTAGGGACGATTCCAAAAATCAGATAGAAGCTGCAAAATATCAGCAGTGGAAGCAAAAAGAGGCGGCGGATTGATTGCGTCACTGAGTGCATATGGGAAGCGGGCCTCCGATTATGGACTGGGAATAATCCCGAAAAAACGAATGCTGCTACGATCCTGTTTACCGTGGCTTGTGTCAGACTTCAACAGACGAGTGAAATTGACGGAAAGTTAAGCAGGAATGCCGCTTTCAACTCCTGTTGCTTTGACAGTCCCCCGGAGGTCCAGTAAGCTATCAGCCTTACATTTCTTTGAAAGACATCGGTGTCCACTGATCCGTTTCTGTTCTCAGGATGGTCGTGGTAACTAATAATCTGAAAACAACTTGGGGCCGTAGCTCAATCGGTTAGAGCAGCAAACTCATAATTTGTTGGTTACAGGTTCGAGTCCTGTCGGCCCTACTCTTTTGTATAGTATTCTCTCGCATAGGCTCGCAAGTCTCGGATTCGCAATGAGATGAATCATCGTCTCTGTTTTCCGTTTGCGAGGCTATACCAGCCCGATCAGACGAGTACTGCACCGCATTCTGCACCGCTTTTTCAAAGTCCGATTCTCTCACTTGCAGATAGCTTTGCATCGCCACTTGAGGCGAATTTCCAAGCCAGGCAACAACCGTCTGGATCGGAAATTGTTCTATCAATTCGGTCTCTCGACTGGATCGCAAATTCTGGAACGGTTTAGGCCAGGGTACGAGACCAGCACGCTTAATGATTTTGTGAAACGTCGTCCGCAGGTTCTCACTTCTGATACGATGTCGGGTAATCACATGCTCTGTAAGGTCTTCTGCAGGCTCGAAAAAACACTTTTCAAGATACGGTCTGAGTTCCGGGAAGATCGGCACGATACGTCCCTCTTTGCCCGCGTATCGCTCTGTTTTGGGACTGGTGACGTAGAACCGGTTTCGATGCCAGTTGATGTCTTCCCAACGCAGAGAAAACGTTTCTGAGGGCGTTCTGAGGCCACCGTAGCGGGCCAGGGCGATGATCAGCTGCCATTCTGCATCAGGGCAGGCGTCAATCACTTTTTCGGTATCATCAATCGAAAGGAAATAGTGCCGGTCTCTCGTGGGGACCAGCGCAGATGGCAAACAGTTGAACGGATTCTTGAACAGCAATTCCTTATCAATCGCGTAATTGAACATCGTCTTTGCGATGCCTGACAGTTTCCGTATGGAGTTTTCCGCCAATCCCCGACCGATCAGGTAAGCACGCCATTCCTTAGCCTCACCCGCATTCAGAGACTTCAGAGGCTTGTCTTTTCCGAAGTGGTCAATCAGATGTTTTTTGACTACTTTGTATTTTGCCACAGTACGCGGTTTAACGTCTCCCGTTCGAAGCTTGATGAAATCGTCAATCAGCTTGCCCAGGAGAACGATTTCTCGCTGCTCAATCAATCCGACTCGGGCCAACCGGTCTCTCAAAGTATCGTCAATCGTTGTCAGCCAGCGGGATGTAACATCGTCCAAGGCATGACCGGACATTTTCGAAGATACCAGGCACTCAACGCGAACCTTGGTTGCTTCTGCTGTTTTCATTGTGGCTTTGCCGAGACGAATAGAACGCCGTTTTTTATCTGAACCGACAAACTGAATTTTCTTACGTCCGTTTGGTTCTTTGGTTATGCTTGCCATGTATCGCTTTGCTTTCGCTTTTAGCTGTGTTTATTGAATGATAGGACGTATCCATCGTCTGAGAATCAATCGCGTTACACTCCATTCAGTGCGATTGTCGAGGGGGCCTACTGAAAACTGCTGTTTCTTTTTGAATTTAATCGTTTAAACTAAAGGTTTGGTTTACCTGTGCTGAGGTAGTTTGAATGACTGAAAAAAAGAGATGGAAAGTTCTTCGTTTTCTGGGCTATGCCATTCCTATTTTGTTAGTGGCTTACGTTTTGAGTATTGGGCCTGCCACTATTCTTTTGGATTATTCTAAAAGCAACTCAGGTTTAACTTACTACGAAGTAATGGATGATCCTAAGTATCAACAATATGAAGAGAGGATTGGAACGTTCTATACTCCTCTAGCATTGTTAATGGATAGTAACGAATCGTTCGCATATGTAGTCTACGAATACATAGAGTTATGTTTTGTGATTTTCCCTGTAGAATTCAAGAGTCCAATTGAGAAGAATCTAGGTATATAGAAATCCCCGAAGCGCAATAGCTGCGCCTCGGGAGAGTCCAAGACCTTATTGCCGTTTTTCAATTACGGCTTCTGGCTCGCTGTGTTTATGCAATTGATTCCAGGCAGAAATCAGGTTCAACGCTTCGCACCTGCTCAACCGAAACCTCAAATGCGTGCCATCCGTGAGAACGACATTGTATTCGTTCCCATCGTTATCGGCTTCATTGAACCCATTCAGAGCAATACGCTGACTCATATCGATGGCTGATTCCATCAGAAATAAATCGGCTTTTCGTCTGGCATCCTCACTGCTGTTTGCATTCTGAACCTGTAACATCACCTCTTCGCTAATTGTCGGGTTCGTAGCGAAGTGATGCCCCATTTGAATCTCAAAGAGTTCTGTTTCGTCCTCTTCAGAATCAACCAACGGGGTTTCCATCTCTGCAGTTTGATTTAAAGGTGACACTGTGTCACCCTTTTGTTCCATCGGTTCCAGGTCAACTGGATCCGAATTGCTTTCCTCTGCTTGGGTATCATCCTGATTAGGCCACGGTTCCAGATCAGCAGGACAGATGGAACGAGCAATGTAAGCCCGCTTGCGGACTTCTCCCGGTTCGCAGTGATCAAGCCGATAATTCAAGTCACCGACAATCTGCTTGCACTGATCGCGGGGGCCATCGATCCTGATAAATGCCGGGGGTAAATCATATTCGTTTTCCGGTTTCCAGGGAGTCGGCAGGGCAACACTGAGATTGGCATACTTACTGCCGACGCGAACGCGAATGTACCAGTGAGAGACAATGCCGTCCTTGCTGTTTGCGATTCGTTCCCGGTTGAGGATAGCAGCAATCTCAGCAGCTGTTTTGGCTTTCTTGTACATCGTTGTATGTGGCGGAACTGATCGCCAGCAATCAGCCTGCCAGTCTTCAGGAACGTTGACCAGGTAAACCGGCCAGTCATGGCGGGGGGTATCGACGCGTAACACTTCGTCAGGGGCTGGTGTGCCGATAGTGGGGGCTTCAACAGGTTTCAGGGCTTCCCAGTTGGCTGCCTTTTGTGCCAGCTGATCAACTGCCGTTGAATGACCTTTGGGAGAATCGAAGCCGCTTCCAGAGACGTTTTGAGAACCAGAGACGCACGCGGGGTTTGTGAATGTGGTATTCATCCTTAACCACCTTTCATTACGCACAAGGCGTAAAAAAAGAGTGCAGACTCTCACACACAGCTTCTAAGGCGGAATAGTACCGCCCGGGGTCCTCACGGATACCCCACTCTGCGCAAGAGCCTGCACTCCAATTACTATTATTGGTTTTAGAATTCATAGTTACTATTTGCCTTTCAGCTTTTAGAAGGCTCGATTTTGTTTTGATTCGCGTTATTTGTCAATACGTTACAAACTTTTTATTGAAAGCAATTCGGTAATTGACGTTGGTATATCAATCTCTGTAGAGTGGATTGAGGCTTTCACACCTTTTGAACAAACACCCAAATGAAGATTTTGTCATGGCAAAAAAAGCGGCTACTCGAAGAAAGATCACCAAGACCAAATCCAGCAATACTACAAAAGAAACAATCGAATGTGGTTTGATCATGCCTATTTCAGAAATCGATGGTTGTAGTGCAGACCACTGGGAACAGGTCAGAGAGATTATCGAAGAAGCTTTGGATTCCGAGTCGATAAAAACCCGGCTGGTAAGTGATGCCGACGAAGTTGGAATCATTCAAGACCGAATCGTTAAAAACCTTTATCAAAACCCTGTGGTAGTTTGTGATGTGAGTTGTAAGAATCCAAATGTAATGTTTGAATTAGGCCTTAGGCTCGCTTTTGATAAGCCTACCATTGTGATTAAGGATGATGAAACGGAGTACTCTTTTGATACCTCACCAATTGAGCACATCCCGTATCCAAGAAACTTAAATTATCGGAGTATGGTTAAATTCAAAAAAACTTTGCGACAAAAAGTAGAGTCAACACTAGAGAAAGCTAAGTCGGACCCAAACTACTCAACATTTCTAGGTTCTTTTAGAATCAAGAATCTGGTAGGAATTGAAACTGACGAAGTAACACCATCCGAATATGTGTTAAGTGAACTCAAAGATTTAAAGAAAATCGTAAGTAGAATTAGTTCAAAGCAAAGCACATACCAACATATTGACCCAAAGTTTCTGCCCAAAGAATTTAAACCAATCGAGGATGAACCTGTTCGCATGACACATGAGATCAGGTTTGGTAATGACAGTACTTTTGAATTGTCGAAAGAGGCCGTGGAAAAATTAATAAAATGGAAAGCCAACAAACCTGACAATGTTTTTTCCACGATGACTGCTGATGAATTCGATGAGTTAATTACAAGGTTATGAATGTCTCTGAAAATATTTTTGTGTTTGATAGGACGCTTTTTTCTATAACTCATAATTTCCGTGGTGGCTCGGGCTCCCGCCCAGTATTGTTCGTCTGCAAGGACTTCACCACTCGCTCCAGCTGCTGTTCAAACTTTGCTTTGTCCGACTCCCACTCAGTGAAATCCGGGGCCATACGTTCGAGCACCTGATTCTTATTTGGATGGTTCCAGTCTGAGAAAAGGTAACCATCCAGGTTCAGAGGGATTAGAGACCGAACCTCACAGCCCCGGTCTTTGAACAACTGCTTTTCTTTGGCGAACGCGTGTTTCAATTCATCATTAACCCATCCGCTCGTCAGAGAATGCTTGGACGCACAGAGCAGTACTTTGTCCCAGCCCCGGATACCGTGGTCTATCCGATCATAGATGTTGTCACCAGGCAGAATCTGATGATCGTCGAGCCAGCAGCTAATCCCTTTTCCCATTAATGCCTCGTATAGACGACGAGCAAACATTTTGTCCTCGTGGCTGTAACTGATAAAACAGGAATAGAAATCAATTTTGGCTCCTGAAAAGTGGCTCGGTATATTGGTGACAAAACCATCTGGTAAGCCACAACCACTCAGAAAGCTTTGGGGGATTTTTCCGTGAGATCGCATTAAGGTATCAACACCTATGGTACTTCGATTTAGGTGTTCGATTTTTTCGAGTCCTATTACTTCAGACAAATCTAAATTTGTCCAAAGAGTATATGAAGATTTCGCACGACTTAGGCAAGTGTCTTTCATTTTAGCAAAACTAAAATTTGTATAATGCAACGTTGCATCTTGAAAATCAGCACCACATAAATTCGATTCAGTAAAATCAGTTTTGACAAAAATAGCATTTCTAAATATCGCGTTGGTAAAAGTGGATATCCCTAAGTCTGCCCAAGACAAGTCAGCTCCAGTAAAGTCCGTCCCGATGGCTTTAATTTTATGCAATACTGAAAAAGATAGATTGGCGCTGTAGAGATTGGCCCCGCTTATATCTAGGTTGCCAAAGTCAACTGAAGGCAAAATGAGTTCACTCAAGTCTGCCTCGCGTAAATCAAGAATCGTGTAAAGATGCTCCTTTCGCCATTTTTCTATGGTATCCTTACCCTGTTTAACAATCTCGACATGTTCAGGGTTTGCCACTTTGTTCTCCCTAATGACTATCTATTCAAATTGGATATCTTGCTATTATGAGAACGGAACACAAGCCAGTCAATCAGTTTCCCTTCGGTGCCACCCGCAACCGCACGTATGGCTTCAGCGACTTTCGGCCCGTTGCATTCCAGCCCGCGAACTCGTATTCCCTGCCGTTCTCAATCGTGAAGGACCCCACAAAGTCGGGTTGGTTCGCGTTTTCCTTATACCGTCTGCGAAACATCACGCCCTTGTTTTTCTTGTTCCGATACTTTTCCGTCATCGTCCGTGATTCCGTTCTGAATTCTCTTTGCGCAATCCATGCCAAGAGACAGCTTCAATTTCTGCTTAACAGTTTGATTCACCGTTCACGGTCTGAGATGTATTCAGCGCTATTTCTGGATCGTGGATACCCAGGTTGGTGTTAACTGTCTTGGGATAATCAATCCTGTTTGCCCCCACTGGGTTGCCCCAGATGTGAGACAATCATTCCCCTCCTGCAGTGTTGAATCATCCTGAAACTCTCAGTCCAGGATGACAAAACATAATTCAGCCAAGAAAGGTGGCATGACAGTTCAGCGCGTAACCGGAGCTAAGACTTTAATAGTCAAAAGTCCGTTTCGCTGTTCATTCCGATCCAGGCAGGTCTTTGCTCCACATTTCACGCCCACTCAGGGACGCCGCTTCCAACCTGTTTGCCAATCCAGGCTTCCACGGTAACTGCCGGGTACTACGTTCGCAGTGCTGGTTAGGCACATCGGAACTATTTCAACTCACTGCCAATCGAGGCTGTATGCCGCTGGTTGAAAACTTACGGCTGATATCCCCGTTCCGACACAATGACGGAACGAGGTTCTGTATCAATAATCGCTGTGTTTTCCCGAAGTATCAAAATGATCCTTCGAGGGATTTTTGTCTGATGCTGTGTCACCAGGTTTCCCCGGCTTATGGGTCGTACTCCCACTGATACGGGGAAAACTGAAACGGCTCGTACTGGGGCAGACCAACGGCAACGGCTTCCTGCCGTCCAGTCACTAACTCTCGTTCCCTGCGCCGCTCATCTGCGATAGAGGCAAGCACCTGCCTTTCATGAAGCTTCACTTCGGCTGATCGGTCACGATGTCTGTTGCATTCAATCAGGGCTTCTTGAATCGACCATTCGTCGTTCAGGTCCAGACGGACAATCACATGGTCCTCGATGATGCCGACTTCCTTGGCTGCCTGAAAACGCTTGTGTCCGTCAACGATGATCAGGTCCTGTGTAACCTGAATCGGACAGATAATGCCGTGCTGTCTCACAGATGCAATGAAACTACGGTCGATGTCGTACCCATACAGAGTAATACTCAGAGGATGCATGGCCAGCTTGTCCAGGCGAACGTGATTGAGAACGTAGTTCAAGAAACCTCCGCTGTTTTGTTCAATGAATGTGAAAACGAGGACGCCGATTGAGAAACCGACAAAAAACAACCGACGCCCCTCGTTTTACTGAATCCAATTGCAGTGAAAACCGGCTATTTGCAGCCTGGTTAAAAGGCAAATATTTTCAATTCGCTGTGTTCTGAATTCGGAAGGAAAGAGACACACAAAACCCGACAGATCGTATGTTACTCAGTAAAATTCCATACCCAAAAAAGGACCCGTGGGGTTCAGGCAGACACTCAGACAGCCTGTTGCACGCCCGCTGTGGCCTGTCCTGTAGCGCTTAGACCTTCAGCCAAGGCTTGAGTCTGATCTTTGTTCAACGCGCCCGTCTGGTAGCATCTGTCGCACTTCTTGCCGTTGCAGTATCCACAGACGGCAACCGGCTTGCGGTAGTTGATCGTGTTCATCAGATTGGTGTAACAGGTCATGATGTCCTGCATGGCGTTGGGATTACACCAGGCACCACCCGGACCACTGGACAATTCGCCGATGGCTTTCTTCAGTGCCGTGGCATGCTTCTGAGCTTCGCGATACGGGGCCTGCATTTCCTTCACGTGATAGTCAGTCACAGTGTCGTCAGGTACAACAGGATCGGCAACGGGTTCGTATCCGCCCCACTCGGCAGGATTGTAGGTGATTCCCGGGGACGGCTCCCCTCTCCCCATCGCACGCTCGTATTCGGCTTTCTGCTGATCGGCTGGCAATGCTGCAATCTCAACAGCCCGGTCTTTGCTGACTTTCTTTGCAGTTAGCAGTTCGTCCCTGACTTCCGGTCCAAGGTTGTCTGCCAGTTTATCAACGGCTTCGGCATACTTGGCATCGCGTCTGACCTGCTTTTCGCTAATGCCGACCTGGTTGGCTATCCTGCCTGCAGTTTCTCCCGTCCGGACATTTTGACCAGACGGGGATTCTGCAGGATTATTGCCCCGATTCAAGAAACTTGTGTTGTCCCTCTTCTGGGAGTTATACAGCCTCCCGACCAGGTATGCCCGCTGTGAGGGGGCTACATTCCGCCGTCCGATCTGGTTGTTGATGATCCAGTCATGCACAGCGTCCCGGTCTAAGAATTCCAGCTGCTTGATGCGTGGCGGGGCAATCCTTTGCCGTTGTTCGTCCGTGAGGTTTCGCCACACATTAAACCGGTTATGGCCATCGACCAGAATGCCTTCTGATTTCCAGACGATCAGAGGCTCCCGGAATTCACCGTCTGAGAGAATGTTGTCCCGCAGCTGGTTAGCCTCTTCATATGACAATGCAGGACAGAGCGATTGGAATTTCTCATAGATGCGGATGGCATCCAGTTTGAGGAGATGGGAAGTGGTTTCAGTGTCGGTAGGAGAATCTGAAGTCAAAGCATTATCCCTGTATAAAACGAGGTTCTGATTTAAGGACGGGGACTCTGCCAACTGCCCCGACGCCGACGACTGAGGGAAATTTGAAAACCTCAGTCGTCGGCAGAGAATTAAAAAAGCACATGATTTGCTGACCGCCAATGCTGGCGACCAGGGGAAAATCGTAAACCCCAGTCGCCAGCACATCACAGCCTATTTCATTGGTTTCCACTGTAAGCCCCGGCTGCATACCTCTGTGGCAACGATCACAGCCGGGACTTATACAGGGAATGTGGTTCCTACGTAGCCAGGCACTGCTTTCTCAGTCTGTTCATTCCATCGATCAGTACAGCCCGATTCCCCCCTGATGGGTAGTCAGGATGCTTGAAACTCTGTTCTAACAGAAGCAATTTCACAACTTCTGGGTGCATTCGATAAAACAGATTGACTGACTGGCGATGTCCTTGATGCAAGGCCTCTTCGACATAGCCGAGTTTTGTCAGTTCTTCACGAATCCGAACTTTCCATGATTCAAGCTGATCAACGATCTCGTTATGCCGCGTCTTATGGTCAGCAACGTGGAGTTGAGAGAACTCTTTCACCTTGTTGCAAAGCTCAAGTGCCTTGCCATACAGATCAAAACGGTAAGTGTTGCTGGCTGGACCTTCGAAGAGGTCTTTTGACGAAATTGACTCGATGTCTCCAGACTCAACTCGAGCGCGGGCCTCTTCGTGAATGTCAACTTTTTTATTGTGAGAGTCGATTTCCTTCACCAGGGGGACCAACGCTTTTTTTGTGTCGTCCGAATACCAGTCGCGTTCAGCAGGACTGGAAATTCTAAGGCTGTGATTCATTTATGGCTCTTCTAAAATGGATAATGAATGGTTTAAACCGTTGCTGCGTGCGACCTGCTACCGAAAACGAATCAGGTCTTGAAACCGCAGCTTGCCTTTCTCCTTCAGTGTTTGAAGCTTCAGTTTGTATTTCCGGTCGCGCTCGCGTTGTTCATACACTTGGTCGACATTGAACACGATTCCTTCCTCGCGGATTTTTTGCTTTGCCAGTTCAACTTCCTCCGCTTTCCGCTTCTCAGTCTCTTGCTGCCAGAAAAGTCTAATGTTTCTGGTTGTTTCGCTTTCTTCAGCTGCCATCATTCCCTCGCTTAAAAATCGTCCGTGTAATAAAGGCCACAGGCCCCCTGATTAGAGGGCTGTGGCTGCCTCCTGCGCTTCAGCCTGCTTATCCAGAAACGCCAGGAAATCAGAACCTCGGACATACTTGCGGCGTCCGATGGTGATCGTCTTCAACCCCTTTTTAACAGCGTTCTGGAACGCACAGTGTTGAAGTCCTGCCAGCGTTTTGAATTGGTCCAGGGTATACACCCCGCCAGACTGGATTGAACTTGGATCTGCGATTGCTCGACTCCTTTCGTAAGTGATAGGTGTGTCATTCGTTTTCGAATGGTTTCCTCTTTGGCGTAATCGAAAGTATCACACTTTTGAAATTATGTAAGATCGTTAATTCGGAATCCGATTTTCCCGTTTGTCAGATCACGTTTTCGTAAGTAACATCAATCCGTTTTTGACCACACTTACGACAGCGAGTTCGTTTTCTGCTCACGTAGTTGAAAGGCTGCCCAGTGGGGGCCGTGCCTGAGAACTCTCTGGTCTTCACACTTGAGTAGCCCAGCCGGTCAGTTGATAAGCAAGCCGGACATTGAGACAGGAAAACGTTTTGAACTGGTAGGGATTGGGTTTTTGCCCCCTTGGGTCGCCCGACCTTGGGCTTCGATATCTCAGCAGTCGTCATTAATTGCCTCCACATGCAATACAACGAAATGCAACCAGGCGGAACGATCCCCCGGTTAATCAGAAATAGAGATTCACGGGATTCAAGCTGGGCTGGGATTTAGCGGTGTTGATTGTGAATCAATGAAGCGGTCAATTTCTTTTCGTGCATAGCGAACAGCAGCACCAAGCTTGACACAACGGATTTTACCCTCTTCTCGCATCTTCCAGAGAGTACGCTCGCAACACCCAAGCAGGCGAGCAGCTTCTTTGCTGTCAACAAGGACAGGGGGCTCCTGTGTAGAATGAGCCGAGTTTTCGATCATCCATTCCTCCTGAATTCAGTTGGCTTTCTGGTCTGTTGTGGTCTCAACAGGTCAACCACATGCAATTCAAAATACCATAGATCTTTCAGGAGCAAATAGTAATCTTCCCTTTTTTTATAGTCTAAAAAGGGAAATGCCAGTTACGGTAAGTTACGGTGTGTTATAGTAAGTTGAGGTCAGTTAGCTTGTTTCTTTTGTCTGTACTGGCTGAGTCTTGATCGGTATTCTTCAATCTGAGAGTGGTGCTGTTTTGGAAAATATAACTCGTATTTTCTATCACTAAGCTTAATAACCCAGAGGCTGCGTTTCGTGATCATGTCTTTGAATTTGCCTGGCTTACTTGAGATTCCAGTGATTGCATAGACCAACTCTGTTCTGTTGCCCTCAAGCGGTTTTGGCTTTCCGCCATTATTGAGCCTGTATTCTTCTGGAAGTTCTTCAGTAGCATCATGAAACAAAGTCTTGCGTTCACTGATGCTTTCAATTTCTTCTATGACTGCCTGATGAGCCCCATTAGAAACACCAGTTTCGTCAAACGAATCATTAACCTGGAAAAGCCTGAGTCTCTCTGACTGGATATGTGTTGCCAGTTCTTCAAAATCGAACCCAGACTCTGATGTATAATCTACATCGAGATATCCTCGTAACATCATGATTCCCGCATGATGCCCGCTTGTGGCTATCAGCTTCGATGGACGTTCAATTCCATAGACAACAACATCAGACAGATTAGCGAAGAGGTGGAGTGAGTCTTCTATCGTTTGTGTTAACCAACTGGTGTTTTTTTCAATGATCTCACGGAATGCCCTTGCGTCACTGATCTCATTCGAGAGCTCATCGGTTCTCTCAATAAGCTCATTACCACAATCACGGCCTTCTTTAATTGCAAGTTGAACTGCTTCCACATTTTTGAGTTGCTCAGCTTCCATGCTTTTCAGCTTGCTCACAGTCCATGACAAACGGACCATATCACCCAGCGTCATTGATGCATCGCGCAGCTTCCAGTCCTGGCACGGTTCTCTCATCTTTGCCTCCCTGTGGCAATATCCCCTGACGAATATAAGAATGCGGCGGGCCGGTTCAGGGGAACCAGCTTTCGGGAGCTACCCTAGCCGCATTGATTATGTGGATTTCAGTAATTGTTAAAACCTACATATTTCCAGAACTTGTGATTCATATCATATATACGGACGTTTGCATTTTGCAAGTTTTCTGGAAATGTGAGGCTGCCTCTTGGAGTTGCAAACAGTTCTGTCTCGATTAACGCTTGGTATCTTTCATCATATTCTTCTTCACCCTTTAGCCATGCAGTGATTATTGCCGGGTTTATCCCAAGAGTACAAAGTAGATTATGTCGCGTTAAGGCATCTATTAAGGCTGGGGTGTATGCCAGGATCTGGTGCAGGGCGCAAAGTGAATCAATCGCCGTGCGAAATGTAGACAATGGGAAGTGCTGAATGCGATCATGTTTTAGCTTATTGTAGTTCTGCCACCAAAGGATAGGAATGTAATCTCCATTAGGAGACATCCAATTTTCAAAGGGACACAATGATTGTATTGGGTAATTATAGATGACAGTTCTGGCAGAAGAGAGTTCGTAAATACCTTCGTAATACCGAGCATACATAGGCATGTTTGCATTTTGGGCCTGAGCCACTGGCTTGTAACCGTCACGAAAAATGGTGTCGATCAGACTGCAAGACTCAAGAATTATACTTGATAAAGATGGTAGAAAAACTCCTTCAGTGTCCGTGGAGAGGGGCACTGTTTTGAGAATTGAAAAGAGCCGTTGTTCAATTTCCAAATACCATTTTACGATTAGCTCTGCACCATCAGAGTCCATAGGTTCTCCTTTTATATTTTTCGCTATCTATATGCTTTGTAATTTTCAGTGCTTGAGGTACGATAGTGGTCAAGTGTTGATTGTCGTGGTTTGTTACCGCTATCACAAGCTGGAATCTAATATCTCCACTTGGATTCTTAAATTGTAGTTTAGGTGGTGTTACAGAATTTTCTCAATTTGAAGACATGAGTATTTCGAATGAATAACTTACCCCTCGTCCTGCAATTGCAAGAGTTAGCTACCAACAACGAGTCTGACATATCAGAACTCCTTCGTAAGTCGCTATTAGTATCAACGAAGCTCGATTTGACCGAGTTTAGAGATTGGGCTAACAGTGAATTACACGGTTACAAAGAAGATTCTAACGTTCCAGCTTATCGACAAGTTCTCACAGACTTAAGGGTTTTAAATCCATACCATGGATATATTCCCTTTTTGATTGATGATCCTGAATTTATGGATTTGATTTGCAATAATGTAAAAGTCACAGTCGGGATTGGATCACTTATCGATCTTCTTCATGGGCCGAACCCAGAAAATGCACGTTTAGTGATGCCACTTCCGAGTGAGGTAACGATAGATTTGATGCGTATGCAAGGGCGAGATTTTCAGCTTGAACCCCAGAGGATTGTAGGTAGAAATCAGATCGCAGGTATTTTGGACGAAGTTAGAACTATAATTCTTGAATGGTCTTTAAAACTTGAAAAGGACAACATTCTAGGGGAAGGCCTAACGTTTTCCGCAGCAGAAAAAAACCGCGCTCACGCCAATATCAATATTCAGAACTTTCAAGGAATTCTTGGGGATGTAAGCCAAAGCAAAGTTACTCAAAATTTGCACCAAACTGTGAAGCAAGGAGACTTCGAAAGCCTTCGAACCTATCTGGAAGAAAACGGAATTGGGGCTCAAGATTTGGATGATCTCAAATCAGCAATTTCCTCTGATCCGCCTGGGGGCCAAGTCAGTTCTTATGGCGAGAATGTAGGACATTGGGTCGGAAATATGATTTCAAAGGCAGCTACAGGGGCTTGGGATATTGGTATTGGTGCTGCTGGAGGCTTACTTGGAAATGCTATCGGTGCTTACTATGGTCTCAACTAATTCTGATAAATAAATCACAGAGAATAAGGATAGAAAACTAATGCTCAATTACGATCCCGATGGAACTCCAGATGTCAATTTAGATGCGCTGCACGAAGCTGAAAGACTCGGAATGCGACCCATCCATGTGATATGCGATGAACCTGGAGCTCAAGTGGGGGATTCGGGCTGTGTTTCGTTCATGGCCTTCGTGCATTTTGTTCCCAGAGTTGGTGAAATTATTCAACTAGAAGATGGTACGCATTGTAGAGTACATAAAGTCCATTACAAAATAACCAATGTCAATGGATTTATAAGTATGATGCCGAATGTGGATGCATTAAGAATTTCGCCTGAGTAGTATGCAAATTGAAAGGGGCTTCTCATGGCAATCTTCGTCGAAATACTCAAAATATTTCTGGGTGCATTTATCGGATTTCTCAGCGGTTTATGGGCTGCTCGTAAGTTACTAACCGAGTCGGAAAAAGTAAAACGCAAACAACTACTTGATGGGTTGAAGTTGTCGATAGAACATAATAATGACTTACTTGCAGGACTCTTGAATTGGGTAAGTGATTCTGGCTAAACACCATATTTCAATATGGATTTGGTGTTTTTGGAATCCACATCTTCTATTAAGTATGAATTGCTTCAAAATGTAAATCTTTGTTAAGAAATTGATAAGTTTCGATACGAATTAAAACATTTATCGAGAAAAGTCGATGCCCTTTTTAATTTAAGGTTCGATCCGATCTTTATTACGCAACCAGTAGGCGAGAATGGAAAACGGCTTCGTGAAGCACACGAATTATTGCAGGCATCCATTAGAGAGCATGTGGGAGAGATCACTCTTTTAATCGATCCTCTGGTTGGAAAGTTACAATGATAATTCCATCTGCACCGCATTCTGCACCGCTTCGGTTTTCAGCATCTCGTATCTAATAGTTCTCAAAGTGGTTAAGCGAAACCTACTGAGTCCTGTCGGCCCTATTTACTCTTTTGGACTAACAAGGACTGCGGAAGAAAGGCGAGAACTGGTAAGGACATACGGCAATCAGAGATTTTTGCCTGTCATGCCTGGTCTACTGTAGAAAGCACTGGACTGCAACTTATATGCAACGCTTTTTCGAAGTCCGATTCCCTTACCTGCAAATAACTTTGCAACGCTACAGTAGGGGAATTTCCGATCCAGGATACGACCGTTTGAATGGGAAACTGTTCAATCAGTTCTGTTTCCCTGCTGGATCGTAGATTCTGGAACGGCTTAGGCCACGGTTTGAGACCGGCCCGTTTAATGATCTTGTGAAACGTCGTCCGCAAGTTTTCACTCCTGACTCGATGCTTCGCAATCACATACTCAGACGGCTTTTTATCTTCCGTGAAAAAGCATGTATCCAGATACGGTCTGAGCTCTGGGAAAATCGGTACGATCCGGCCCTCTTTGCCCGCGTAGCGCTCTGTCTTGGGACTGGGGACATAGAACCGGCTTTGCTCCCAGTTGACGTCCTGCCACTTGAGAGAGAACGTCTCAGACGGCGTTCTGAGTCCGCCGTAACGCGCCAGCGCGACGATCAGCTTCCATTCATCATCAGGACACGCATCAATCACTTTTTGTGCGTCTTCTGCTGACAGAAAGAAATGTCGCTCCCTGGTTGGGACCAGAGCAGAGGGGAGACAGCGAAACGGATTCTTGACCAGCAGCTCATTCTCGACCGCATGATTAAACATGGTCTTGGCGATGCCTGAGAGTTTTCGTATTGAGTTTTCCGCCAGTCCCTTACTGACCAGATAGGCGCGCCACTTCTTCGCCTCACCAGCATTCAGAGTCCTGAGCGGTTGACTCTTGCCGAAATGGTCAATCAGGTGTTTTTTAACGACCCGATATTTTGCGACCGTTCGCGGTTTGACGTCCCCGTCTTTCAGTTTGATGAAATCATCGATCAGCTTTCCCAGATCGGCAGACTCACGCTTTTTGATCAGATCGACCTTTGCCAGCTTATCAATCATTGTCTGATCGATTTTCTTGAGCCAGAATGAGGTAACGTCATCGACTGCGCTGCCTGAGATCTGGGCGGCTACCAGTCTTTCCACGTGTACCCGCACTGAGTTTGCGTTTTTCATGGATACGCGTCCTAACTGGATCGCGCGCCGTTTACCGCCGGAGTCGAAAAACTGGATCATTTTTCCCCCGTTTGGTCTCTTGGCTATACTCGCCATACTTTCTCCCTTTCTGAAAGTAAACTTACCTGTGACGTCGATACTCTTCGACGGTCTGAAAATCAAAGAATTGTTTTGGAAGAACCTATCTTCCCAGTCCTGTTCCGATTTCGCGGAACTGTTAAATTTGCCAAAAAAGAAATGTGAGATGTGGTGTGGTTCTGTCCGCGCCAGTCCCTGGAAATCTGAAAGCCCCCGTGCAAGGATCGGCAGACAATGGAACGCCTGGTACAAGCTGTGGTCTTGTGGACTGAAAGCATTGAAAAAATGCAGGCATGAGAATTGATTCCTCTCTGCGCACCATAAAAGACAGTGCGCAAGCAAAAATCCGCACTCACACTCAGAGCTCCTAGGCAGCCAAATGCTACCTTGCCGGCATCGCTGTTACGGCACTCTGCGCATGAGTACGGATTCTTGATTACTTGGATTATTTTAGGAATCATCATTTGGTGCCTTTCGGCTTTAGGAATCTGCATTATCCCGCTGTTCCTGTCTTTCGTCAACTCTGGTTGTTTTTACTTCTCTCGATCAATTGATGTTGATGGTGGTGGTGATGCACCCTGAAATTTTAGTTACGGCCCGGATTTATGGTGTTCTGAACTGACGCGCGGGAGTTTCTCTCAGAAGGACCCCGCGAATCTGCTGCGGCGGCAATCTTTTTTTACAAATCCTGTCGACAAATATTTCCGAGATTCCGAAAACACGCTTGGATATAGCCTCTCTTTTCAGGACCCCTGATAGCGTCTGCTCCTGTTTTCGCCCCATTCAATATCAATTGATTTCTGTCCCTTACTTATTCACAATGACTTTCAGCCTGCGGGTTAGTTGCTCCGTTTCTTTCGCATAGTTCCGGAGTAACGGACCCGCTCAATAAATAGCGCTAACTTTATTGAGCGGGTTTTGCTTAATATTCGGTTTCAACTCTGTATAATGCGACCGACTGACCGACATTCCCTGAATTTGTTGTGATGTACGGTATTGTCGCGATCCGAAACAGCTATTGTATCCCCCCTTGTCAGAGGACCCCGCCCCCGATTCCCTCTCACTGGTTTTTTTGCCTGCGTAACACTGCGGCTCTGTCTGTGGTTCCGCCTGCTTAGCTGCTAGATAACTGAACCGGCCCCGGTTCCTCTTTGTCTGTTCTGGTCTGGTCGGGTCCTTTCTGGCTCAACAGAATTGCCGACGTGCTTTCGGAATGGCGGAAATTTCTGCCTGTAACATGAAAAACTGGCTTCTTCTTCTTCATGCTGGGACTCACTGTTTTAATCTCTTTACAGGCAACTGATGATGATGATGCCCCCTGAAATATTAGTTACGGCCCGGATTTATAGGGCTCTGAACTCGCATGATCGATTCGCCTGTAGAGGGACCCGCTAAAATACTGTATTTTTCTGCGCAGAACTGCAGTCTTTGCCTTATTGTCTGCCCGCTTTCGACCATGTCCGGTTTCTCTCCTTCGCGCTTTGCTCAGTCCGCAATGTGGCTATCCCTTGTAACAACTGTCTGTTGCGTAAGGTTTAGCGATGTCTGTCTTCACTGACTGGTTGAATGACTGTTTCAGATTGTGAGAACAGGTTTTATTGACGGTTTTGGAATCTGTTACATCTGGACCGGGACGTCAGCCACTTTGCAGGATCAACTACCTGCCCGTTCCCCGGAAACTCGCTTTTAACGAGACCAATCTTTGCCTGTTCTCCAAGGCACCTTGTTACGTGCTTCCAATCACTGACTGAGGTTAAAAAGTCGTGTCATCATTGATTGCATGACCATCGAAAATCGACATTCAGTACAATCTGGAGTTCTTTAAACTCGCGGCGTGCAAAGTTCTCCAAAAACATAACGCCGTCTCATTGCTGAGATGTTCCAGTCAGTTACTCTCCTCGTTTCTGTAGTCTTTTATGTAATTAAGAATTGTCTCTCTGTATGCTTCGATATCAGCCGCGTCGGACTTCTCCTTCTCCCGTTCCTGATTGAACAAGTCAAGATCCATGACGCTGTCGATTGCCTCTTCCAGAAGTGTCTGTAATTGTGCTGGCCGAAGTGCTTCGACCTCGAAAACGTCATCTGTCCCGTACCGATCATAGAACTTCTGATACTGTGAAGAGGATTTCTTCGCTTCCATATTCGGGACCAGGTTAAACCGTTTGATATGATCATAGGTCAGCGCTACTTTGATCGGGTGAATGTTTTCGATTTCGAATTCATCACGCAATGAACGCGCGAAACTCTGAGCAATCTCTTCGCCGTCCGGGTCAAAGTCACTGACGATCAGGATGATCAGCCTATCCTTACCGCTCCTGAAGTATCGCTGCGTCATCTCATAACGCGGATAGATGCTGCCGTATCCGCGTAGTGATGTAGTGGGGATACAGTACTCCTGGGCAATCTGATTGACTGTACTGTAGATGGTGTTTTTCTCTGCCAGTATTTCAATATGATCTGGTTGAGACTGCTGCAGGTTTCGCCAGTAACCATTCAAGAAATTTTGCATATGCCTGTTGATGAAATCTCCTGAGTTCCGAAAAGCAGACCAATTCTTGAAAGGACGCGTTTCATCAATGATATCCTGCATTGAGATCAGTCCTGCGATTCTGGCACGCGCGACCAGATCGACCAGGTTTTTATAGTCACATAACTTGTTTCGATACCAGGAATTCGGCTTGCTCGCGTGTCTCAATGGTGGGTCATTCATAAACTGATAATGAATCTGGCGAACGGTCATCGGCGTGATGTTGTCTTCCAAGACCTGAAAGAGAGTGTCTAGCATTGGCTTCTTGGCTGGCGAAATTTCCGAACGCGTCTTGATACCTTCGATGATGAATGGTTCTGCAATCTCGCGCGGTTTGTTACGTTCCTCAAGTAAAGTGAGATGTGCTTCACAGGGATTGTGTCGGGTCGCCTCTTCGCGTAGTTTCTCGTCGAATGTCTTTTCTCGCTGGTCTCTATTAAAAGTCACCAGCAGTTCAACAAACGCGTCTAAGTCGTCCTCACGTTTGATGTCGTAATACCTGACTGGAACCTTAGTGAGTCCAACTCGACACGCTGCAGCGTACCGCCTGTGGCCTGAGATGATGATTCCGACGTCATCACGCGAAACCACGATTGGTTCCACAATACCGCGTTCGGCAATGTCGGCCTGGAGTCGCTTGTTCTCTGGCGATTCAGGATCGATTGTGTAAATCAGATCGTTTTCAGGGCAGGGACGAATTGAATCGATATCAACCAGAATTATTGCATTTTCTGATTTTCGACCATGTCCGGTTTTTTGACTTCTCGTTGACTTCTTATCTGGGTCAGATACCATTCAATCAATCCTTGTTTTCGGTAACATCTTGCAAAAATCACTAACTGAAAACACGCAAAGCCCCGGTCTCTGATCCAGACGCGGGGCTTTATTGCTTTAGGTGGTCTTCGCTTGTGATTCGATGAATTCTTCAATGTCCGCGCGTGAATAGCGCACAGCATTGCCGATCTTCAGGAATTTGAGTTTGCCCTGGTTTCTCATCCGGGCAAGCGTACGTCCGCAGACGTTGAGCAGGTGCGCTGCTTCGGATTCATTCAAAAGTAGTCGTGGTTCATCGCAAATCGTAGTCATGTCTAATCCCTTAATCTTACTAGCTGGTCTCGTCGTGTGACCTCCAGTCAGTCACGTTCTGAGACCAATTAAAGCAGAAGATTTCGGGGAGTAAATGCTTTCATTATTGGAACGTAAGGACGCAAGAATAACGTTAGCAAACTGATTGGAACGTAAGAAAAAGCGTAAGCAAATCGACTAGATATGTCCAACTTCATCTAGAAAACGGCGACTATCTCTCTTTGTTCGTTGACTCGCAGACGAATTGTAGAAAATGTGACTTGCGATTATTATCAGATCAGATTCAGGCATCTCATATCCTTTACCTTGGCTCTCAATACCTGCTTCTCTTCGATACTTATTAAACTGGGTTGTACTAAGACTAAGTGCTTCATATGCATCTTGAAGAGGATAACGCTTATCATTCCTTTTAGAGTCATTTGAATCTTTGTATTGGAATACGCCATCAGGATAACCACACAGATCGAATATCCATCTGCTGCATTGGTATGATTCAGTCGTTTGTTTTCTAGAGAGATCTTCCAGTAAGGACTGAGGGACTTCATCAAGTATGTAATTCACAGTGCGTCCTGATACCAGAGCGAAGTATGGTTGGAATAGATTGCTATCGTCTTTATCCTGCTCCCACTTCTTCGATATCGATTTGAACTCTTCGAATATGACTGTTACATATTTACCAACAGCAAAGATCGCTTCAATCGATGTGTGATATGCATTGTCGTGAAATTCTAATGGATCTAGATGGTAAGCATTCGCTAGTTTTAATTGCCATAAGGCTGCTTTGAAACGTTTATCCGTTGCAGCTTCTTTGAGCTTCGCCTGTATCTTATCAGCATGGATTTGACCGTCTACAAGAACTGCATTGGTGTAGTATCTCAGAGTAGAGTCGTAGTCACCGTGAGTTTCTGGCCAAGCCGGTATTCCGCGTCTGTCTCCGAAATATTTTCCTCTATTAGTTGAAATGTCTTTTAGTGCATAGAGGTCATCTGTAATGTTGAAAAGTAGTGTAATTACTGAGATTGACCAGTTGCTTACAAATGAAAGATTGTCAAGGACAGCATCACGCTTCTGTTTCTCTTCCATCATTATCCCTTGTGGCAAATCCCGGAAAGTAAAATCATTGCTGTGGACCGATTCGGGATAACCGGTTTTCAGTTTCTCATCCCTGGTCGCCTGTGGTTTTGTTTAATCTGATTCTGCCAGACATTCTGCAGTAGTTCCAGCATTAAAAGACGTCCTGTCTGCTATTTCCCTAAAGCCCTGAGTCCTGCTGTTTCGATTGTTGTGATAGGTATCTGGCTACTGTACAATCATTTGCGACCATTTCAGAGCAGGGCAAACTGCTCGAAGTTGCTTAAACATCAGGGAAAAGACAGGATCAGAGCACTTGTTTGAACAGACCTTTAAAAATATTGATGATGTCCTCTGGAAAGACGCGGGCTGTGGGAGTGAGCTGGATTATGTGGAGCAGTCCTCATGGGTGCTGTTTCTGAAGTACCTGGACGACCTGGAACGCGAGCGGGAATCGGTGGCCAGCCTGTCCGGGAAAGCCTTTGAACCGATCCTGCGCCCGGAATACCGCTGGGGAATCTGGGCGATGCCCCGCAAGGACGATGGAGAAATCGACCATCACGCGGCCCTGACGGGCGATGATCTACTCGATTTTGTGAATCAGAAGCTGTTCCCCTATCTCGCCAAATTCAAGACGTCTGCCGAGAGTACGGACACCATCGAATACAAGATTGGCGAGATCTTCAGTGAGCTCAAGAACCGACTGCAGAGCGGTTACAATCTGCGCGAGGTGATCAATCTCGTTGATGAACTGCGGTTCCAGACGAGTGTCGAAAAGCACGAGATGTCTCACTTGTATGAGAGCAAGATTCAGAACATGGGGAACGCCGGTCGGAACGGGGGCGAATATTACACGCCCCGTCCCTTGATCCGGGCGATTGTCAAAGTGATCAATCCCCAGATCGGCGAGACCATCTATGATGCTGCCGTCGGCTCTGCGGGCTTCCTGGTCGAAGCGTTTGACTTTCTGAGCGATGAGTCAAATCACGGGGGTAAGAAACTCTCGCATAAAGACGCGCGGATACTGCAGCAGAAGACGTTCACCGGGAAGGAAAAGAAATCGCTGGCATTCATTATCGGCACCATGAATATGATCCTGCACGGGATCGAAGCCCCGAACCTGATTCACACCAACTCGCTCACGGAAAACCTGGCCGATATTCAGGAGAAGGATCGATTTGATATATGTCTGGCCAATCCGCCGTTCGGGGGCAAGGAACGCAAAGAGGTACAGCAGAACTTCCCGATCAAAACGGGGGAGACGGCGTTTCTGTTTCTGCAGCACTTTATCAAGCTGCTCAAAGCCGGGGGACGGGCAGGGATTGTGATTAAAAACACGTTCCTCTCAAACAGTGACAATGCCAGCGTCAGCCTGCGGAAGCAGTTGCTGGAAAGCTGCGACCTGCACACGATCCTTGATCTGCCGGGCGGGACGTTTACCGGGGCGGGAGTGAAAACGGTGGTCCTGTTTTTCGAGAAAGGGAAAGCAACCCGCAAAATCTGGTATTACCAGCTCAATCCGGGGCGCAATCTGGGAAAAACCAATCCCCTCAACGAAGCCGATCTGGCCGAGTTTGTAAAGCTGCAGCCTAAGAAGAAGGAGAGCGACAACTCCTGGACGGTTAATATCAAGGATATCGATCAGACGTCTTTTGATCTGTCAGTCAAGAATCCCAATCGGGACGATGAAGTTGTGCTGCGCGATCCGGAAGAGATCCTCGATGAGATTACAGCCCTGGATCAGGAAGCCTCTGAAATTCTGGAAACGATTCGGGGGTTGGTATGAGTGACAATTACCAAAAATGCAGGCTGGGTGAAATCTGTACTCTCCTGAATGGCCGAGCCTACAAAAAAAAAGAACTGCTTGATAGCGGGAAATATCCTGTCCT
This sequence comes from Gimesia maris, assembly GCF_008298035.1. NCBI lineage: Bacteria > Pseudomonadati > Planctomycetota > Planctomycetia > Planctomycetales > Planctomycetaceae > Gimesia > Gimesia maris. The sequence goes on from NZ_CP042910.1 coordinate 1,756,216, forward strand.
GCGTGTTGGGAATTTCTTCACCAACCGTTCATGGTACTACTCTGATTTAGAGCTGGATGATAACAAATATTGCGAGGAAGGAGACTTGCTTTATGCGTGGTCAGCTTCTTTTGGTCCTCGAATATGGAGTGGGCCAAAAGTTATATACCATTACCATATTTGGAAAGTACAACTCGATGAATCAAAAGTAAATAAGAACTTTCTCTGTTACTGGTTTGGATGGGATTCTGAAAAAATCAGATCTGAGCAGGGCACCGGTACTACCATGATCCATGTCACAAAAGGATCAATGGAAGATCGAGAACTATGTCTTCCCCCCCTATCTGAGCAAAAGCGAATTGTGGCGATTCTCGATGAAGCGTTTGGGGCGATTGCCAGAGCGAAGGAGAACGCCGCGCGGAATCTCGCCAACGCCCGCGAACTGTTTGACAGCTATCTCAATCGGGTGTTTACCGAGAAAGGTGAGGGATGGGAAGAAAAAAAGTTGAGTGAAATTGCCAAGACATTTGGACGTGGCAAATCACGACATAGGCCAAGGAATGACAAATCTCTTTATGGTGGAGAATATCCCTTCATCCAAACAGGTGAGATTAGGAACGCCAATCATTACATAACTAAATTCACACAGACATATAACGAAAAGGGACTCGCTCAAAGCAAGCTCTGGCCTGTGGGGACACTGTGCATAACAATTGCGGCTAATATTGCTGAGACTGCGATTCTAACATTTGATGCTTGTATACCAGACAGCGTAATCGGTTTAGTTTGTGATCCTGAAAAGGCAAATGTTGATTTTGTTGAATATTTATTACAGAACTTTAAATCAGGATTACAAGCAGAAGGAAAAGGTTCTGCGCAAGATAATATCAATATGGGGACATTTGAGCGAATGCTTTTTCCATTTCCGAGTGTTTCTGAGCAAGAGAAGATTGTTTGTGAATTGAACGCTATAGCGGAATCGTGCAATAATCTTTCTCCCATTTACCAGCAGAAACTTACTGCTCTTGATGAATTAAAACAGTCCCTCCTGCAAAAAGCATTCACAGGACAGCTCACCAGCAAAACAAAAGAACTGGAGCTCGTGCCATGAATGAAGCCGAGACCAGAGCGGAACTGATCGACCCGGCTTTAGCGGCGGCGGGCTGGAATAGTATCGAAGACGCACTGGTGCGGCGGGAGTTCCCGATCACAGACGGGCGTATTCAGATCGGGGGACGTCGGGGCAAGCAACTGATTGCAGATTATGTACTGATCTACAGGGGCTGCAGGCTGGCAGTAGTGGAAGCCAAGAGCGACGAAAAGACCGCTGCGGACGGCGTCGCGCAGGCGAAGGAATACGCCAAGCGACTGGATACGCAAACCACGTTTGCCACGAATGGAAACGAGATCTATCAGATCTGTATGCAGACGGGAACGGAGGGAACGGTTAACCGCTTTCCTACTCCGCAGGAACTGTGGGACAAGACGTTTGCCGAGTCGAACGCATGGCGGGACAAGTTCCATCGTCAACCGCTGAATCTGGGGGGCGGACTCTGGCAGCCCCGCTACTATCAGGCGAACGCCATCAACCGCGTGACCGATGCGATTGCCGACGAAAAACAACGCGTCCTGCTGACGATGGCAACCGGGACGGGGAAAACGGCGGTAGCGTTTGAGATCGCCTGGAAGCTGTTCCAGACGCGCTGGAATCTCAAGCGGGACGGGACACGCCGTCCCCGGATTTTGTTTCTGGCAGACCGCAACGTACTCGCCAATCAGGCATTCAACGCGTTCTCTGCCTTTCCGGAAGATGCCCTGGTCCGCATCAGTCCGGGGGAGATTGCGAAAAAAGGGAAAGTGCCGACCAATGGCAGTATTTTCTTTACGATCTTCCAGACCTTTATGAGCGGCCCTGGTGAGACTGCCTACTTCGGGGATTATCCAGCCGACTATTTCGATCTGATCATCATTGACGAATGCCATCGGGGTGGGGCGTCTGATGAAAGTTCCTGGCGCGACATTCTGGAATACTTCTCGCCTGCAGTTCAACTGGGACTGACGGCGACCCCCAAACGCAAAAATAACGTCGATACCTACGATTACTTTGGGAAGCCGGTCTATGAGTATTCGCTGAAAGAGGGGATCAACGACGGCTTTCTGACCCCATTCCGCGTCAAACGCATCAAGACGACACTGGATGAATACATCTATTCCCCCGATGACGAAATCATTCAGGGACAAGTGGAGCAGAACAAGCAATATAAAGAAGAAGACTTCAATCGGGTGATCGAGATCCGGGAGCGGGAAGCGTACCGCGTGAAGATCCTTCTGGAAGAAGCAGACCAGAAGCAGAAAACGATTATCTTCTGCAAAACGCAGCTGCACGCGGCGGTAGTACGGGACCTGATCAATCAGAATAAAGACAGTAACAATCCCGATTATTGCGCTCGGGTGACGGCGGATGATGGCATCTTAGGCGAACAGGCGCTGCGCGAGTTCCAGGATAACGAGAAGACGATCCCGACCGTCCTCACAACATCTCAGAAGCTATCTACGGGCGTCGATGCCCGCAATGTGCGAAATATCGTCCTGATGCGTCCGGTCAATGATATGATCGAATTCAAGCAGATTGTGGGACGGGGAACGCGGACGTTTGAGGGGAAAGACTATTTCACGATTTACGACTTCGTGAACATCTTCGATCACTTCGCCGATCCGGAATGGGACGGCGACCCGATTGATCCCGACGTCTGCGAGAACTGCGGTTCCTATCCCTGCCAGTGCGAGAAGCAGCCTAAACTTTGCAAGAAGTGTGGTGAGCGCCCCTGCGTCTGCGAAAAAGAGCCCTGCGCGGAATGCGGCGAGATCCCTTGTAAGTGCGTCAAAACGGTCAAGATTACACTGGGACAGGGGAAAACGCGTCAGCTCAAACACATGACCGAAACCTCATTCTGGGACGCTGACGGGCAGCCTGTCACCGCTGAGATGTTCATTCAACAACTGTTCGGCAAGCTGCCTGAGTATTATTCCTCAGAACAGGAACTGCGCGATATCTGGAGCGATCCGACGACCCGCAAGGGACTGCTCGAACGCCTGGACGAGGCAGGGTATAGCATCGAGTCTCTGAAAACCCTGCGCGACCTGGTCGCCGATCCCAAGTCTGACTTGTTCGACGTGCTGGAATACGTCTCATTCGAAGTCTCACCAATCACCAGAGCAGAACGCGTGAAAGCTGCCGAGTCAGTGATCTTTGAAAGCCTGTCACCAGAGCAACGCGAGTTTGTGGAGTTTGTGCTTTCCCGTTACATCGAAGACGGCGAAGAAGCCCTGGATCAGGAAGTCCTGCCGGAACTGCTCAAACTGAAATACGAAGCCATCCAGGACGCCATCGCTGCCCTTGGAAGCACAGACAACATCAACAGCACGTTTATAGATTTCCAGAAGTATCTGTATTCGGTGCTGTCTGCTTGATCGGTTCAGATGATCATAAATCTACCTAAACTACTTGCGTTGCCTATATGTGAGCTATATTATAGGTAGCTGAAATAATGTTTTTGTGTGATTATATGTTCATTTTTTGTGGGGATTAAGCTATGCAAAAAGCACTTCTTTGGACCTGCACATTGGGAATGCTTTTCCTGAGTGGTTTCTGGATATCCTATGCAAGCACAACTCATACAAAAAATCTTATTCCAGAGGTGAAATTCTTTACTAGCTCGAATCAAGAGAAGATAGAAGTCGACTCGTCATCGATTGAGAGAAATGAAGAACAACCCAGCCTTGAAAGTCCTGGTGTTGCAGAGTCTGAAATAGATGCCCCTGAAACTAAGAAACGCAGCAGTGTCATTACCTATAATTCAAAGGCATACGCAGCATCAAACGCGTATCAAAAAAAACGAAGAGAAGCAAAAGCGCGTGGTGTCCAGTTCCAACAAAAAATGAAAGAAATGGAAGCCGAGAAGCAGCGACAGGAGCGTCAATATTATCTATCTGTAGTACTTCCGCAGCAACAACAGGCTGCACAGCAGAGATTTAATAATTTCACAAAGATCAGAGAGCAGATGCAAACTCAAGAAATGATCAATCTTCAACGTGAATCGAACTATCTGCAGAGAAATCAAAACTCACTTCAAGGTACGCAAAACAATCTGCTTCAGCAGCAAATAATGGAACGGCAGTTTGACAGGTACAGACCTCGTCCGTGAGGATCAACAGAGAGATTCTTGTATTGGTATTTATTTCCACCTATCAGGTCGAGTAAGTGCCTGCTTTCCTTCTCGTTCGATTACATCTGGAAGTTGGCATTTTTTGAACGTGCTTTCATGAATAGGAAACCAACTTCCCAATCCTTTCAATTGTTTGGAGTGTCTGTTTGGTGGGAAGCCTACAATTACTTTCTTGTCCTCGAATTGATTATTAACAGTTCTTATTGGAGTAGAGAGGTCACTATCACCACTAACAACTATTGCCACATCATACAGATCCAGCCAGGCGTCATTTACTAAATGGGTGGCAATATTGACATCTGTCATTTTTTCTTCGTGTCTTTCATATGGTTCTTCGCAGCTTAAACAGTGCTTAGTCTTGGAATAATATTTTCCTTTGATAATATCGGGAGGGTTGTTCAGCGTTTTCTGGGCGCTGATAAACTTCCTTTGCCTAACGTTTTTAGCTGCCGGTTTCGATACGATTGCCGTGAAATATTTGACACTTATGACCTCTCTGTCTTGAGATATCGCTTCTCCAAATTTCCATAAGTCCAGCCAATAGTATCTTTTCCATCCATTATCTTTCATCCCAAAATAGAGATTGAAACCGTCGATATATATAACGGTTCTTTGCTTTTTGGACTTGATTTCCTCACTCATGTGGCCGATAATTCCTTATACAAACACCCCCAATGGTTAATCCATTGGCCCGCGCCAGCCTCAACCGCTGGCGTTTTTTTTTGGATTCTCTTAAATGCGATCCCTATAAGCAAGCAATTTGAGTATTATTTGATCACTATATTTATCTAGTAGATACAAGAATCTATTTAAAAGTCGATTTCTCACACATTTTCTATGAGTGTAAAAATCAACTTTTTTAGTGAGTGCTTGAATACATTCATAACCAAGTATTGAGCTCTGATGGGATAGATTGGTCAGAAAGTTGATTTACTAGAAGCTCATGTCCCTCTCTCACCTTTCGAAGTGATTCTTCCCAATTCTTTGGATTCTCATGGAAGTCTAAAGATGCCTCATCAAAGTTCTGATCCATCCATGCCTCTGCTCCAATTTGATCAAAGCCCCATTTTTCCATTAACTGCCATACAATCCATTCACGCCGAATAGGATCATCCATTGTCATGTGTGAAGGTTCGTTTAAGACAATACAAAATGTATGGGCGAGTTCATGAGCGACGAATAGTTGGAGGTAGTTGAAAGGGATTTTTTCTAAAACCTTGGAAAGAAAGAAAAATGTGCGACCTTCATCTCTCGTGACTGCCCATGGTGATCCCTCGCCAATTTCTCTAGGATTAAGAAGCCAGACTGAAGGTGCACCATCACTTTTCAACCAGTGGTTCTTTATGATCTCTGTTACAGGCTCTGGGATAGCATTCTATGTATCTTGGAATGTTTTTGCGAAAGACTGAGCTGAATATGTGGCACCATCATACTCTTCTAGTGTTATGATTTTGTCATTCCCAAGATCTATTAACTCAATAATATCTTTTTCGCTTAGGGCTCCCTGAGGGCAAGCCTTCCAAAGAAATTCTTCCTTACAAGATGAGCAAGTAATTGTAACCCGGCCTGACTTCAACCAAGGCTTTAAGCGAGGAGTTACATTAAAGGAATTGCCACAATAAGCGCATTCGATATTAACTACCTTTGCACTGTTTTCTTCTGTCATAGTGTTCTATATCTTTTAAAATAAGAGTGATTGATTCATAATAGAGATAATACTAAAACATAAAAAAAGCCGCCCAAATAGGCGGCTTAGTGTGTTGTGAAAAGCGAATCAAGCAGATGGATCAAGCAGCTTTATTTCAATGTCAAGAGCGGCTGCGATTTTTTTAAGAGTAGCATTTGATGGGCTGTGTTTGCCGCTTTCAAGTCGGCTGATATGACTCTGTGGAAGGCCAGTTTTTTCTGACAGAACTTCTTGAGACATCTTTGCTGCTTTTCTATAACGGTGAATTTTTTTGCCAACAAAATTCATCCATTTTTGAATCTCTTCTCCTGGTTCATGATCTAAATCCAGTCGTGAAACCGTAATAGGTTCCTGCATGAGAATTTCAACTAAGCCTTCAAATGCTTCCTGCTTTTCTTCTTTATCTTCTGCGGCAAAGAAAATGTCCAGAAGTTCTTTAAAATTGTCCACATCATCTTTAGGAATAACTTGCTCTACAACTTGATCAAGCATTTTGAGAGATTGCTCAACATAAGCTCTCACACCATCATTTGTATCAAATGAGTTTGAGTTATTGAGAGTGGTGGTCATTATATCTGTCCTTCGGTAAATGCAATCCAAATTGCACTTGAATTCGGCTATACTTCCTTGTAGTCACCATTTTTATATTTACGCCAGCGCCCCTGTATTTTTAATTTCACGGGTTTGGGAGTTTGGCGATTGGTCTTCTTTACGCAAACCCCCAAGACGACTATTGAGTGATTTTTCTTATCCGACTTATCGATTCCAAAGAATACACGAAAGCTATTGGATCTGAGAACACCTCCAGTATCTTTCAGTTCGTGAAAATCTTCTATTTGGTCAATGTCTAAGCCGGGACATCGAAGAGGCTCACTACAAGATGCCATCAGCTTGAACTGCTGTTCAAAATGTTGGTATTGGACCTTCTCTAAAAATCTATCAGAATCGCTCAGTGCCCCATCTAAAAGCAATACATTCCATAAATATCCAGGAGATGGACCTCCTCCTATCTTTAGGGCAATTTTTATTTTCTTTTTCTCACTGCCAGACACTGGTCATTCTCCTTTGCTTATCGGCAGAAACATATCCTTTCGTTATATAATATGCAATACGAGCAACAGGAATCAATGAGAAAATTGTATAATATGCAACGGATTGGCATTTTTTAGCTGCGCATATGTAACGGTATGGATAATGGCGAAAAGTGGTTGTAGCTAGATTTATCGAATTGAAAATGATTATTTTGCAGCTTAATTGTTATCATCCTTCGTCCCCTCTACCGAATTCAGGTGTGACGGTCACCAAAGAATTCCCCGTTTATATGTTTGGGTTTGCATGTTTCCACAGAAATAACATAGTTAAATCATCGAGGATGTCATACTAGTTTAAATTTACAAGCACACAAAGCAGTGTCAATCTATCCAACCATGGGAGTTTGACTAAGCTTCCTTAGACTAAAAAGTATTCCAGCTGCAACACCTACTGCAACTTCTGAAATGTGCTATATTGCTATCTTACTAGGAGCTAATTGCTTACGCCAAATCTTCCGAGTCCTGTCGGCCCTATTTTTTGCTTTGAATTGCCTGCTTTTACGATTCCGTGGTCGTAAGCTTTGAATTGCGATTTTTAGTCCTCTCTCAGTCTTCTCTGCCGATCTCCCGGTTTTCTGTTCCCGAATTTATCCGCAGTTTCGGATTCTTCCTGAAATTCATTAAAAACCGACCTCGGTATTTTCCTCCTTTTGCCTCGATGCATTTGGCATTCACTGTACGCAACCTAAGCTTCAGAGACGAACAGTGAGTCAGTGATACCCTGCTGCCAGACAGATCAATCTGCAGCAACGAATTGGCAGTTATTTTCCTGGCAGATAAACCAGGTTCACGAGCTATCAAATGCGCTGACTACTTGATGTGATATGAATTCGAAATAAGAGAAGACGCCGCCATGTCCGATGTAATTGAACTGAACGAGACCGACGCCTTAAATGATTTTCAGAGTGACTGGAGCAGGCTGCTTCCCCTCACGCCAGGGGGGACGTTTTTTCGGTCTCGGGAATGGCTGCAGGTTTACTGGAAACATTTTGCTGCCGATCAGAAACTACGCGTACTGGTAGTGCGTGAGAATGGTGAAGTCACGGGCATTGTGCCTCTCTGCTGGAAAAAGATCAAATCCAAATTCGGGGCCTGTCGGATCTTAACATATCCTTTTGATGACTGGGGGAGTTTCTATGGTCCGGTTTCGGCTGACCAGGAATCAACGCTAGGGTCCGCTTTTCAATATCTCCAGAACTCCCGCCGAGACTGGGATCTGATTGACCTGCGGTGTGTGGAAACAGATGGATTTGATGGGGGGGCGACAGAGCGGGCATTCCAGGCAGAAAATATGGAGTTTGAAAAATTCCTGTGGGAACAGGCGATGTATGTGGATCTCAGTCAGTCGTGGGAAGAGTATCTGGCGGCCCGTCCCCGTAAGGCCCGTCAGACTTATGCGCGGGCGGAGAGAAACCTGCAGGCCCAGGGAGAGATTGAGCATCTGCGGTATCGTCCTCGCGGCGAAGCATTTGGAGAGAGTGATCCCCGGTGGGACCTCTATGAAATGTGCGAACAGATCGCCGCCAAAAGCTGGCAGGGATCTTCTACGACAGGTACTACAATCACACATGCGAATGTGAGCCAGTTTTTTCGCGATACCTACGAAAACGCTGTACGAGCCGGGGCGTTCGATTTGAACCTGATCTTTCTTTCCGGTCAGCCGGCTGCGTTCAGTTATAATTTCGTCCAGAACGGTTTGATCAACGGTTTGCGAATGGGCTATAACCCTGAGGTCTCCGATCAGGGACTGGGCCGTCTGCTGGTGGGGCGCATCCTGCATGACAGTATGGATCGGGGAGATCTGCTTCTGGATGTCGGGACAGGTGCCCCGGAAGCCAAGAAGTACTGGTACACATCGGTCGAAAACAGCTATCGCTATGTGTATTACTCTCCTGCGTCTTCGATTGGAAATGTCTTACGCCTGAGTCACCAGGTGGCTTCCTGGTTCCGAGATCGATTTGGCAGCAGTGATACCAGCCTGCAGCTCGATTTACAGCACCAGAAAGTGCCCGTTAATCGACGCTGAGTATCAGAAAGTGCAACCTGGGACCAGATTGCGATCCGGGGCCGACTTCGTTTGTGTCGTAGCCTCAAGATCCCGCGTCTGTCTTACCAGTTACTCATCCTTAATAAAGCCATGTTGTCTTCCCGGAGAAGCGTATTTTATCTTCGTTATAACCGTCATAATTCGACGTTGGTGAGTGGTTTTAGGCGGCAATAAAAATCACGGAGGTGAAAATTCGTTTCTTCCAGTGTAGGCAGGCTAAGTTTGTGAATCATGTGAAAAACAGTCTGCGGCAATGGTGTAAGATGATCGATGACTTCCAGTTTGACTGCAGCTGTTATGTTTTCATGTCTATTTGATTTTGAATCGGACAGTGAAACTGAAATGAGTGACAGATGTCAGATGTAATTGAATTGAATGAGATTGATGCCCTTACCGCCTATCGGTCAGACTGGCAGCGATTACTCAGAGTGACTCCGGGGGGAACATTTTTCCGGTCACTGGAATGGTTACAGGTTTACTGGAAACATTTTGCAGAAGATCAGACATTAAGAGTGCTAGTTGTACGAGATGGGGAACAGGTGACGGGAATCGTTCCTCTCTGTGTGCGTCGTATTAAATCAAAGTTTGGCCTCTGCCGGATTCTAACATTTCCGTTTGATGACTGGGGCAGTTTTTATGGTCCGGTGTCCGCTGATCTGACAAAGACGTTATGCACTGCTTTAGATTATATTCAGCATTCCCGGCGCGACTGGGATTTACTTGATCTGCGGTGCGTGGACAGTACCGGCTTTGAGTGTGGGGCGACAGAACAGGCGTTAAAGTCCATGAATGTTTCATTTGAAACACTCATGTGGTGTCAGACTGCCTATGTTGATCTGAAACAGAACTGGGAGCAGTATCTGGGTTCCCGCTCGACCAGAGCCCGTAAGACGTACCTGTGTTCTGAAAAACGCGTGCAGCAGGAAGGGAATGTGAAATATCTCAGATACCGGCCTGCTGGCGCAGCGGCTGGAGAAAGTGATCCCCGCTGGGATTTATACGACCAGTGTGAGGAGATTGCCCGTCAGAGCTGGCAGGGGAGATCAACTACGGGGACTACACTGTCTCATGCGAGCGTCGCGCCGTTTATCCGTGACGTGCATGAACGGGCCGTTCAGGCTGGCGCTGTCGATCTGAATATGTTGTTTGTTGCAGGTCGCCCCGCCGCTTTTAATTATAATTATGTTTATAACGGACTTGTTTACTCCCTGCGGATGGGCTTTGATCCCGGTGTTTCCGTCAAAGGCGCAGGTTGCGTGCTGATGGGGCGGATGATTCAAGACAGCATGCTGCGGGGAGACCGGATTCTGGATATTGGTCCGGGGTCACTGAAAGCCAAGCAGAACTGGTACACATCAGTAGAGAACAGTTACCGCTATGTGCATTATTCTGCGACTTCCGTCACTGCCAAACTGATGCAGCTCAGTCATCAGTTTGCCGACTGGTACCGAGACCGGTTTTCAAATGAAGCCGTGGATGTGAGGAAAGTTACAGAAAGTTCTAAATTATCAGCTACCTCGCGTTGAGGTTTCAGTATCTCGAATGACCGGCTGGATGCTTGACCTACGCCAGTATTGCAGCGGAGCTATCTGAATTCGCAGATTCACTTCTCATTCTTTCTCAGGTTCCGCTTTCTTCAGTTTATCAGCGAATTTGCTGCGAAACTTTTCCAGTTTAGGTCGAATCACGTACTGGCAGTACTGGTTTTCCGGATTGAGTTTGAAGTAGTCCTGGTGATAATTTTCTGCCGGATAGAATTTTTCAAACTTGGTGATTTCCGTCACGATCGGGCTCTTAAACTGGCCTGACGCATCAAGCTGTTTTTTATAAGAGGCGGCTTCTTCTTTTTGTTTTTCATTGTGATAGAAAATGGCGGAACGGTATTGAGTGCCTACATCAGCACCCTGGCGATTTAAGGTCGTGGGGTCATGTGTTTCCCAGAAGGCTTTGAGGATGTCGGTAAAGGCAATCTGCTGCGGATCGAATGTGACCTGAATGACTTCTGCGTGGCCTGTTGTGCCACTACAGACGGCTTTGTAGGTTGGGTTATCGACTTTGCCGCCGGAGTAGCCTGAAACCGCTGATTTGACACCTTTCAGCTCGCGAAAGACGGCTTCCGTGCACCAGAAGCAGCCTGAGCCCAGTGTGACGACTTCCAGGCCTCCGTCTTCCTGTGCAACGGGAGTTTCCCGGGGTTGAGACAACTCTTCGGCGAGGGCGACCGGGCGGTCTTCCATGGAAACGGATTTCTCACAACCGCTGATCAATGCGAAGAGTGTGGTGAGCGATAAACCAATGAAAAACAGGAGCGGTAATTGTGAAATCGTCATGACACTTTTGTCCCTCGTCGTGTAAGCCAGGTTAAGTTCAGAGTTCATAGAACACCTGAAGTATTCTAGGCAATGGGCGACTTGAAGGACAGGGAGAAAGTGGTTCTACCAGCCGGACTTTATTTACCGTTGAACATAAATCGCAGCGTTTTAAATCGTAAGATCAGAAAATGATGAATTGATAGCGTAATAGCAATCGTTGCCAGTTCGACTGTAAGAAATTTGTAGCCAATCGCAATCTGTACATTGAGCAGCAGATATCCGATCACGATGACACACAGGTGATGAAACAGGTAAATCGAATAGGATGCATCGGACAGATAGCGGAAGACCGGGGAGTCCCGGTTCATGAATTTATAAAACAGGACGTAACAGATGTGGCTGGAGAGAGCAAATGTCAGGCCTGTCGAATAGATCCGCAGAAAACTTTCCTGGCTCAAACCGTGGGCGTTTTCCAGTAGATGATGTGTCAGAATCGCCAGAACCAGTGCGCTCCATTCCCAGCGGGCGATGGTATGAAATTCATTCTGCAGAAGTCGGTCATGAAAAAGCCAGAGCCCTACCAGGTAGTAGGGGAGATAGATCATGAAATCTTCTAGATTTAAGAGTCCACAAAACAGGGACCCATGGAATATATCAGGGGCCAGTCGGGCAGCGACGGACCAGGAGATGTCAGCCAGTGGAAGTAAAAATAGAAAATAGCAGTTTTTTCGCAGACCGCCGAGATAGCGATCAAAATGAGAGAACCTGCTGAAATGATTTTTCAAAGCGAACAGTATGATCCCCACCGCGAAAAACTGCACCAGCGTTAACAGGAACCAGAGGTGCGAAACCCATTCGCCGACAATCCATTTCTGGGGAAGAACTTGTGTTAAAAAATGAGCGACCGTCATGGGATTATGCTGGAGAATCGTCGTGCGGAAATACAACTCAATAGAATTGATGAATAGAGCCGTACAGAAGAGTGGCACCAGGATGCGGGTCAGACGGACGCGAGTAAATGTACCAATGCCATATTTTTTAAGACTCATCATCGAGAAAAAACCGGCGATAATGAAAAATGCCGGCATACGAAAGGCATGGATCACAGAGTCTAGGATGGCAAAAAACTCGGATTTATGGGTGTCTGATATGATCCAGTGGTCACCCGACGAATAGATTAACGCACCATGCAGTACGACTCCCAGCATCATCAAAATCGAACGCATCGAGTCCATGTAGTAAAAACGAGTAGAAGCTGACTGGTTTTGAAGACTGACCGACTGTGTCTGTTGACGCAAATCGGGTGCTTCCGGGAGTTCCAGCACGGTGGGGGTGGTCATCCGAATTGATACCTGCAATGAAATCTTAAAAGTGAGCGATGTTTTGTATTGGCGGCGGGCATATCAATTTATAACTGCTAACAAAGTAGTAGTTCGGTATAATCTGGTGAGAATTCCGTTTTGCTGATCGGCGTAAAGACTGCCTGTGGAAGAATCCTTAAAACCGAAGCATCCCCCATTCACGTCATAGGTAATATTTCATGATGTTGGAAAAAGGAAACATTGTCTAAGATGAGCCTGGGGTGAGGGTTTGGACGGTCTGGTCACTGAAGACGACTGTGGAAATCAGAAACCTTCTCTCGATCAGCGTCATCTCAAAATAATTTGATGTTTGGAGTGGTATTTTTTCTATAGCAGGCTACAAAATGAAGAGAAGTTTTCAGCCATTGATTGGGAAGTGTGTTCAGGCATTTAGAACCGTTGTCAGCGTAACCTGGAGAGCAGGGCAGGAAAGTCAAGTCGTCGATGAGTAATACGTATGATGCCATTATGGTTGTTTCGTTTGGTGGTCCGGAAGGGCCTGACGATGTGATTCCCTTCCTGGAAAATGTACTGCGTGGCAAGAATGTTCCCCGAGAACGGATGCTGGAGGTAGCCGAGCATTATCAGCATTTCGGCGGGGTGAGCCCCATCAATGAGCAGAACCGAGCTTTGATTCGGGCTTTGGAGCAGGAACTGGCGGAGCATGGTCCTCAACTCCCTGTCTATTGGGGGAACCGTAACTGGGATCCGCTGCTGACGGACACACTCTCGCTAATGAAAGCCGATGGAATCAAACGGGCATTGGCTTTTTTTACTTCTACTTTCAGTTCCTATTCCGGCTGCCGACAGTACCGGGAAGATATTCAACGCGCCCAGAAGGAAGTGGGAGCAGGGGCGCCAGAAGTCGATAAACTGCGCGTGTTCTTTAATCATCCGGGTTTTATTGAAGCAACAGTTTCCCGGACACGGGAAGCGTTGGAGCAGATCCCGGAAGAAAGACGGGGGCAGGCCACTATTCTCTACTCGGCACATAGTATTCCGATGGTAATGGCGGCTGGCTGTCGATACGAGGTTCAACTGCTGGAGTCAGCCCGCCTGGTGAGTGAACGACTGGGAACGCATCCCTGGCATCTTGTTTATCAGAGTCGGAGTGGTCCACCTCAGCAGCCCTGGCTGGAACCCGATATCTGTGATTTTATCAGAGAACTGGGGGCTAAAGGGGAAGTCAAAGATCTCGTGATCGTTCCCATTGGTTTTGTATCGGATCATATGGAAGTTCTGTTTGACCTGGATACCGAGGCAAAAGATGTCAGCCAGGAACTGGGTATTAATATGGTGCGTGCGAAAACTGTGGGCGTTCATCCCCGATTTATTACGATGATCAGAGAACTGATCGTAGAACGGATGAGTGGCACGACAGATCGTCCCGCTCTGGGGGAATTGGGAGCGAGTCACGATGTCTGTCCAATAGACTGTTGTTTACGTGCAACGGAAAAACCTCGCTGAGGTTTTAGAATACTGAAGCTCGCTTTGGTGCACATTGAAGAGAAAATGTGTACATAAGAATCTGGAAACATGCAGTTTCTGAGAATCTTAGATATTGTCAACGGGTCGAGATGGTTCGATACTTATTATTCGTAAGTAATTAACAGCGCTCCCCCTGCCATTGTTTTTCAGAAACACCCTGCCTGGCAGAGTTACTTTGCCCCGATTGAATCCCTCCTGCATTTTCTTCGTCATTCTTATCAACTACTAAGAGGAGTCCCCATGTCTGTATCTCGCAAGCGCGGTTTTACGCTCATTGAGTTGTTGGTTGTAATTGCCATTATCGCGATCCTGATTGCCCTGTTGCTGCCCGCCGTTCAGCAGGCCCGTGAAGCGGCCCGGCGTTCGACCTGCAAAAATAATCTGAAGCAGATTGGTATCGCATTGCATAACTATCATGATACACACGTCACGTTTCCTTATGGTCATATGGAAGTACAGGCTGGAAATTATAATCCCTCTTCCCCTTATGGGACTCATCTCTGGCGAGATACCTGGGCACATCAGATCTTACCTTTTGTGGATCAGGCCCCCTTGTACAACAAATATTCGGCCAGCACGGCGACTCATGTGCATCTGGTGACCGACCCTGCCATTTATAAGGCGGTCGTTCCCATTTACCTGTGTCCTTCGGATCCTTCGACGCCTGGAAATGCCGATTCTGCAGGACGTTCGCAGGGGAGCTATATCGGATCAGCGGGCAACGTCTCAGTTACGACTGGTGCAAATCTGAACGGAATATTTTCTGAGAACTCCAAAACCAAGATTCGTGATCTGAAAGATGGTTCCTCGAATACCATCATGGTTTCGGAAATTATCATCCGGGGAAACGCCGCTACAACCACCTATTGGGGTTGCCCCGGCTGTTACGGGATTGGGGGAGCTCACGGCGAAATGACATTTTCCACACGTGAAGTTCCGAATACACCGGTACCCGATCAGAACTATGCCTGTAAATCAACGACTTGGCCGAACGCCCCTTGTGTCGTAAATACAGGTACGAAATATAACTTTGCCCGCAGTTATCATGTGGGGGGCGTGCATGCATTGCTCGCTGACGGAGCAGTACGCTTTATTTCATCCAATATTGATCGTCCCACTTTCCAGCACCTGGGTGACAAACAGGATGGTCAGGTACTGGGTGAATTTTAAACTACTTGTACGACACATCACATGGGGGATGTGTTATCAGATCGCAAATAAAAAAGACCGGAAGTCAGAGGGACTTCCGGTCTTTTTTTATCGATTCAATCTTACAAGGACGATTCGTCCTCTGGTTCGCCATTCATGCCTGGTTCCATATCCTGTTGATACGGAGGGCGAGTTTCGATTCCCTGTTTGATATTATTGCGACGGACTCGCTTAGCCTCGGCTTTTGCCTTTTTATCCGCTTCACGTTGACGTTTGGCAAAAGTGTTCTGGTTTTTTGCGATAATAATTCTCCTGATAAAGATCTAGATTATGTCCAGTTTTTCTTTAGCGTCTCCAGGGCCATTGGGACCGCGAATAACAGATTGAGAGACGCTATGGCTAAATGTGATTCGTTCCAGGTATCAGCTTATGTCTTTCGATTTGACGTAAGTCAGTCATCAGAGGATCTCTCAAACTAGCTGGTTTGTTGAGAGCGTGCTTTGATGTGTCTCCACTTGGGCTTTTTGGAGCCTGGTTTGACTTTATTGGCTTCGGTTGCCGCTTCCGCCGCACGTCGGCTTCTGCGACGAGGAGGCCGTGCCCCGTTGGCTGCCTGTTGTCTGATTTTGGCCGGCTGTCGGCCTCTTCGTGGTTCCGGTTCGAGTTTCTCCGCTTTCAGGCCAGCCTGTGAATGTTCTTTGGAAACAGGGACTTTCTGGCCGATCAGCCTTTCAATGGAACGCAATTCCTTGCGTTCGCTTTCACTGCAGAATGAGATGGCGATCCCATTTGCACCTGCACGGCCCGTACGTCCAATACGGTGCACGTAAGCTTCGGGTTCGACGGGGAGATCGAAATTGATCACATGGGTAATGCCATCGATGTCAATTCCGCGTGCTGCCACATCGGTGGCAACCAGAACCTGTACCTGTTTGCGTCGAAACGCTTCCAGTGCCTGCTGCCGCGCTCCCTGTGATTTGTTGCCGTGAATCGCGGTGGCTTTGAACCCACTGCGTACCAGGCGTTGTGAGAGTGTGTTGGCGGTTCGTTTTGTTTTTGTGAAGACCAGCGCCCGTTCGACTTCATCGCCGCCCAATATTTTCTGCAGCAGCGGCTGTTTGAAATTGCGTTCCACAAACATGAGTTGCTGTTGAATCTTTTCGACACTGGTTGTCTTGGGAGTCACATTGACGGTGACAGGTTTCGACAGCAGGCTGTGTGCAAGTTCCGTGATTTTCGGTGCCAGTGTGGCAGAAAAGAATAATGACTGTCGTTGCGTCGGTAACTGGGTGATGATTCGTTTAAGGTCGGGAAGAAAACCCATGTCGAGCATGCGATCTGCTTCATCAAGTACAAAAACTTCCAGCTGGTTCAGCTTGATATGCCCCTGGTTCATCAGGTCGAGCAGGCGCCCCGGAGTTGCGACCAGAATGTGAGCGCCCCGTTTTAAGGCTTTCACCTGGTTTCCCTGGCCGACACCACCGTAAATCAGAACCGATCGCAATTTCAGATGTCTGCCATAGGCGTCGAAGCTGTCACCGATCTGAATGGCGAGTTCGCGTGTCGGGGCCAGGACCAGGGCAAGCGGGTGATGCGGGATTGATTTGCGACTGTTTTTTCCCAGTTGATTTAAAATGGGGAGAGCAAGAGCGGCAGTTTTACCGGTACCGGTCTGGGCACACCCCAGAACATCCCGTCCCTCCAGCGCGGCAGGAATTGTCTGTGCCTGGATGGGGGTTGGTATTTTGTAGTTTTCTTCCACCAGAGCTTTTTGTACGGGTGCAATTAACTTGAGTTCTTGAAACGTATTCAATGTTTTGCCTTAATGTTTTTTCTGGTCCTGTCTGCCGAAATCTGGCTTCATCATGTGGGATGAATTCTGGGAATCTACACAGATGACAAGACTGATATTGTTAGTAATTCGATTCGTTTTGGGAGACAGAGCGGAGGGACGCTGATTCACGTTCGTGTGAGTTTCATCGGTTCCGTCTGGTTGCAACGGTACACCTGGGGTGTACGAGAGCAGGAGAATCGTTCGCCTGACTCTTCAGGGATTCACTTGGGTAAAGCAGGTGGGACCAGCTTGACCAAAAGCAAACGTCGCTTCTGTGGGAACTCTGGATAAACAAGAAAATCACAGAATTCGATGCGTCCACAACGACGCGGATGCTTTCGTCAGCGGTCAACACAACCGTTGGCAGTTAGCAGGGATGTGCAGCAAACCCGCTGCACAAGTAGAAAGGGCCACAAGAGGATCCAGCTCTGCAAAACACCCTTTCAGGTCGGAAAACGTAATCAATTCAGAGAATACGCTACTCGCTTGTTCCAACCAGATCGTCCTGAATTTGATATAAAAATACTCAGGTACGCATTGAAGTATACCTCCGCACCGACTCTTTGCCAAGACACAAACTTCAGAATCGTATATTGAGTATCGGCTGAGGCGCGCTGATTCTACCGAAAAGCCGGTCTGAAATGTCAATCTGGAGGGCTTTTCCGGTGATCTGGGTCCGGTTGTGGTGGTGGGGAACTAAAAGGGGTTTTCCACATGCCCAGCAGGGATTGCCAGTGTGGGTCATCATAATCAGGGAGCCCGAAATCAATGGTTTCAAGGTGGGGCCGCATCTGATAGGTCCGCGCCAGGCGATCCCAGCAGGAAAAAACCGTCGAGTAATTGGAATTAAATTCCCGGTGAAGGCGAGAATGGTGGATTTTATGCATGTCAGGTGTGACAAACAGCCAGCGGAGGAGAGGATCAAGCCTTCCCAGAGAGATATTCGCATGATGAAACTGCGTGGAGAAATAGACCAGAAGCCCGTACAGGATGATCTGCCAGGACTCCAGTCCCAGTAGCGGTATAAGCAGCAGACGAAACAAAGTGGAAAAAGCCAGTTCTCCCCAGTGGAAACGGGTGGCAGTGGAGACATCCATATGAGGATCGCTGTGATGCATACGGTGAAATCGCCAGAACAGGGGGATGCGATGATTCAACCTGTGCCAGCAATACATCCAGGCATCCAGCAGAACGACCGCCAGAATCGATTTCCAGATGGTTCCCAGTAGAAGTTGATGGAGCAGCCCCCAGTTGTGCTCTTGAGACCATTGGGACATGAATTCCACGGCAGTACCAAACAACAGTCCAATGAACAGAACATTCAACACTGCCAGCAGCAGATTGTGAAAAGCATGCCGATAGCGGAGCCGTCTGTCAAAAGGTTTAAATGCTGCCCAGCTTTCCCAACTCCAGAACAGTCCCAGCAGAATCACAGGGGCGAGTCGCTGGGCGATGTGAAGCAGTTCAATGCCAGTTAGTTCGGAAAACATGAAAGTATCAGCTCAATGAAAAAAGGGACCACACTGATTCAGGCAGTCCCCTATTTTCCCAGATTCAGCAGGCAACGGCAAGGGGATTACTCCCTGAGCAGTGTTGCATTGATTTTTCCCTGCTGTTGAAGTTGCAGTAAGAGCTGAATTTGAATCTGCGGCGGAATCTGCAGATGTTGCAGCAGTGCAATTAAATCTGCACCCTCTGCAGGGCCGTTTTGTGTTGCAGCTCCGATTTCCAGGATCAGGTCCTGCTGGTTAACGAAGGCAGGTTGCAGAAGCACGTGGCCTCTGGTTTGAAGTTTGCCTGTATTGCTGTTGATGATGATTTGTGGTTGTTGTGATTGGGGAGTGGATGATTGCAGAGGGAGGGCGAGTGAAAGGAGCCGGGTCGCCAGATGATGTGCCTGCTGTGGATCATTATGAGGAAGTGAGATCATGATCAGTCCGGAAGACTGCAGCATGGCTTTGGAATTCAGGTGTTTTTCTGCCTGGAGAAACTGATTGATCACACGTGTGATCAATGTACTTACTTGAGGAGAATGGGCATCTGCATTCAGAAAAAACTTGAGGTGCGGGATTCCATGACCTGAAACCAGGCGGGGATTCACCTCGGTGAGGAGTTGCGCCCCCCTGGCAATCATGGCCTGATTTTTTTGTTTGCTGTGATCGGTCTGAACTGAGCCCATCGCCATCGCGTCAGCTTTTGTATTTTGGGAACCAGAAATATTCATCGTCGTCGGCAGGAGATAACCGCCGGTCAGATCGACGCCCGGGTTGGCTGCAGTAATGTAACACTCCAGCTGCTTTCCCCGGGGAACTCCCTGGTTCGGGATATAGACCACAATAGAGACATTGGCCAGATTCCCGGCCTGGATTGGTGTTTTGATGTTGCGCTGATCGATGTTCATTGCGTTCATGGATGATTTAAGTGCCCGGATCGCCTCCGCAGAAATATTCCGGTCACCAGTTCCATTCAGGCCGATCACCAGTCCCGCACCTGTCAGCTTCACGATTTCGGCTGGTTGGAATTCACCCAGTTCAGACAGCTTGAGTACGGTTCTGTTCCGACTGTTGCCCGCCTGTATGAGTCGAGGCGGGAGGTCGAGGGCGACCAGGTTCTGGCTTAAAACCGTTGCCGGCATCAGCGTATTGGTGTTTGCGGGAACGACTTTAATCTTCTGGTGCAGTTGCCCGTTCTGCAGCGGCGTACCTGGCAGCTTAATGCTGATTCCGTGGTAGGCGGCTACGATTTGTACGGGCTGCTGTTGTTGTACCAGAAACGGATCTGGCTGGGTGGGATTCTGTCGGGGGGAATATCCAGCTGAGATCATCTTGCCTGGAGAACCGGCTGAAAGTGCAATCTGTTGGACCGTCTGACCCGAACCAGGTGATCGCTCCTGCTGGAGTCCGGCTGTGAGTGCCGCTTGACGCACCAGATCCGCATCCAGGCGAATGAGTTCTTCAATCAGAGTGGTACGTTGTTCTCTGGTCGTTTGCGCGAGCAACAGAAGATTCAGTTCAGGGACTGTTCCTGTCTGATTTGAGCCAGCAGCTAAAAGTTGATCTTCAGGCTTTTCTGAAACAGGCCCCGGTGCTTTGGGCGTTTTCAGTTTACTGGTTTGTGTATCAGGAGCTGATTCTGATTTCTCAGGACTTTCATTTACCCCCGCCGGGAAATCGAGGTTGAGCTCGGGAAATTCACCAGGTTCTGATAATGATAATTCCAATGCTGAGTCAGTAGAGACCTGTTCTGAATCTTTGCTGACTTCAAGAAAGCCATCAATCGAACGGGAAAGGAAAAACATGGCGACTGCGAACAGGGCGATTCCGGAGAGTATCGAGAATTTGAAATAGCGCATAGTTTCCCTCAGCCATTAAAAATGGGCTTCGTGAAAGGAGTGAGATGAATTGGAGGTGATGCGTCTTGAGAGAGGAGCGGGGAGACTAAACGATCATTGGTTTTGTGTCAAGATGGGTGAGTTGGAGGGGACCGAATGCGAATTATCGATTCGTGTCATTACGTAGTTTGTTCAGTAGAGATGTCGACTATCTGTGAAATCGGGGTCTCAAATCAGAGATGATTGATACCTGCGATTGCAGGGCAGCTATATTGGAATTGACCCTGATAGTCGAGTAGTCGTACTATTCCCACATTTCAAAAGTGGCAGGGAAAAATATGCCGCAGACAAAACGGCTTAACTATTTATTATTGTTGGTTTTATTGATATCCGCATTTATCAGGTGTGGCGTGGCGGTGTACGTGCAGCGCCAACTGGATCGTCAGCCTGATCGAACATACGTGATTGAAGGAGACGCAGAAGGTTACTGGAAGCTGGCTCAGACCATGAAACATGGTGAACCGTATTCGATTTACACACCACCAAGACGTGTACTGCGGATGCCTGGATTTCCAGTGGTGCTGGCAGGAGCGATGTCGGTGGTCGGTGAATCGCATGCGCGGGTACGACTGGTGCTGGCGTTGCTGGGCGTGGTGACCTGCTTTGTTGTTTATTTACTGGGGAAGGAGCTGGTGAATGAAACGGTGGGTGTGCTGGCAGCGGGGCTGTCGGCAGTCTCTCCGGTGATGGCGGGTTTCAGTGTGCTGTTTTTAAGCGAGACAGTATTTGCCCTCACGATGCTGATTTCATTATGGGTGCTCGTCAAATTATCAAATATCAAATGGGAGAGTACAGATCGGAACAGGGGAATCCTCTGGTCACTGCTGGCAGGCGTATCACTCGCACTGGCGTATTATGTGAGACCCAGCTGGCTGCTGGTCGTTCCCCTGGTGGTCGCCTTTTATATTTTGAGTGCGAGAGGGCATCGCAAAGCAGCGGTGCAGAGAGCACTGGTACTGCTGGCGGGATTTACTTTGATGCTGTTGCCCTGGGTGATACGAAATTATCAGGTGACAGGACATTTTGTTCCCACCACGCTCTGGGCAGGACCGAGCTTGTATGATGGCTTGAATCCACGGGCCACCGGCGACAGCGACATGACTTTTTTTGATCAGGAACACGTGTTGGATTCCATGACAGAATACGAAATGAATCAACACTATACACAACGGGCGGTTGCGTATGCGAAGCAGCATCCAGGACATGTATTGCAGTTAATGGCTGCGAAGCTGCTGCGATACTGGAAACCGTGGCCGAATGCAGCCCAGTTCCAATCCTGGTGGATGATGCTGGCGGTGTCGGTGGTTTTTGTGCCTGTGATGGTCTTTGCCGTTTATGGAGCCTGGGTTTCCCGGAATCAATGTCTGCTGTTGCTGATGACAACGGGACCCATTCTGTATTTTTCGTTGATTCATCTGGTGTTTGTCAGTTCGCTGCGGTACCGACTGCCGGCGGAATACAGTTTGTATATTCTGTCAGCCGTGGGTATCTGCCAGCTATATGTTTCCCGATTTCAAAAGAAAGAAATCCATCCGTGATCTGGTAGAGATCTCAAGTGATTAAGTAAAGCTATGGTTGTTCGTAAAAC
This sequence comes from Gimesia maris, assembly GCF_008298035.1. Lineage (NCBI taxonomy): Bacteria > Pseudomonadati > Planctomycetota > Planctomycetia > Planctomycetales > Planctomycetaceae > Gimesia > Gimesia maris. Next base: position 1,778,369 of record NZ_CP042910.1, read on the forward strand.
ATTTCAATGGTGTCTGTTGATCCTGTTTTCGCTGGTCATTACCGGCGGAGGTTACGGGTATTACTGGTGGATGCGCAGTGATGAAATGTTAAAAGCGGGCATCCTGGAAAAGATAACGAACCATATTCCGGGACTGATGCTCGACATGGATCGGGCGCAGTTTGATTTTCGGCGTCGGGTGCGGATTGAAGGCTGCCGGGTGAACGTGGTGAATCACCCTGACACGATTATCGATTTGCCTGAGGTCGTAGTGACTTTGAACCAGGAGAAGCTCGCACGGCACCAGATCATCGACGTTCAGAAAGTGGTGCTGAATCGTCCCCAACTGGTGCTGGTGCGAATGGCAGACGGGACCTGGAACTGGGAAGGTCTGCCGGAACCGGTCAAAAGTGATAATCCACTCCCCGAACTGGTCATTGAACGGGGGAGTCTGTCATTGAAATTTGAACGGGGAGCCCAGGGGGTTCCCACGACGATGACATTTCAGAATCTGGATTTGAGGTTGATTCCCTCTGGAACCAGCCGCTATGAAATTGAGGGCCACACTTCGATTCCCCAGGCAGGCAAACTGGAAATCTCAGGTTACTGGGATATCAATACCAAGCTGGGGTCGATCGCAGGATCGTGGAGTCAACTTGAGTTTGGGCCGAATCTGGTGCGGATGGCAACCGGGATTTCTCCGGAACTGATGAATCAGTTGAAAACAGCAATGCCATCCCTGCAATTGAAACCAGATCCTGCCACAGGTATGTATGACCTGGGAGTGAGTGCCCAGATGGATATTCAATTCAGTCTTGCGCGCAGCAGTCAGAACGAACCCCCTCAGTTTCAGGTACTGACACATTTACGTGAAGGCAAGCTGAAGCACCCGGTGTTACCTTTTCCATTGCGTAACATCGCGGGAAAGGTGCTGGTGAATAATCAGCGGCTGGAAGTTCAGAACTTACAGGCGTTTAATGGTGAAACCAGTTTTGAACTGAAAGGCATCCATCGCTTTTCTGAGTATGCGGCCATCAATTCACCTCTGAAATATAAGAGTTCTTTTTCCTTCCAGACGCGAAAACTTCCACTCGATGAACGGCTGCGGAGTCGTCTGTCGGGAGGCCTGGCCCGTACTTATGATACGTTACGGCCCAGTGGTAATGTGGATCTGGAAGTTGATTTAAATCATCCTGGCACAGGCAAGTGGCAGATTCAGAATCTGAATGTTTCGACTTATGATGCAGAAGTGATTCCGGTACATTTCCCTTATCGCGTATCGCATATCAAAGGGCAAATGAAGCAGACGCAGGGAGACACACTGCGACTGAACTTTGACGGAACGGCTGGCCAGCGGCGTGTGGAAGCGAAAGGCCGTGTCAGGCATCCAGGCCCCGCTTCTGAGATTGATATCTGGGTCCAAATCAAGCAGGTGCCTATTGATGCAACGCTGCGGGCTGCCTCTCCTGAGGTCGTCAGAAAAGTACTGGATCAGGTCGACCTGCAGGGAACAGCCGATGCCACCCTTACCCTCACTCGGGCCCCGTTATTAGATCAGCCGATTCATTTGAATTTCGTCGCAGAAATGGATCATGGATCGTTGCAGTATCAGGAATTTCCCTATCGAATCAGCGATCTCAAAGGGCGTGTCTCCTATTTCAGTAATACGGGAGTCACCCGCTTTGAGCAACTGACAGGCAAACATGGCAGTGCGAGTCTGTCGGCAGACGGTTCTTATGCCCGTTTTGCCAATAATGGTAAACTGGAGCTGAAAGTATCAGCCAAAAATGCATCCTGTGATTCCAGTCTCAAACTGGCGTTACCAGAATCGTTGCAGGAACTCTGGATGAATTTCTCGCCTACCGGGAAGCTTGACCTGGATACGCATGTCGTCTGGGAGCGTGGCAAACCGTTGCAGGTCAGTATTCCCAGTGTGGCCTTGTCTGACGGCAGTATGAGTCTGAAAGACTTTCCCTACCCCCTGGATAACCTGAAAGCCCATGGGAGTTATTTCGTCAACCCTGAAACAGGGGTCAGCGAAGTCCGCATGTCAGGAATCTTTGGAAATCATGATGAGACAAAAATTCGCATCGGAAAGGCATTTGCCGAAGTCACGCCTCGGGGGGACTGGCGGGTATTGCTGGATAATATGATCATCGATGACTTGACGACGGATCGTGCGTTTCAGAAGGCACTGCCGGAAGCGATGGCATCGGCATTGAATACGCTCAATATCCAGCGACCGATTTCAGCGAATGGCAAAATCGAATTTCGTGGCTCACAACAGCCGGGAACATCTATTACCGCAGCGTGGGATATGAATTCGTATTTGGCTGAAAACACGCTGACCGCCGGTGTGGATCTTACTAAAGTTTACGGTAAGGTCCATTCAGAAGGGAACTGGGATGGAAGTCATCTCAATTTGAAGGGAGATCTGGATTTAGATTCGGCGGTGATTCTGGATTATCATCTGACAGAAATCAGAGGCCCGTTTGAAATTCATGATCAGCAATTAACAGTCGGCTCGCGACAGATCCGTCGCGAGCAGTTTCAGTCAGTCAGTTTACCGCAGATCAATTCCATGCAGCCGATTTCTGCCAAGGCAATCCGTGGTGTGCTGACCTGCATGGGGGATATCGAATTGAATGATATCCCCACCTATAATATGCAGATCGAACTGAACCGGGGGCTGCTGGAAGAATATGCGGCCCGGTATATGCCGGGACAGTCCCAGTTGCGTGGCGTAATGAATGGCTGGATTCAGCTCTGGGGACGTGGGTCCAGTAAATCAGACCTGAAAGGGCAGGGACAGTTGCAGATCAGCCCGGCTGCCATTTATGAACTGCCTCCGATTGCCCAGATTTTCAAAGTGGTACGCCTGGCTCAGCCCGATAAAACCGCCTTTGATTCTGCCTTCTGCGATTTCACGGTTTCCAACCAGACCTTTCATCTGAAATATATCGAGCTCAAAGGAAACGCCATCAGTCTGTACGGACAGGCGGGCGAAGCGCACTTTGATGGACGGTTGAAAGTGGATCTGTTTTCTCAGCTCACGCGTCGCCAGCTGCCTCTACCGGCGATTACCCAGTTGATCGGACACGCCACCAGTGGCTGGATTCGGGTTGAACTGCGGGGAACGACCTCCAGTCCGATCGTGGATATCAAATCGAATCCACTGCTGGATGGTTCTCTGAAAACATTTCTGAATAACGTGATGCGAGGCAGACCCGCCGGTAATGCCACGGGACGCTGGACGCGACCTGCGCAAACCAGTAATCAGACACAGAAACAGTTCCCGCTGCCGTTTGCCCAGTAAGAAGATGTGTAGATCAGCGTTTTTTCTGCTGCTTTTTCTGGTCGGCAATTTCTTCCGTTTCCTGGGATGAATTTTTTTTCCAGCGGGAGAGAACGAGAGTCAGTACGATCAGAATTCCGAGATACGCACCCAGTATCTTCAACAGCCAGAAGAACATACCTGTCGCAATTTCGTTCATGTGCAGAGAAACTTGCTGTTCTGACAGAAAATTGAGTTCCGTAAAGAACTCAAAGCGGTGTGAAAGAGATAATCAGACAGCTGTTACTCTAATCCGGTCATAGCGCTGATTTCAATCTGTTTTCCCGAAAGCGTGAAACCAAATGAAGATAAGAGGTTGGGGAGGGGGATTTCACCATTCGTATCAGTTAAATTGGCACAAACCGTTACTTTGACTTCTGAAGTTCCTGGGGCAGGACCAACCGGCGTGCAGGGGATATCGCTGTTTCCGATGGTCACGGTGGTAGAGGTAGGCGGACCCGTTTCAATCGTCACTAAAACGTTACCCGCATTTGATGTAGCCGGTGAAGTCACCACCAGGTTCAAAGAATTGACGGCAACATACTGCTTGATCAAGTTCCCCACTGAGTCGGTTGTTGTACCCACCTGCGCTGCTTCGCGCGAACCCTCGATTGTGGCGACCGTCACTGTCTGCTGCAGCAGCGCGAAAAAACCGAACTCGATGATTGCCAGCGAGATAATGAGGATCAGCGGAAACGCCAGGATAAATTCCAGCAATACCGATCCTGTGCGCTGCCTGTCTCCAGTTAAACTGGAAAATCGGCTGTTCCCGTTATTCAACAAGCTTCGAGGCCCGCTCAATTGCATTTTACGCACTTCAATTCTGGCACGTGTTAACAAATGGAGACATTTGGTTCGCGCGTGCTAAGTTTAGTTATCAATATTCAAGGCAAAATTGTTTCCGGCGGAATGGTACGGGAATTCCAGATTGCTTGAATGACAGACGTTCTCCAGATTCTCCGCAGTTTCTGCAGAGAACTGAAGTGACAGGAATCTAGGGAACGCAAATTGCTTGCCAAACTAGTATTGCAGCAATTAGATTGCTGGAAATCATAAAAAAATTTGTCTTGTGAAATTATATGGGATCTGACCGTGCAGAAATTCAGACAATTAAATAAGGAGACAACAGTTCCCCGAGCGGGGGTTGTCGTGCTGGAATTGATTCTGACCGCCCCTGCATTGCTGATCATCATGCTGTCAATGGTCCAGATTTCCCTGATTTATGTAGTCAATGAGCAGACCGCATATGCGAGTCGCTATGCTGCCAAGATTGCTTCCGAAACAGAACGTGCAACAATCAATACATTAAATACAGGTCCATTGAAGGCGAGCGTGGATCGGGTCTTGAATGTGGGGGGAATTCCTCTGGGGAGTTGCCGGGTCATCTTAGAACATAATGTTCCTGATGGGATTCTGCCTGTCGTTCCTCCTCTTGGTCCTGGTCCTGAAGTTACCGTTTCTGACCCTGCAGTAGCAGATCCTGATTGTGAGTGCGAGCCTCCCACAACAGCTCTTCCAGTGGTTCCTCCCTCAGCTTCAGGGCCTGTTGTGTTCGTTAATCAGTCGGTTCGCACGACGGTTTGTGTTCCGCTTAATGGCAATGTACCAGACCTGATCTCAAGTATCGGTTTTTCAGTCCAGGATTATATTGTCGAACAAACAACGACGTATATCTATGAGGTTCCATTATTGCCCATACCGACCATTCCTTAGCACACTGCTTGTACTTATAAAGTGATATCTTTTTTTCTTGTTTTCTAACTCTGCGTTACATTTATGAAACGAATTGATTCAAATACAGGTGCTCACAACAATCGCCGAGGGATTGCAGTACTGTGGCTGATCCTCTGGGGATCGGTTTTTCTGATTTTTTTCTGTGTTGTTTTAGAAATATCAAATTTATGGCAAGCTCAGTCAGAACTCAATAAAGCGCTTGATGCGGCAGCATTAGCTGCTGCTAAGGAGTGGGGGGCTTCAGGAGCTGTTCTGACCGAGACTCCTAGAAACTCCGGTGTTACCTATGCTGCTGCCAATACTGTAATCGGGAATCCTGTTGTATTGGATCCCAATTATGATGGCACAATCGTAGTGACAAACCCGAACCAAAATGCTTCCTGCGATGGGAATTTAGTGTTTGGCAGAATAACGACTCCTGGTGCACCACCGGGAATAATCTTTAATACTTCATTAGATGTTAATGCCATTGGTGTTTTGCCTGCTGTTCGCGCGCAGGCAACAGTCCCGGTAGAAGGTTTCTGCAGCACTTTGTTTGGCTTTACATTCCTCAATGTTTCTGCAAAATCAACAGCATACTACGATATCCTGACAGGTGAAGTCGCGCTCGTGACGATTGAAACATATATTTGTAATTGATGATCAATATCAATTCAGCCGGGAACTGTTTCAAAATCGCGGTTTGCCATCTCCAGGCGCGGGCTGTTTTTTAGGAGCTTTTCCGCCGGGCTGCCAGAGCGGGTCATCTGAATGGGCCTGTTGCATCATGGCTTCCAGCTGCTTGACGAGTTCGGGGTGCTGGTCGGCAATGTTTTTGCCTTCGCCCAGGTCCTGATCAAGGTTATACAGCTCTGTATTGCCGGTCAGCATGGGCATACGGACGGCTTTCCACTTTCCTGCACGCACCGCCTGTTTACTCCCCTGTTCATAGAATTCCCAATAGAGGAAGTCGTGCTGCTTCTGCTGGTCAGGATGACCTGTGAGCGTGGGAGCAATGCTGACACTGTCCAGCCCGGGAGGGCAGGGGACATCTGCCAGCTCTGCAGCAGTCGCCATCAGGTCACCGAAATAGCCGATGTGATGGGAAAGCGAATCTGCGGGTGTCGTTCCGGGCCAGTACGCGATGAAGGGTACACGGATGCCCCCTTCGTAGAGATCGCGTTTCATGCCCCTCAGGGGGCCATTCGCATCAAAGAATTCGGGGTCGTTGCCACCTTCGCGGTGGTGTCCATTATCTGAACTGAATATGACAAGAGTATTTTTGTCGATATTGAGGGTTTTGAGTTTATCCAGAATCTGGCCGACACCGGTATCCATACGGGTGATCATGGCGGCCTGTCCTTTATTCTGTTTCTTCCAGTCCGTGTTTTCATAGATGCCGTAATCGGGAACTTCCTGTCCGTCACCCACTTTGCGTCCTGCTTCATTATTGGCATGGGGGATTGTGAGCGCGACATACAGGAAGAAGGGATCCTGGGCACTCCGATCGATAAAATCGAGTGCTTCCTGCATGACCAGATCATGCGAATAGTCGACTTTTTTAGTCGCAACTCCGCCCAGCCCGTCGGAGTTGATCGTGGCAGGATCGACGATGTTATTCAGTGAAACTTTTTTTCCGTTCTTCCAGAGGAAGCCGGGATAATAGTTGTGGGCATTATGTTGATTCAGGTAGCCATAAAAATAATCGAAGCCCTGGAGGTTGGGAACGCCTTGTGTCCCTGCTTCCCCCACACCCCATTTTCCTGTCAGCGCGGTCTTGTAGCCTGCCTGTTTCAGGATTTCAGCAACGGTTACATCTTCGGGTTTGAGAGACTGGTTTTCTTTCACGCGTGTATTACCTCTGACGCGAGCGTGTCCCATGTGCAGGCCTGTCATCAGCACGCATCGTGAAGGCGCGCACACGGTACAGCCGGCATACATCTGGCTGAATTTCATGCCTGCGGCTGCCATCTGATCAATGCGGGGCGTTTTGATTTTTTTCTGGCCGTAACAGCCCAGATCGCCATAGCCCAGGTCATCGGCGAGTATAAATACAATATTAGGTACACTCTTCTTTTCAGAGGAATATGCTATATTAAGCGAACCAAACACAATGTATAATGTCAGTGTTGTAAGGATGAGTGTAGTAATATTATGTAGTAAATATCTATTTGATGATTTTTCATCAAGCCCGGAAATTACTGCTGCAGGTTGCATAATGGCTCCAATCAAAGTGATTCTTCTCGGGGATTGCAAGTTATTACCTTTTAGTATCAGCCAATGGAACCAGCGGGTCAAGCAAATCATGATACGAATCCGCTTTGATATAGGGGGATTGCATAAAGCCAGAACGAAAAGATGGGGCACGCTATTCAATGAAAATGGCAATCGCATTCGTGGAAAGAATAAGAAACACGAAGTAGAAATTATCCTGGCGAAAGAGTAGCTTACCTGGTCAGACGAATCGGGTAATGTGATCAACCACGGCTCCTGGTTCGTAGCACGGGTTTGTTCAGAATATTTGCGGTGTTGTGAGCAGAGTCTGACAAAATACAAGATGAGTAAGGGAGACCGGAATAATTCAGTTACTTGAATGAATGATCTTTGTTTGTCTTGCGGTAGCCTTCCCTTTTCCGATTCCCCAAAAGGGGCATATCCAGGAATGGATTGACAGCCATGAGTCCTGGAAGAGTCCTGCCACACACAGAAGAGTGCTTGCCATCGAGAATGCGGCTTTTAACCGCGCTGCAGGGATGTTTGACGTAGCAGATCCAATCAAGAGGCTCAAGAAACCGAAGGGGATTCCCCGCCCCGTTCCGCTCGAGCAGGCTCTGTACGATATTTGTGTGCCCTGCTTCAGCAACTTTCTTCTGTCGCGGCGGGAACACATGCCAGTTCCGGCTCGGATCGGATCTCAACTTGCTGAAGTCCCTGCTGAGCAGCGGACGAAAAGACTCCTCCGAGCAGATCATCTACAGCATATTCATCAGGGCGAGCACCAAAGCTGACCCCTTCTCCCTCCTGTAACATTTTGTTCACAACGCGAGGATCAACGGTGACAACATCGACTCCGTATTCCTGCCCCACGCGGGCGATGGACTGGGTCATAATTTCTGCGCGTGTCCGTCCACTCAATGGCTGGAATACCAAAAATGTATTGATTCGGCCAACCAACTCGGGAGGAAGTCCTTTAGTCTTCAGGCGTCGCCGACTGACCTCATTGATTATCGACGATGAAATGGGATCTCCTTTGGACCGAAGCTCTTCGAGAATGGGATGGCACTCCAGATTTGTCGTGAACAGAAATATCGCATGTCGACAGTCAACCTGATGGTCACTGTTTGTCCGTGCTGCCGATGAAAGACGACCAGCGTCCATGGCATTCATTAACGTTCGAAATACGTCAGGATGTGCTTTCTCGATTTCATCAAATACGACGATGGTCCTGGGGTTAGCAGAGAGAGTATCCACCAGTTGAGCACCTTCTCCATAGCCAATGTATCCTTGTGGTGAACCAATCAATTGACTGATCCGGTGTCTTTCCTGGTATTCAGTCATATCGAGTCTGAGGAAACCGTATCTGTTTCTTGATGGCATAAGAATGCTGAGAACTTCAGAAAGCGACTCGGCTGTCAACGTCTTGCCGGTGCCGGTTGGCCCGAGCAGCATTCCCGTCATTGGACGACGTGGGTGTCGACGTGCCAAGTGCTGAGCGGTTTTCTTTGCCAGAACTTCCATTGCAGAATTCTGTCCTCGAACTCGTTCTTGTAGACTTTCAGCAATCTGCATCGCATTAATGTAAGTTGGTCGATTAAGCCCGGCTACATCGGAATTAACTTTCGAAAGATCGGTAAGTTCATCTGCAGATCGGCTCACTGATTCAACATTGCCATTCCCCGGCACTTCCCATCCTTGAGTTTCTGTTTGATCTCCTGAGGTAAAATAGTTTGATAGCCTGTGTTGTAACCATTCCTTGAGTGCCGCGAAATTCTGGAATTGACAGGCACCTATCTCAATCCATTGACGAATGTCAGTCTCTCGGCCAGTGTACTGTCCTCCATGCTCCACAAGCAACGTCGCCTTCTGGGTGGCTGGATCGACCTCGAATCCCACCCGAGCTCGGGATGGGGAGACTCCTTGGGGCATCTCTTGGTCCGAGAAGGTTACACAGCCACGTTTCGCCTTTTCTTCGAGATCTTTAAACGCTTCATCTGACCCATTTATAAACTGCCGCATTTCGAAGCTCCCATTACAAAAATGATACGGGCGACATAATCTGTTACCTGTGCTACCAAGATGGTTAGTCACATAAAATTAACGAACCGCCCGCGAGAAATTTCACGACAAATTGAAAAGAATATTTTTGGAATCAGTTGTGAAAAATCGTCCCACCGTTTCGTTGTATTTCTGAGAGCCGGGGTATGCTGCGGTTTCACAGGCGAAATCAACCTGGGCGAAAACCTTTTAAGAGGAGTGAGCGATGTTACAGAAGCAGAAGATGATTCTTACCTGTCGGGATGTCGTACCAGAAGGAACCTTTCGCGGTGAAGATGTAGTTCCTCCAGGAACATTTCACGGGGAGGATGTGGTACCTCCAGGGACATTTCACGCTGGGTGAGAAATGAAAACCATACCATGGGGGAAAGCGGGCGACGAAAACACGTCGCCCGTTTTTTTACATACTGAGCCAAGTGGAAATCTTCCAGGCATGACGATCTGCCAACCGCTTCCCTGGTGGCTGATCAATTTATGGCAGACCGTAATACTTCGAACGCTGCAACGACGTGGTTACTGGCCAGCAGATGTCGCTTCCAGGTGTGAAGCAGTGTTTACAAATAATTGCATACTGCGTTGAAGAGTCCCCCTATTCTGTCGTATTGAAGTCCTCATCTTCATTAAGCAGCAGGAGAAGGATAATTTCAGTCAGTACTTGCCAGTCCTCAGCAACAAAGCTTCCTTCCAGATCAAGAAATTGCTGCCTTAACCAGGAAACGGCATTTTGACAGTCATTAAATACTTTTCCCAGAGAAACACCAAGGGAAAACCTGATCTGGCTGAAGGTGGCCTCATCGGCATAGCGTTGCCCGAGGATCTCTCGGTACTCCTCTGGCATTCGGGAAATGATCTCCTTGCCCAGTTTGACCAGTTCCGGATCAAGGTGATAGCCAGACCTGCTACTTAAATAGTCGGTGGTCTCGCCCGGAAGGGCACAATACTTCATTTCCCGTCTGCCATAGTCGAGAAGATTTCGCTTTGCTGCCACCCGGATCCAAGCCGAAAATTTGGATTTCGAAGCAATGGGGAATTCATCACCTTGCTCTTCGAGGGTCTCTTGAAACTCGATAAAAGCGTCTTGGACAGCGTCTTCAACCAGGTTGAGATAGCGGCCCTGGTGAGAAAACTTCCTTGCCAGATCAGCAGCAACACGTTGAGCCACATCATTTCCCCAGTTTGAAAGAAACAGGATACTCCTGGCCCTGGCTTTGAGCCAGTGCTGCAATCGCTGGGTGGAAGCCTGCAATGACACGACCAGCATTTCTGAGGTCTCGTTTCCCTCCGCAGCCCGGGTTTCCTCTTCACGAAGTTTAACCATAGCAGTTTGAACGCTCAGTTGCACCTGTGTGTGCAAATGCAATCCCTCTGCATGCCAGTGGGGACACTGGTCGTCTTCAATCTCGATCGAAATCCTGTCGGTGATTGAATTCAGTTCAGACTGTAGCCAATTTTCAATTTCACCAGGCATCAGCTAATCTCCTAAGTAGATTATTTTGGGAAAAGCAAAGGTGGGCTATTCATCAGCGGCCAGTTCACATAGCGATTGAGGATATCGTAGGCGGGAAGGTATCGCTTACTGCTTAAAGAGTCGTTAGATAGTCGCAAACCTTGAGTACCCAGGGCAAAGCTCGTCCAATTTCGCTGGTGCTTGTTGGCATGCTTCGAAAACACGTTGAGTATGCCACCAGGGGCGATGGGTACAAAAAGGGCGCCGGCCTGACCGTGAACGGCCAGTGCGTCAAACGATTCGACCGGAGAAAGAACGGCGGAGATCACGACAGCATCGATTTCGTCGTGTTGAGTGCAAAAAGCAAAGTCGTTTTCAAAGTTGCCCGAACAGCTGACAAGATATAATGGCATTTGGCCGTTGATCGAACGGACTCTGCCAGTTCGGCCTAACACGTCGGCGTTGAGTTTTATGGGGCGGTTTTTGTGGGAGCCAAAAGTTTTAAATGTTTCACATTTAGGCGAAATGGAGAGACTGTCAGGGTAGGGCACTGTTGCAGGAGTCGCATCTTTCATTCCATAGGAGTATTGGTAATTCATAGAATTGCCCCAATTCCCGAGATTCGATTATTGCGAAAATAACGGTTATGACTACCGAGCTTAAAGACATATGATACATGTCCGACATTATTTGTCAATTATTAAATTTCGTTTATATGTCAGTCTTCCTGACTGTCGATAGAAAAAGTGTTTTCTTGATATATCCTGTTTCTGGTGCTAATGTAGATGTCCCGACATTAAATACAGGACAATTTCAGTACTTGAGTACAAGGTGAACCGTGAAAGAGATATCTGTAATCACTGACGGCAACATCGAAGAACTTTATTCAGCAGCGGAAGATTTGGGACGATTGCTGTCGAAAACACTCGGCAAAGACCTGAGCGAGCCCACAAAGATAGCTGAATATGTATCGCATCAAATGATGAATCGCCGCTCCTCACGTCAAGTCCTGCGTTGGATTCGCGCGAAATCGAGGCTCAGAAGGCAGACATTTGATAAAGAAGTAATTGAGCTTCTGGAACGAGAGAATGTATCAGAGTCACAAATCAAAGCCGTCGAGCAGTGCTACGAACATTACTCCGACGTCTGGGATCAAGTGAAGAAACAGTATCGAAAAAGTCCCCGCGCTGAGTCCACTACGGAGAATCTGGGCTATCCTCCCAGCGCAATCGCACAATACCTGCGGCGTCTACACGACGATCGTCTGGTACATCGAAGTCGGCGGGAGCCCCTGACAATTCCAGCAAGAGTTTGTCAGTGGCGCAGGGCTGGTCAGTCCGCTGTTACCTATTCGAAAGACACGTTGACTGAGGTCCAAAGCATTCTTTCGGAGCGATGGAGCGGGCCCGTCCGAGTTTGCCTTGAGGGTCGTCGCGGAAGCGCGCGAGCCTGGACGTGTGTTGAACTGGCAGCAACACTCGCTGAACAATATAGTCCGGCAGATGGATGTCCAGCGGCAATACCAGTCCCGATCATTACAAACTGGAACCAATGGGAACTTGAACTGCAACGTAGCAAACCTTGGGACATTCAAGACGACAGCGAATGCCTGGAGGCCTTGGCTGAATCGATCTTTACTGCAGCGGACTTGCCACTAGATGGCAAATCTGCTTTGAAGGCGCTGTCGTCTTCTTCAGTTGTTCTCATTCTGTATAATCTTGATTTCCGACGAGGGGGAATAGATGAATCCTTCGTTGAAAAGTTGCTTACATTTTTCAGCACTACTGCGCGGTTGCTGATTTCAGGTGACGGTGTAAGCGAAATAATTCAGAAATCCAAGTCTCTGGATAAGGATCGGTGGTGGATTACACATCAGATCCGAGTATTGCCACTTAATGTTCTTCAGACTGCGATCCTTTGTCGTCGCAGGCTCCTTGACGCCAGGCCGGACCGTTCATTTTTCGGAACATTGGGAGAATCGGTATCGTGTTTAACTTCAGCAGGAGTGGCAGGGCGCACGCTTGCTCGCATCGGCTCTGGATATTTGACTCCGGCGGCACTTCAAAGCGACTGCGTGTTGCTGGCGTCCTTATACACGATAGATTTTTTGGAAGAAGCCGATGTTAGCCCAGAGTTTTTGATTCCTGACGGTCCAGACAATGAAGAACTCGACCACCGACTTTGTTTTGATCGGCTTGGAGACGAGGAGCACATATTTCTCAAAGCGATTGAGAACAACATGCGACGAGAGACCCGAAGTCGACTAGACCTGACTGTCGAAAACGGTGATTGGATTCATAGCGGATTTGACCCGGCATTGCGGTTTTTGCACGCTTTTGTCTCTCGGAAATTGCGTTCTGAGGATACGGCCACCAAGGACTTTTTGGTGGACGGTACGGTCATCCAGGTATCCTCGCTCCTGGAAGATATCGATGATCATGCGATGTTTGTACTTGCCAATAGGGGCATCATTCCAAACTGGGCGACACAGGATGTTCTACATGCTCGCAGTTTAATCAAATCCATCTCGAAGATTCTTCACCAACAGGAAGATGCATGTATAATCTGGTTAGAACTGGAGCCCATCTGGGATGCATTTAAATCGGCGCTGGCCATCCTCCGGTCCGTTTTCAGCAGAAAGGATGCTCGTGAGTCTGACATTCAGTTATTTAAGAGTACCATTGATGCTTTGCGTTTGCAGTTTGAACCAAGCCGAGAATCGATAGCCGGGCAAGGCAATCTTCGCTTTTATGGAGCGCGGGCGGCAGCAGTGTTACTAGGAGGTGAAGGACTGCTTGAACATGTTCAAGATTGCCTGAAGAGTGGTTTAGAAAGAGAAACAGTTGCATGGCACCTGACTTTTTTGTCCGAGATCGCAATTACCGTATGTAAAATCAATCAGGACGTGCTGGAAAGTTTAGGTGAAGCATTTCGATCAGGTTTTCAAAAGTTGCTCCCCGATTCGTTAGATGATGATACGCCAACCACTCGACATGCTCGTTATCATTTAATAACCGCGATTGATCGTCTGTCAGAACCAAGCGCGTTGAGACGCTTTTACACCAGATTTCTGGGTGGCGCACCCCATCGTTGGCAAATTACGGACAAATGGAGGGCGCGAGCAATCGAACACGCAACTGTAATTGGTGGTTTACATCGTCTAGGAATTGTTGGCGGTACCAATCCCGCTTCGATCGCATTGCAATTGGCAGAACATGCCCATCAGGAAGCGAATGATCAAACGTTTTGGAAAGACTACTTAATGAAGAATGGTAACCTGATTCCGGCACAGATTCGTAATCACGTTTTTATTGCTTATCAGGCCCTCGCACCAATGATGTTGCGGTATCAGCGTGAGGAACTACTAAAGCGATTGCCGCAATACTTTGAGGGAACTATCGAAGATTCAGTAAAAGAGACAGCAAGTATGAGATACTGCCTTTATTGGTTGCGGGATGAAGTCTGGCAAGGTGTGAGTCCGGGGCAAGAAGCGATTCAGCTTTTGAAAAGGATTCGTTTTGTTCTTAAAGATCGGATTCGAATGGAACATGCTGATACTGAGCGAGAGGCCAGTGCCGATGGTAGAAGAACTTGTCGGCAGTCGCCAGACGAACGAAATCTGCTCTTGTTGGAAGCAATCTTGTTGGACATCGGTGAAAGCCTTCAGGATTCAGGCATATAAGTATGAACGTGCTTTTCGTTAATCCGCCTTGTGCTTCAAAGGTCAGCATCGACCTCGCCCCCCCCCTGTGGACTTTACTTCTAGGATCTATTGCCGAAGAATGTGGCTGCACTTCGCAAATCCTAGACCTCAATTTAGAAGTTCTGAGCCAACGAGCACCAGAAGATGATCAGCTATATGACTGGTCTATCGAAAGAGTCTGCGACACTCGGCCTGACGTTGTCTGTTTTTCAAGCATGGGAGTTAATTCCCATTTCTGTCTGAAACTGGCACAGCGGGTAAAGCAGCATATGCCAGATGTGATTACTATTCTTGGAGGCCCACATTTTTCAGCAATTGCGAATGATGTGATCAAGCGATATCCATGGATTGATTTCGTAGCAACTCGTGAAGCTGAGGTGTCATTCCGTTTTTTTTTGAATGAAATCAAATTGCGTAATGGGGTTTGTAACCGCAGCATTCCAGGAATTGTTTCTAGAGAAGGTCCGACATTGTCTTGTGTAGAGGTTGACCTTCGGACCAAACCGGCGAACGTGCCACCACCGGCGTATCATTTGGTTGAACTGAATCGCTACTTTGAAGTTAATCCTACTCGCACTCTCGATTTCGAAGCCGGTCAGCGTGGGTGTGTAATGTCATGCAGATACTGTTATGCCCCGGGCCATTTTGGACAGGGGGAAAGACGTCAAGCCCCCGATGTTTTCGTGGCGGAACTGCGAAAAGCAGTTGACTTAGGTGCTCGCAGATTTTTCTTTGTGCAGGATAATTTCATCAACAACCCTCGTGCTACTGTTGATCTCTGCGAACGAATTGCGGCTGCGAATTTAGAAATATCATTTCATTGCTATGCAACCTTATCACAATTATCCGAACCAGTTGTCGAGGCAATGGCAGCTGCAGGTTGCCACTCTGTTTATGTTGGTGTAGACGTTGTGCACCCCAAAGCACAGCGAAATTTTGCAAAAGCACTTTATCGCGGAAACGAGGATATGCTTCGCAGATTCGAGTGTTGTTCCAAAGTGGGAATCAGGCCCACTGCCTCGTTTCTGCTTGAAGAGCCCGATGTTGGCCGCGACCAACTTGAAGACACCATTGCCACAGCGTTACTGGCACAGAATGCCGGATGTCGAATACGCTTCAATACGTTGTCGTTATATCCTGGCACGGAATCCTATAAGGCATTCGGCGGTCGGTTCTTCTACGATGATCTGAAAGTGCGTTTGATGATGGATTTGCCGTCGGTTGTGAAAGAAAATGTGTACGCGCAGGAATCGCCGGAACTCTTTCCGTTCCACAGCACACACCGTCCACTTCTGGCAAACTCCAGGTTCATGCTCGGCGTGCATGCATTATTCACTATTTCCAAATACTACCCGAATACACTCCTTGAACTCGCAAGCGACCGAAGATCGTGGGAGATTATTGAAGAGACCATGAAGAGTGTGGATGCGGATGCTCATGCTTGTGAGCCAGAAAACATACGAAGACGAACTCATCTTGAGTTGTTCGATACCACTATGACGAATATGGCGCAAAAGGTGGGGCAATCGATTGAGAGAGCGTATTATCAGGAAAAAACCGTTCTAATTCTTGCCAATGACGCTGATTTTTGGGAGAATTCGGCCTGCAAGCCTATCAATTCAGGATGCGGCAGTGACCAAGTCTTTTGCCCGTTTTATGTGTCGCCGACTCTTAAGACCGGGGTTGTGTTGCTTGGAATTCTCACGGATCAAGGTGTAACGTTGAACGAAATTGACGTTAGCCTGGCAGATTTCTTGAGGAATATACGAGCGAAGACAGTTACTGGCGAGAAAGTAAAAGCATCGGGCCGGGATTTGGAAATCCTGAAACATGTAGGAATTGTAAAAGAAAGACAACGATGATGATGCAATCACCTCACCCACTCAAGAAAGCCGATGACCAGTTGGATTTGAGCATCCGATCGGTTCATTTCATCCCCATTGAGACAGTAGTCTGCCGGCGTTTTCCGAAAAAAAGTATGGCATTGCGACAGGAAACGGTGGCATGTTCGGACGAGGAATGCGGGATTTCCGGGTCAGAAACGGTTCGTATCTTGAATTACAACCGATAAATGGTGTATCTGAGTCCTCAGACACTTAAAAGTGTATTTATAAAAGGGGGCAAGGGCGAACGGTAATATTGAATTATATATTGTTGCATAAAAAATGTTCCCAGAGAATCTGTCTGGGTTGCTGCATCAGTGCATAGATACCTTGTCTGCGTTTGATGGCGCGAGCCCATCCGTCCAGGACAGATTCCTACTTCACTTACTGCAATCTGATCTGCCAGTGTGCTTTCAATTTTGACTGTCTGCTGGCAGCGATCTCCAGACTGATAGAATCAACTGACAGGGCGAAGCGGATCGGTTTCAGCAGTTTGCCCGAAGAGAGGAGTCTCCATAGAGCGCTGCCCCCCAGGGCCCTCATGAGTTCCAGTGAGTTGACAGCAGACAATCTTCGTCTCTGCACCGCGTAGCGGTTTATACCAAGCCTTTTGCTCCATATCCTCCCTGCACGGATTCGATCTTCGTCAAACAGGCTCGGATGTAAAAAATAACGAAATAAGGAGATCCAGAAATGGCTCCCCTTGTTTCGTTATTAAATGACAGAAATTACCGCCATGATCCTGAGGGTGGATCTCCACAGCAGGCTCCCAGGATAATCAGCCCGATGAAGATGGCAATAAACCAACCCATAGTGAAATCCCTTTAAGTTACAGTAAAAGTGTGAAAAGAAACTTAGTCCATTAGTTAGAACCGGTGACCTGTTTTACGGTACTGCTGCGTTGCATCAGCCCATTGTGCAGCAACAGCCTTTGCTTCTGATAAAGAATTGAGAGGCCGCGTCCAGCACACGAATTTGCGTCCATTGGCATCGCTATTACGGTGAGTTGTGTGCGCATCACTGGCACGACCGTTATAGCCAGGCTGACTAGTGATGTAGGCGCGGTAGGTACCATTAGATTGTTGTTCGAAATTAAACCGATAATCAGCCTGTCCATCACGAGTTCGATAAGTTGCTTGTGTTGCCACGTTTACCTCCTGGAGAAATATGATCCCTGATTGGGAAGATCTGAAACTTCGGCAAGAAACAGTATCTCGCCGTTTGGCTATATAACGAATTCAAGTCTATGGTTTTCATGAATAGTTAGTAAAAATCCAGCTTATTTTGTCATTAGTTGGATAGCCGTTTTTGGCCAGTTTCAACAGCGTTAAAACAGAGGTTACCAACTGTTTTTAAAGTAGATCTGACGAGCGATCGCAGGGGACTTGTTCTAGATCGCATCACATTTAACCATAGCGTCTATCAATCTAATATACTCGGTCCAAATGGACCTGGAGACGCTATAGTAAAACTGGACACAGTCTAGCGACCGCCTGAATGAAGCAGGGAGTGTTAGTGTTGATGATGCACAGCATGGATCTCACTTCAACTCCCCCCCGGAGACAGGTACTGAATTTCAATATCATCGCCAGCGAGTACACCTTAAACACATTTGAAGATTATAGTCCCACATAGAGATTCATTTTTCAGTCGGGTTACGCCGGATAAGAGTGTGGGATCTTCACTTATATCTCCTGCCTGAATGCTATTTCCTTAAATTCATGAATGCGAGTAGTAGCAACAACACAAAGATGAAGAGAAATGTTTTAAAGATCTTTTCTAGAAAACCACTACCGGTAGAACTTCTTAATGTTCCAATAAAAATCCGTGTCCAGAAGCCAGTCCAAAACCCCGTCCGAAATCCTTGAGACCTCATAACATATTTCAGACAATAGTAACCACCGAGTAATAGACAAATAAAGAAAATTGCTAAATCCGCAGCTTGTGTTTGCATCGTAGTTTTTCCATCCAGTAATTTACTCAATTTACTTGTGATGGGCGCCTCAGAACTCCTCTTGCAGAGGATCTCAACCAGGCTGTCTTCAGTAATGGAATTGCCATGGTCACCTCGACACTCAAAGCCTTAACGAAGAAACTCAGTGAATTTTCACTCTTTAAAAATATTTTACGTGGATTGCTGTGAAAATTATTCGAGTGCTTTTGTTGAGAAACTGTGACCTGCCTTAAAAACCTGTACCAGGTCTTATGAAGGTTGGTTTAGGTAAGTATCGCTGTGCAGTTGGAATGAGGGCGCAGCCCGATTGGAAACTGCACAGCGACTCGCAAACTCTGCCGGGGTAACATATCCCAGCGAACTGTGTGGGCGTTGCCCGTTGTAATCTTCCTTCCAGGCATCCGTGAGCCTGCGGGCTGTTCCCAGACTCTCAAACACTTCGACTGCCAGGAATTCATCCCGGAATCGACTGTTGAAACTTTCCGCATAACCGTTTTCCCAAGGAGCCCCCGGCTCAATATACAACGAATTGAGCTCCAGTTGACTCAACCAGCGTCGAATCGCTTTGGAGATAAATTCCGGACCGTTGTCACTTCGGATGCACTGCGGCACTCCCCTGGAAGAAAACAATTCGGCCAGAGTATCAATCACATCCTCGCTGCGAATGCTTCGATCAACCTTCAGAGTCAGACACTCCCGGGTAAATTCATCGACTATGGAAAACCATTTCAGGGAACTGCCCGATGTGGTCCGGTCAAACACAAAGTCCCAGCACCAGACATGATCTTTCTGTTCTGGACGCAGCAGGTGACAGCCATTACGGGAGTCACCGGTCCTGCGACGTTTTCTCTTCTTTTGAGGCACTTTCAGCCCTTCCCGACGCCATAAACGGTACACACGGGTGAAACTGGCCTGCCAGCCTTCCCGCTGCAGCAGCCTGGCGATCCGGCGATAGCCGAACCGGGGCCGAGACCGTACCAGTTCATACATGCGCTTGACCAGGGACGGCTCATCACTGCGTGGGCTCGACTGGTAACGCTGAGTGGCCCGGGGCTGATCCAGAACCAGACACGCTCTCCGCTCAGAAACACGGAACTCATTCTGTATCGCTTTGACGGCGGCTCGTTTTCGGGAAGGGCTTACCAGTTTCCCTCCGAGATATATTTCAGCATCTTGTTGTCCAGAGACAGATCGCCGACCAGTTCTTTCAGTCGTTTGTTCTCATCTTCCAGTTGTTTGAGATGCTTGGCCTCTTCCGATTTCATGCCGCCGTACTGATTCCGCGAGCGCTGATAGGTGGATTCACTGACTTCGAGATTCTGCAGGACGGAAGCCAGATCTTTACCGGCATTCAGCATCCGCATCACGCAACTTGCGGACAATCTGCTCGGGGTTGTGATGTATTCTTCGCTTGTTCATCAAAAGTTCTCCTCGTCAAAAAGACGCTAAGAACCTTCATAACAATTGGATCAGTTTTTGAAAAGCAGATCAACTGGGAATGACCATATCGGACACTCTCAATAAGAATTTCGAAACACTCTTAATCCTCGAATTTGGAATTTACGAGTTTCGATAGTTGTGAAATAAAACTGACTAACCTTTTGCAAACCTGAGTATGAAGAGAAAAGTTGGCTATGATGTTCCCCAGAAATAGTGGCGCTAGGTTTAGGTTATACCGCTTGCTCAAACATTTCGGGACTCTGATAGCCCAGAGATGAACGAAGCCTCTCACGATTGTAGAACACTTCGATATACTCGAAGATGCTGTGCCGGGCTGATGCCCGTGTTTCGTATTTCTGGCGATGAACCAGCTCTTTCTTGAGCGTCGCAAAGAAGCTCTCCATCACCGCATTGTCCCAACAGTCTCCCTTGCGACTCATGCTGCATTGAATCCCGTTGACCTTAAGGGCTCGCTGATACGCTTCGCTGCAATACTGACTGCCGCGATCCGAGTGATGTAACAGACTTCCTTTTGGACAGCGTCGTATGATCGCCATCTGCAACGCATCCAGAACCAACTCCTTCGTCATCTGTGAAGACATGCTCCAGCCGACCACTTTGCGTGAATACAAAACAATAACACAGGCCAGATATAACCAGCCCTGATTTGTCCAGATGTAGGTAATATCTGAGACCCAGGTCTGGTTCGGTTGCTTCGAAATCCAAATTTTCGGGTTGGTTTAAGGTGGCAGCAGATCGAAATCTTCTCGAACAAGGCAGACGGGAAAAGAAGTATTGTGCCCTTCCGAGTGAGATCACCACCCATTTAAGCAGCAGGTCTGGCTGTCATCTTGATCGGAAACTGGGCAAGAAGATCATTTCCCAAATGCCAGAGGGGTACCGCGAGATCCTCAAGCAACACTATGCTGATGAGGCTACCTTTAACCAGATCAGGTTTTCCCTTGGTGTTTCGATGGCAAAGGCGTATAAAGATTGCCAAAATGCCATTTCCTGGTTAAGGCAGCAATTTCTTGATCTGGAAGGAAGCTTTGTTGCTGAGGACTGGCAAGTACTGACTGAAATTATCCTTCTCCTGCTGCTTAATGAAGAGGGGGACTTCAATACGACAGAATAGGGGGTTTTTATGTCCTCTCACTCAGAATACAATATAACTTAGAACACCGGGCTTCTCAAACGACTGATTTCTGATGAAGCCTGCAAACGAAAACAAAGGTAGTTTAAATGGCTGAACTCAAAATTCCTCGTGAGGTCGAATTGTATTTGCTCGATCTGATCATCTCGCACGAGCGGATTGACCCCGAGTCGTCAGTACGACTTCCATCAGGGAGTCGAACGGTTTTGCAAGAATGGCTGGAACGGATTGTAATCAACCCCCAATTGCTACACGCTCACCGTATGTGGCTGGGCCAGCATCTCAAGCAAAAGTACAGATTTCGAGAGGATCTGGCACCAGAACAAATTAAAGAATACGTGGAGTGGGGTGTTGAGCCTGAACAGCTCAGTAACGACCAACTGGCGGAGCTCTTACTCAATCCGATTGCCCTCTATTCCCTGCACGATGCTTTGGTGGATGAATACCCTGAATACTGGGAAAATATCATTCGTCAAGAATCACGCAAAACGGTCGAAGACCTGGGACTAACCCTCCCCCACTTTGACACATTGACGCCTGACGAATATTCTGCTCCTCAAGCATACACACTCGGCGAAAAACCATTGGAGAGGCAGACATTCACACCACGGCCTGGTTTAACTCAACCAAACTATGAACTCCCGGCAGACGATTCCCGTTGTGAGTGGAGACAAGGAAATCCCGAGACAGTTGACGGAACGGCTAATATCTGGCTGACTTGGAACGAAGAGAATAAGAGCCTCGACATCCGCTTGGGCGGTTTTTTGCAGGGAGATGTCTCTGTGAAAGCCAGTACGGATTGGAGTCGTGGTGTTGAGTTGGGTGTCATCAACGATCGGTTTGTTTTGGAAACATCTATTACTTCCCGAGATGGCCGAAAACCACAGCCCCATGACAGACTCGTGATCGATTGGAATCACCAAGGCAAAGAACAGCATGTCGTCATTACAATCACGTTTTCCTCTACAGACCTGATACCTGATTTAGCATAATCTGCCTGCCAGGAATGGTCATGCCTGAAAAGTCTGTTGCTTGCGCGGAGATGACATTGATCGTCTATGTGTCCTTTCAGCACTGGTTAAGGATTACCGAGCCCATCAGTTTCAGTGTAAAATGACTCCACCTACTCAGCATGCTCCTCTCTTCAACATCTATGCAGTAGCTACCAGGCATTCTACATCCGCAAAACGAATCGTCTCTCCCGCTGAAAGAATCGGCTGACGAGACAGCTCGGATGACTGTGGTAACCGGATCCAACTGTCTGCCGTTTTTCGATAGACGCCGTTTGCAGAACAATCTTCAATCCGATATTCGGGCCCCACTCGTCGAATGACAGCGTGGCGTTTGCTGACACTAGCTGATCCGCCGAGAACATTTCGGCTGATCACCGTGCTTGATTGATCGAGGATGATCCTGCCAAAAACGCCACTTAACTTCAGCACGGGGTAGGGAATCCGACAGACTACACAGCGTTTCTTCGAGTTATCTACCAAGTTCGGTGCACTGCATGATGGGCAAACAAATACCCGGAATAGAGAATTGAAGAGAGCATCCTGCCATTCTTCGGCAGTTGGACGTTCGGCTGGTTTATGACTAATTCCCAGACGAAACAGTCGAGACAAGTCAGTATCCAGCACCTCGGGAGGATACCCCTGTTGACATTCTCTCTTTGTCGAACGGCCGGGATCCCCCAACCACTTTCCCGCGCTCATCACCTCGTTGAATTCAGCTTCAGTAGCATCGTTTGGAACCGGATGGCGGAGAGTTAGCAGTTCATGGGTCAGAACAGCCAGGCTGAATCGGTCGGCCTCAACCGAAGGGGGAGTGTGGTTCACACGGATCTCGGGGGCCATATACAACTGGTGCCCCAAACAGGGAGAAGCCGGCAAAGAATTGCCGGCAAAGTTATCGAAATCGATCACAGAAATCCGGCAGATCCGATTCCGATGCACCAATACGTTGTTCGCGTGAATGTCTCCGTGCGCATATCCACGCTGATGAAGGACAGAAATAGATCGAGCCAGAGCGCAGGCGATTTGGATTCCTTCGAGCATGTCAAACCCTCCGGTGGTCAGCATCTCTTCGAGTGAGAGACCTGGTGCTTTGGGGGTTACATGTCCAATGGATTCGTTAACATTGATGATCTCACGGGGCGTGATGAGAGCTTCGTTTTCCGTTTCAAACTTTTGGGCAATGAGTGTTTCGAGTCGCTTTCGCGATTCGGCCGTTTGAAATTCCGGATGGTAGAGCTTGAGGATGTATTGAGAACCGTCTATAGCGACGGCATCATATGCCGTTCCTTGACCACCGCTTGCGATCATTTCTCCGATCGTCAGTTTTCCGAAAACACGAGTTTTTATAGTAGCTCCATTAGTAATCATGAGTAGACATCCATCATGAGTGTATTCCAGAACGAGAGTTCCACTGCGGGCGGGTTGCCATCCATCATCGCAGCCATCGACAGGTTGTCGTCACAGACATAGCTGTACGAGTCATCCACCAAATCCGCCAGTTGGATTAAGGAATCTTGGCATGCCTTCATCAGATCGCCCTGACAGTAAATCGCCATCCTCATAAAATCGCGATGGAAACGGTTGTCGACGCGATCGAAAACGCCATCCGTTCCAGCCAGAAGAAGATCTCCAGACTCCCGCTTGATATTTCCTAACATGGGAATGCCATGAGGTGTCGGTCCTAATGACGCGGACAGAACGTTTGATACATCCGGGTTTGCCCGATGGGGATCCATACATTCAATAACCTTTCCCGACCTACGAATGAGCTTGACTGCTCCGTCACCAATAAAGCCCCAATTGTAGCTTGACTGAGTCCCAATCACAGCAATGAGTGTCGTCCGCAATCCTGCCTCAGATTCCGAAAACTGTAACTCTTTTGCCTTTTCCGCGAGCGCCGAAGCCGCCTTTTGAAATCCAGCATCTAATCTCTCTGCGGCTGTGCTTGCGCCGCTGATAATCGCCCAGATCAGTTCCTTAGTCATGGCCTCTACAGCGATATGACTCGCTTCCGCACCAAACGGAACTCCCCCACAACCATCGGCGATGATAAGTAACTGAGTGCCTGCATAATTAAAACCGATCACACAATCCTGATTCTCGTCTCGTACATGCCCTTTAGTAGAATAGTATCCCAAACTCCAAGGATCTCGATGGGCAATTAAACTGGGAATTAATTCTTTTGCGACATCCTTAGGATCGGAATAAATCTTCATCGATTGAATACTTGATGCCGAACAGGATTCATCAGTTGCAGAGTGACGGTTCGAGAGCTTACTCTCAGCATCAAGTTGACGCTTAAGTAATGAGCGTCCATACCTGTTCCAATAGATCAGTCTGGCTGCGAGTGAGAGGAGTCCAACGAAACCGATAATGATTGTCAGACGCCACATTTCCTCATAGCTGAAGCGAGGCCATTCGAAAAGCCCACTTGTGTCTCGAGAAGATCGGATCGCTTTCCACAAGTCGTGATACCATGTGCTCCACATATCGGGCTTGGTTTTGACACCAGATTTCTCGAAAACTTGGGAAGTCTCAGGGTTAATATCTGAATCGGGTTGCGGTGGAGTCAAGAGTTTTGGAGTAGGTGCTGTATCCAGATATGGACGGCGGTTTTGTTGTGGATCGATGACACTGGGTTCTGGATGAGCCCCCATCTGCCATCGGTCCCGATAGTTTATCTCAAAGTCTGAATGCTCCCATTTAAATGGATCATTCATTTTCTGTTCTGTCAGCGTTCCCCTGTCGGGACCGTTAGCATCTTCTTGTGGTAGAGAGGATTCACTCTCAAGACCTGGTGTTAAGGCTTGGCTACCAGGAAGATCCGGATGTGACTCTTGAGCCGGGGCAAGAATCCCAAACAGTACGACGAGGAGGTGCGCCAACAGCATAATGAGACAACCATTCTGTTTTTCTAAAGGGCTGTGAGCTGTAGGACATTTTTCGTGAACATTCTTAGCAGGGCACGCGGGGCGTTTCGATGACCTGGCCGTGGCAGGTGGAGCGGGCGGCTGAACTCCCAATGAGTCCAGATATTCCAGCATTTCTCGGGAGGGAACAATTCGCATCGATTAGGCCTGTTTTCTCGAGTATTTGCTTACCTCATCAGGCGAGAGCCAGCAACGCCATCGCTCCGTTGCGGCTTATTGGTTATGGATTTGCGACAACAACTCAGTCGCATTTTGGCCTCGCTGGAGGCTGACGCTCAACGTCGTGCCGACAGAAGCAAAAAACGCTCGAAGGTCAGTGCCGGTACGGCAGTGGTAAAAATGCTCTGATGACGTGGCCAACGAAATGAGATACGGTTCGTCAGCATCGTCTCCAAACGCCACCGTTACAATGTCAGCATCCTTTTTCAATTGGGTTGCGATTTCGGAGGTTTTGGCAGGATGGCTCGTCAAACCATCGCTCAGCACCACTACGACCGGGCGTAAGTAGATTTGCGATGGGAAGATTGGACGCTCCAGAATTTCTCTGGAGATGAACAGTCCCGGTGCCATGTTCGTTCCACCACCTCCGATCACCGGATGAAGATGTCCCAACAGGTCAGTAGCTGTTGGGACGTCGTGGCAGAGTTTTGCGTTGGTTTTAAAGTCGATCACGGCAACTTCAAATCCCCCATGATTTTCAGGTTTGGCCAACTCAGTAATCAAAACCTCGCAAGCTTGGGTTGCCTCTAATGCTTTAGTTCCATGCATGGAGCCTGAACAGTCGCGAACCAGAATTGCCAGTTGTTTATTGCTGCGGCCTAGCCAATGTGGGCGAGTGAGACCACTTCGTGGTATACTCATCTGTCGATCGGCTGAGGAATGTGAACCAGATGAAGATTGTTGAGAAAAAGCCATTATTGCGTTCCTATCGTTAGAAAAAGCTGAGATGGACTGAAAACTTCCATATTCAGACGGGCAGTGGCACAGTGCCACCAGTGGCAATAGTCTGCACGATGCTGGCAGAAAGCTGGCCAGCGATTTTCTGCATTTCCTTGGGGTCTGGATCATTGCAAATGGGGAACATGAGCCCTCCGGCTCCCTCACACAGTTCTTTCATCTGTGGTGCAGGCTCACAGATGAGATATAGCAGCAGTCCACGGCTGCGAAGTGCTTCCCCGAGCTCCCGCGCCGAGCGGCCAGAACCAGTTGGTTTTGAGTCAGCCGTGGTCAAGGCCAGCAGAGCTCCGCGAGCCTGCTGGGGATCAGCATTCCAGGGAACCGAATTCGCCAGTTCCTCGATTCCCGACAAATGATGTTCCGGGGCATCTCCACCTCCAGCGAATACAATGTGGGAAAGATCTTTTATGGCTTGTACTGCGGTACCACCATTGGTCAGCAGGACCGGATGCTGGTCATAGTCCTCATCTCCATGCGATTGAAGCCAGACTGTGAGGTTACGAGCCTTGGCTTCAATCTGGTCCGTAATTAGTGGAACCGATTTGAGAATGCCGTCGGCAAACTGCTGACTGCTGCCAGTGCGGTCGACGGTAATCGCCAATTCTACATTCACTTGCAGCTTGGGCCGTACCGCAGGACGAACGACACTCAATTGGGGTGGAGCGTGAAAACTGGATCCGCAGGTGGGGCACGATGTCGCGGTATGCTCTACCAGGGCTTGACAATACTGACAGGGAACTTGCATGTCTTCACCTCATTGTGGGGGACAGGATTCTAGAAATGGACACAGAATACATCCTACTAACGAACCGCCCGCGAGAAATTTCACGACAAATTGAAAAGAATATTTTTGGAATCAGTTGTGAAAAATCGTCCCACCGTTTCGTTGTATTTCTGAGAGCCGGGGTATGCTGTGGTTTCACAGGCGAAATCAACCTGGGCGAAAACCTTTTAGAGGAGAGAGCGATGTTACAAAAGCAGAAGCAGAAGATGATTCCTGCCTGGCGGGATGTCGTACCAGAAGGAACCTTTCACGGTGAAGATGTAGTTCCACCGGGAACATTTCACGGGGAGGATGTGGTACCTCCAGGGACATTTCATGGTGAAGATGTGGTACCTCCGGGAACATTTCACGCTGGGTGAGAAATGTAGAACCATACCTTGGGGAGGGAAACGGGCGACGAAAATACGTCGCCCGTTTTTTTACATGCTGAACCAAGTGGAAATCTTCCAGGTGTGAAACAGTGTTTACAAATCATTGCACACTGAGTTGAAGGGCTCGGCCCCCCCTATTCTGTCGTATTGAAGTCCCCCTCTTCATTAAGCAGCTGCGATAATCTCGCCGGTCAACAGTCAGCTCAACGCATCCAGGGCGGGGTATGGTGCGAGTTGATCAGTGACCTTGATAGAAACAGACTCCGAGAATTCCTGTTGCCAGATTCAGTTGTCGCTTTTCCTGGTCCTGCAGGAGCCGGGAAAATAACACCCAAGAAAGCCTCGAGAAACACTAGCGCCCGTTCTGAACTTGTGTCCTCGTTCGAATTCAAAATATCTGCCAAACCTCGTGCCGCACAGTAGAGTAAACGCACACTTTTCATCTGAAGCTGCATGGGCCTTTCCACCCATAGCGATTCTGAAAAATCAACTTCAAGAATTTTAGCGAACTGATCGATTTCAGCAGTGCCCTCTATAAATTAGCTCTCTGTTTACCTGTCGTTGAAACAGAAACAAGTTCTGAGCACAAGTATAGTTTTAGATGTAGTCACTACACACGTGGTAAGCTCCCTTTTACAAACGAAGAAGATACCTGCATTTTCATATTATTTATTTCTGTCTTTTGGTGAAAAATCACGTCAGGCTTTCGTTAGTTATCCAGGATGTGGACCAGCGTGGTTTGCCATTGCTACAACGTCTAATTAGCGAAAAGCAAGAGGCGTTCCATTCGAACCCATCACGCGCCGCCTGCACCCTGTGTAATGGTACGTTATAAGATGTTGCCTAGGAGCAGCCATTAAAAAAGAAGTACGGCTAACCGACCAGGGGAGCAAACTTAATGAGAAGATACCGAGTTTACTATCGAACTAAAGATGGTCTGGCCGATTACCTTTTCCTGTTCGAAGAACAGCCAGACGGTACATGGCATGCGTACATTGAGTCGCAACCAGGTTATCAAAGGAGAGCCAGTGATGCTCACTCAATACATCGGCTTTCCGATGGCAATCGGAAATACGTCTGTTGGAATACACCTCTCTATTCGTATTCACAGGTTAAGCAAGTTGCCGCTCTGTGGGCTGATAAGACGCAGCAGTATATCCGGACCAGTCGATTCTGAGGTGTCATAAGCCCCTTCTATAGGGCTCCACCGAACCTCATAGCATCTTCGGGATCATTTGTCTGTGTGATACATATAACGGCAGCCGGGGTTACTCGAACGCTGCTCAATCTGCTGCAAGTACACTTTGAGCAGTCACTTACTTTGTACGGCCGACTCAGAGGCAGCAGTCGGACAAAGTCCCAAACCAGGAACAGTCCGCCAGGGGGGCTCTCTCTTCGATCAATCGTTTACTCAATTGCTACAGGCCAAGGTGCTCTGAGAGTTGTTTTTCTACGTTCTCGGAGAACGACTCTGATAACTTCAGTTGGCGTCGTTACTCGCTATGGTTTTTATGAAAGTTCACAGGCGGTAATGGGTGCTAGTTTAGTTCCATTCTCACCTCCGCTACGGGCTTTCACGAATTCAGATATCAGAAAAAACAGCTGGCCACAACGAACTGTATTGCAGTCGCTGGGCCAACCGTTTTCGTGCGTTATCTTATTTACCCATATACAGTGATGTTATGAGAAAGTCGACCTGACCTGACTTTTTGACCACTCACATAGATAGTACCAGTTCCCGGGCCTCCTTGAAGGTTAACGGAACCATTACCGTCTGTGTAACCTGTGCTATGACTCCACGTCCAATGGACTGAAACCTTTCTTCCCCGTTGGGGCTGGCTGTTAGAACGGCCTAAAACAGTCACAGTAATCATGTTGTTGCCTTTCGACTCAAGAAAAGAACCATCGAATGGTACGGAATTAAAGTTCTATGAGGCCTATTTCGTATGCAATTCACGAGTATCTGAAAACGTACCCATGGCATCCAATAGATTGCCCGTGGCACGGCAGTCGGGACAAGTCGGGTGGTTTGTTTCAAGCCCTTCCGGTTGTTGTGGTAACCAGACGGTTTCGTCAAAGAGCTGCCGGCTCTGATCACCACCTCCGAAGACCCTGTCAAATACGTCAAGTGGCAATTCAGGGCTCATGCGGATTTGGATTAAGTTTCGGTTGCCGATCCGTTGCAGCAGCTGATTCCAGCGAGGATGTTTCGAGCCATGTTGCAACAACGCGAGCCCAACGAAGCCTTTGATGGCATTCAGCCTCGTTGTGGAAAAAATCGGTGTTCCGTCCGAGGTGACATTGTTCTGGAAGTTTTGCTCAAGGTACGCACGATACCTGCTTCCAAGAACACATCGTTGGCAAGCGGGTGTCACGTCAGGGTGAGAGAAAGTAACCTCAGCGCCTTCACCCGAGGCATAGACCTGTGCGCACAAAGCTGGAATGCCGTACTGTAGGGCCAGGCGATTGATTCGAGCCTGAGCTTCAAAGCTGTCAGTGAGACCACAGAGCAATACGACTTCTGGCAATACACCCTTGGCACTGATTTTCGGTAGTGCATTGGAGTTGTAGACCAACCCCGATCTCAACGGGGATGCAACCAGCGATTGGAACTCCGTATCGGTATAATTATCATCCAAAAAGCGAGGGACCGCGGACACAGCTGCGTTCGGGTTGATGCTGAGAATACGCTCCGAGACACAATCGACTTTTTGTCTCCCGATATCCTCCCGGTATGTCTGTTGCGTCGCGAGATTTGATTCTGAGACAACATCGCCATCGATCAACACGTGCTCACCAACACCAGCCCGGGCCAGTTCTTCGGCAAAGCACGCAGCTCCTCCCATTCCCACGTAGATCACCCGGCAACGAGACAAACGCTCCAGGTCATAAGCACCGATAACTCGTTGGAACGTGTTACTGGTATCTGTCCATGGTCGACCATTCTCGTGGTGATACCGCATGCAGAGTTTACTAAGAATTCTCACTGAGGGATCTTCAGAGCCGGCAACAACTTTAAGAGGAAAGCATTTTGGAAGCCATGATGCAGAATAGTCGATCAGTTCTTCGCTGTACTGATCCACATCGGGTCGAGGCTCTATGGATTCGTCATCTATGATCTCAAACTTCATAGATTGAATTTCGACACTGCGGCCTTGACGCACTGCTGAGAAGGGAACGAGCTCAAATCGACCTGCATTAGGCTTCGTTACAACTATAGGCATCAGTAAATTCTGCATCGCGCTATTACTAGCAAGAATTCTGGAAGCGTAAGTCATGTCGCCTCCAGAGGGATATGCCATACTCCCTGGATGGCTGTGCACGAAACCAAGTAAATTGATCCCCTTTGGATTCCAGTCTTCAGAGAGGAGTTGCGAAAGGGTTTGATAATCAGGGCTGTAGGTTGCGGCACTGCAACTCGCCGATTCGTCAAAGTGAAAGTGAGTCACGATACCTGTTTCTCGATTGCCTCCCAGCATTCCTCCGGTCTCGGCGGGTTGATTCCCAATTCGTTTCTCGATCTCGTTATAGACACTCCGCGTGATACGGTATACACCGCCAGGATTTTCGAGATCGCACGCTCCGATGTCGTAATTAGAAAGGCAGCATTCCTGCAGATCTTCAGGATTATAAAAGCGTCCTTGGGGTAACTGTTTTTGACGTGGCAGATTCATGAGTGTCTCCCGTAAAGCTTTAAGTTAAAGTGTGAAAAGATCTTTGAATATGGAGAGCCAAGCAGGCCCCTGCCGGTGGATTTCCACCGCAGGTTTCGAGGGGCATCAGACCTGTGACACAGCCATTACCAACCCTCCTGTTCTGATGAGGGGATAGTGAGAAGAGGTCTGGGTGTTTTCCCCCTGACTCAGAAGACTTGAAAGACCAGAAATGCCCCAAAAGCTCACTTCTCAGGAGATTAACGAAGATACGCCAGAGATTTTCACGAAAAGTCATTCATTTTTATTTGTGAAAATCATGGTTCTTTCTTCTTTAAAAGCTTATCTCTGGTGGGATTTAAGTGTTACGTTTCAGGAGCCAAGCCACTTGATGCATTGAAGTGTGATGTAGCAAAGTGTAGTTAATTCAACTGGATTTACCAAAATCAACCTAAATTTCGCTGAATCGTTAAAAGCAGTAATATGCGGAATAAAGCACTGATTCAGGGGTAAAAAGCCGCTGTCAGCGAAAGCTTAATTCTTATCATCGGCGAGGATAAAGACGATGTTCGGCTTCGAAGGAGCAGTTGCAGAGAGCGTTGTTCTATCTGGTATCAGGAAATAAAGTGATACGGCAATGAGTGTCAGTCGGGCGAGATTTCTCATGATTGCTTTCAATTGAACTGTCGATTTGAAGATTCAGAAAAAAGTTCGTGGACTATGTTTTGAGTTCACTGATACTATAATGCTCCTGAATTCCACGACGAACGTCAAGCATACGATTTCAGATTCATGGTTGAGGATTGTTTTTCATGTTATTTACCTGGTGGCGGAACCGCAGACGCAGAAAGATTCTGGCTTCGCCGATGCCAGACAGTTGGTTAACAATCCTGGATCAGAACGTATCGCAGCTCTCCCGGTTGACCGAGGCTCAGCGGACGCTGCTTTATCAGCGTGTGCAGATTTTCTTCAAAGAAAAGTACTGGGAAGGCTGTAATGGTTTTGAAATTACCGAAGAAGTCAAATTGACAATCGCCGGGCAGGCCTGCCTGTTGACACTGGGGTTTGCCACCGACTGCTTTGATCGCCTGCAGACGGTACTGGTTTATCCTGATACTTATATGGCACGCGAGGAGATGCTCAACTCGATCGGCGTGCTGACAGAAGGGACGTCCTTCCGCCTGGGAGAATCCTGGGGACAGGGGCCGATCGTGTTGTCGTGGGAAAGTATTCGGGAGGGAGGGCAGATTCCCGATGATGGTCGCAATGTTGTGATCCATGAATTCGCGCATTATTACGATGCCATTGACCGGCAGTTTAATGGTACTCCACTGCTAAGTGGTCCCGAAGAATATCGGCGCTGGAATGAAGTGATGACCAGAGAGTTTCAGAGGCTGGTTTCACAGGTACAACAGGGGCAGGACACATTTATTGATCCATATGGCTCCACCAATCCGGCTGAATTTTTTGCCGTCTGTTCCGAACATTTTTTTGAACAACCGCGACTCATGCAGGAATATTCTGTTGATCTCTATGAAACTCTGCGCATGTTTTATCGGCAGGATCCAGCGCGGCAGTATTAAGTTAAAATTGTCTTAATGTGCCAGAAATGATTATGGATTTTATGAACTGGACTACTTACTATATGTCAAGTAGGAGTTCTGTTCGTTAGATCATGTGGCGCTCCGGGAAGTCTTCGCGGCAGCAAGATTGAGACAGGAACCGTGATGAGTGATTCTGCCCCCCGTCGAGTGAAACAGTCTGTCCAGAAGCCTGCCAAAGCTGAAAAATCTTCACCTGCAAAACCTCGGAAACGTTCCAGTCGCGAGATACAGAAACTGACGCCGCGTAAAATCATGCAGGCATTCGAAGGGAATATCGAGCCGGTCACTCCCACAATGATGTATCGCCTGTGTGCGCTCCTGGTCAGTTTCGTCATGGTTTTACTGCCGCTGATCTACATTGCGATGATCGGTGGGGTGATCTGGGGCGTTTATTTTCATGCCGTTCATTCACTGAGTATGTTTGAAGCCGGCAGTTCGAGTTCTTCGACACGCAATCGAGGCAAGGGGATGATCCTGCTGCTGCTGGTGTATCTGACACCGATTATCGTCGGTGTGATTCTGATCATTTTCATGTTGAAGCCACTCTTTTCGCGGCCTTCTCATTCTTCGGCGTTTCGTGCATTGAAGCGGGAAAAAGAACCACTGCTGTTTATGTTTGTCGATCAGGTCTGTGACGCCGTCGGTGCGCCGCAACCGGTGCAGATTAACCTTGATATTCAGGTCAATGCGTCCGCCGGTTTCCGGCGGGGCTGGTTGAGTATGCTGGGGAATGACCTGGTGCTGACAATCGGCATGCCTCTGGTTGCCGGTTTATCGCTGAGGCAGTTTTCCGGAGTACTCGCACATGAATTTGGTCATTTTTCGCAGGGAGCCGGCATGCGACTTTCGTTTATTATCCGCAGTATCAATATGTGGTTTATGCGCGTGGTCTACGAACGTGATGCATGGGATGAGCGGCTGGAGTATCTGTCGCAATCCATCGACATACGTGTGAGCTGGGTTTTGTACCTGGCAAGGCTGTTTGTCTGGCTCACACGAAAAATTCTGTGGTTACTGATGATGGTGGGACACCTGGTAAGTGGTTTTCTGATGCGGCAGATGGAGTTTGACGCAGATCGTTACGAGGCACGTCTGGCGGGAAGTCGCTGTTTTGCAGTGACCAGTAAACGGCTGGCGTTACTGGGAGTCGCCAACCAGGGGGCATTAAGTGATCTGGGACAGTTTTATGCTGAGGGGCGACTGGTTGACAATTTCCCTGCATTGATCAATATCAATTTGAATAAGCTGCCGGAAGAAGTAAAACAGGCTGTGAATAAGCATATCAAAGAGGAGCAGACCGGCTGGTTTGATACGCATCCTGCGACGCTGGAGCGAATCGCCAATATCCAGGATGAAGATCCGGAGGGAATCTTCCAGTTGAAGTCTCCAGCAACGGTTTTGTTCAGCGATTTTTCCCGGGAAGCCAAATTTGTCACACGTGATTTCTATTACG
Organism: Gimesia maris; assembly: GCF_008298035.1. Taxonomy (NCBI): domain Bacteria; kingdom Pseudomonadati; phylum Planctomycetota; class Planctomycetia; order Planctomycetales; family Planctomycetaceae; genus Gimesia; species Gimesia maris. The sequence goes on from NZ_CP042910.1 coordinate 1,812,015, forward strand.
GGGTGTTCGGCAAGAAAATCCCGCGCGAAGACCTGCATTCGGTGGATGAATTACAGATTCGACTGGAAGCAGAAAATGAGTCCCATAAAGCGGTGCAACGATTTTATCAGGGAGCGATTTATCCGAACCGCCCACTGCTGTTTTCCGAGTCCGCCATTCATACCCCGGATGATGCAAAGCAGTGTGCACAGGAATTGAAAAGCAGTCGAGAGAAGCAGTTGAAATATCGGGTGAAATATAAATCCTTTATTGATGAGTATCGTGAATTTGAGTCAAAATCAATGAGTGTGACGATGGCCGAAGTCGCTGTACGCGCGCGGCTCAAGCTGGATATTGATGATCCTTTTTTCAAATCGTTGAAGAATTACGATAAGGTCATCAATGCAAAGCATGGTATTGAACGGAAGAAAAGCGAAACACGCGGCGAACTGGAAAAGTATGAAACACTGGTCGTGAATCGACTCGAACGGGGCCTGCAGTTGTTTCATGTCCCAAAAGTGCAGGCTCAGATTGCTGATGCTGCTCTCTGGGAACGTGACTTGCCTGATCTGCTGCTGGCGTTACAGGCCACGAATTCACAGATCAGCCGTTTATGGGAACTGCATATGAACTCGGTTGCGCTTCAGGTGTTACTGCGTTTTTTTGATGATTTGCGTACCGATGATAAATATTGTGAAGTGGTGCTTTCCGAAATGGAGAAAATGGAAGCGCTGCTGAATTCGATTTACAATCGTTTTAAACGCCTGCTGTATCCTTTTGAACATTCTCGTGTCGATATTTCGATTGCCGAATTTGCACTCGCACGGATTCCGGAATCGAATAACCCAGCAGAGCTTCTGGGTGCGGCAGAGGCTCTGTTCGATAGTCTGATGGCCTTGAATCATCGGGTGCTGGGACGTCTCTGTCTGCTGGCAGAGCAAGTGGAAACACTACTGGGTTTTGAAGTGTTACCCGAGTATCAGGAAGCAGACACTGACGAACAGGAATCGTAAATGAAGTGTCGGGCTTTCATTTCTGCCGGTTTCATCCCCATAGCTACTCAGCAGGCGACGGATCAGAATGCATTGATGTATATGCGTTTTTGATGGTTCTGCCCGATTTCGATCGGCGGATTTTGCCGATTGTTGAAGCAATGTGAACATATAGGGTCTGCTTCAGATAGGAATTCGAGAAGAGTTCCGGGATTCTACGACTTCTTTCATCCCAGGCTTAACGGTGGTCGATAAATGAAAAGGAGTCCTGGTGTTTCGTAGATAGAATCTACCTTTAACTATTCTCACCGGGACTGAATGTAGAACGGATTCAATTTCGAGTCACTTTCAGGTCAGCAATGCCTGTTTTAATACTTGTGTCTGCCCAGGATGGTCTGAGTGTTTCTCACAATGGATAGTGAAAAATCACAATTAAATTTTGTGAGGTAATGGAATGCGAAACTCAACAATATGGACAATGGTCCTCTTTTCCGGAGTGGCCGCTCTTTTGACAACGGGATGTTCTCACTCTCCGAATATGGTGCGATCAGGCCTGAAGTTGCCAATGGATGAGTCTCCCCAAATGATAATGGCGCGACAGGCTGAAGAAAAAGGTCAGTTCGTCAAAGCCGAGCAGACTTATCGTGTCATGTTACAGCGAAATCCAGGGAACTCAGTCGCTTTACATCGTATGGGGATTGTCAACTCAAAATTGGGCCGACATGAAACTGCCACCAAATATCTGATGGAAGCAGTCAAGGTTCAGCCCGAGAATCCCAAATATCTGACAGACCTGGGTTATGCCCTTTATCTGCAGAATGATCTTCCCGCTGCTGAGATTGCACTGGAAGAATCGATCAAACGAGATCCCAGTACTAAACGCTCCTTCAACAATCTGAGCCTCGTGTTAGGGCATCAGGGACGCATGGACGAGGCTTATCAGGTAGCTCGTACTGTGATGAGTGCTGAAGAAGCGCATGCCAATCTGGGATATATCTCCCTGCAGAGAGGTATGCTGGATGATGCAGCCCGGCATTATCACCGCGCTTTAGAAATCAATCCAGACCTGGATTCGATCAAGGAAGCCGTGGTACAGGTTGCCCAGCTGCAGAAACAGCAGATGGAAAAAACAATCTCACAACCTGAGGTTCAGGTTGCACAGACTCCTGTCACAGAACCAGTCCCAGCTGATTCGTTCGTGTCTGAAGTCGTAACTGTGACAGAAGAGTCAGTTGTTTCTGAATCAGAAGACACAGAATTCAGGATCATCACAGAAGCTGATGCAGAAGTGATCGGAACTATGGAGCAACCTGTGGCTCAGATTTCTGCAGTCCAGGAATTGCCGATTCAGGGTTTTGAGCCTCCTTTGCATGTGAGCAACGACGACTATATACCTTCAGTTGATAATACGTTTCTCAAAACCGTTCAAAGTCTGGAATCTGTGACCAACGTTCGCAGTGTCGAATAAGCGAAGAAACAAACAAAATACAAAAGCAGCAGACGTCGATTGACGACTGCTGCTTTTTTAATGCGCCGTTTACTTCCCAACAGTTTAACGAGAGGTTAGGGGGCGACTGTCGGAGTTGCTTTTGCAGAAAAGCGACTGGCTCCCATCAAAGGATCGTTGGGATCAATTTTCTGGAATAGTAATTTTCGAGTCACATTAGACTTTTTTTTGGGACCGCCAGTTCTCTGCACATAAGTAGGAGTCAGCTCTAAATGTTTTTCAGAGAAAGCATGGAAATCAAAAAATAAAACGGCATTGATTTCCGTTTTTCGCATGTCGAGGACCATTTGCTGTGGATCCGATTCTGTATCGAGGTAAAAGGCGCCTTTACGCCGTTTTCCCAGATGCACGCTGTAGACGCTCCCATCTCTATTGAAAATCATGTTAGGTCCGCTGGAGTTTTGCCATCGCCCGATCAGCAAGTCTCGTTCAGACTTTTGGCAGGAACTCGCCAGGCAGACCAGTGACAGTAACGCCAGTGCTGAATACTTCAATTGCGTCCGATTCTTCATGGTTCTTTTTTCTCAACTGCTTGATGTCGCGTTAGACCGATCCAGGTTATTAGTCACCCGGATTGGTATTTTGGTCATATACCATAGTTAATGTAAAGATGAACAAGATGGGTGCTGTGAAGATTTTAAGGAATTAGGATGGAATGAGCTGATCCCCTCATCCAGCCCCTGATGTGAAAAGAGCTTCCTTACCTGTCCATATTTCTGCTTCGTTTCTCTATCAACGCAAGCGGTAAACCATTCACTCGACTGAAATTTCTCACCCTGGTTCTGAAAAACCAGCCGACGGTCCTGAGACCGAGCCTTTCCGCTGCGTTTCCTGCCTGATCGTCATAACCGATACGACCAGATTTCTTATCAAAAGCGTTAAAGTCGTTGTAAAGCAATCTGAACATTCCAGGTCGAACTCCCGCTTCTTGCTGACCGCATCTTTTCGAATACAGCTTTATTCCGAATATATAAGTTATTCTGATTAAATGGTTTATGTCGAAAATCCTGGTTGTAGGTTTCATAGGCGTTCTTCGTATGGCACGCATATTGCCTAATGTAACAGGCATGCCGGTTATTCGGAGATTACTGAACAGTCCGAATATGACGGTTATACCATTCACAAAATGATTCTCCTGTCTGAACGTGTCAGGAGAAGTTAAGTGCATAGAGAGAGTGTGTGGCGACCTGAGAGACCGTTGCACAAGTCGGTGACCTGAGAGACCACCGATGACTGATTGACTGAAGCGGAGAGAACTTCTGGTATTTACCCTGATTTTATGGTGAGTGAGGTAATTGAGTTCCGCCTCGAAATCCAGATAAGGAAAGCCTGAGAAACTTTCCTCTCCCGCTTTAGCCAATCGGCATTTTTCAATCGACCAACAGTATCAGAGGCAGGGAATCGTCCCTGTGAGAAACACAATTTATCGTGCAACAGCGTTGATCAATCTGTTCAACAGACAGGTTGATTTCGTGCTGTTGAATCCTGTACGCCCTGGAGTGATTCTCCAGAGCGGATCAAGCAGACTTTTCAATCAAAATGCGGAACATCAAGATCACAAAAGGAGCTTCCCATGCATCAATTTGTCAAACAATTCTGGAACGATGAAGGCGGATTCGTTCTCTCGGCTGAACTGGTCATTATCCTGACCGTTGCCGTCCTGGCGATGATTGTCGGCTTAAGTTATGTCCAGACGGCTGTCATCAGTGAGTTTTCGGATATCGGGACTGCGATTTCTTCATTGAATCAGAGCTACGCTTACAGTGGCTATTATTCGCAAAGCTACTTTGGAAAATTTAAAGCCTTCTATTCTGGATCATGTTATTTCAACTATCCACGAGGCGGAGCGGTTCTGGGGTACAACAGTTGTAATGTTGTGGGGAACGGTGGCAATTATGGTGGAACTCAAGGCAGTTACTCCCGAGACCTGGTCCTGGAACCTGAAGTGGTGGATCAGCCCTGTGAACTTTGTAAACCAGGGGCTGTGCAGGAAGACGTGATCGAAGGTCCTGATCTGGATTGCCCCGGTTGTGTGCCTGGCGAAGAGAAAGTGATTCCTGAACCTCAGCCTCAACCATCATCCACTCCTAATGTACAACAGAAGTAGAACAATGTGGGCTCGTCGGGCAGGATCTCCCGCGGGACCCACCAGACCGGGCATGTGGTAGCTAAAGGTCGGCCAGTCTTTCCGATAAGAGACTGTGCCGATCTTTTTTGCATTCAGCAGCTTTGTTCAAGAGTTAATCAAAATAAAAAAAGCCACTTGCAGAACACTGCAAGTGGCTTAAAGTGGAGGATACCGGGCTCGAACCGGTGACCTTTTGGCTGCCAGCCAAACGCTCTCCCAACTGAGCTAATCCCCCAGAATGGTGTTGATTCCCGCTGAATCTAAGGCTAAGGATAGAAAATAGTTTCGGCAATTCAAGAGCTGAGAAACAATCTAAATAAAAAAACGCTCAAAAATCGTACTGAGAAAACAAAAATGGGTTGTTCCAAGTGAAAACCCAGTGAAGGTTTAGGTGATTTTGTGATCTGAACTGTGAACCCCGGGCGTGTAATACAGCTCTGAGAGAATGAACAGGAGCCGGTGGTCTGTATGCGGCTTGTTTTGCTTGAGTTTCACATAAAAAATCAGGGGCAATGAATGGCCGTTCGATCGATCTCTCGATTACATGAACATCGGCGCTGGGTAAACCAGGCTTTACTGGACTCGGCAGAAGCACTTTCGGATAAGCAGCTCCATCAGAGTTTTTCCATCGGCCAGGGATCTGTCTGGCGGTCACTGGTGCATCTATATGCGGCTGAGTATGTCTGGCTGGAAGCATTACAGGGAAACGAGTCTCCCGTTTTGCCCGGCGATGTGGCAGAGGCACTGCCGGGAAATCAGCAGGGAGCAGGTGGGATCAGGTCCCTGGAAGAACTGAAGCAGAAATGGAATGCACAGGAACAGAGGTGGATTGACTATCTGGAGCAGATTTCGACGGAAATGCTGGATGACCTGGTCAATAAACGGAGTACGAGCAGTGGAAAAGGGCGCGTGCATCAGACGCGTTGTGAAGATATATTGCTGCATGTTTGTACGCACGCGCAATATACCACAGCGCAGGTTATCAACATGCTGCGACAGATTGGCATAGAGCCTCTGCCGGCAACGATGCTGATTACCCTCGCTCGAACGCAGATGGGCACAGTAGACTGACCCGGATTAGCCAGTCTGCAGTGACTCAGTTAAACTTGCGGATGACACCCTTCACCACACCCAGCACCTGAACGTCGGTGGAATAGATGGGGGACATGGTCGAATTGGCAGGTTCCAGTCGCACACGGTCTGCTTCCTGATAGAAGCGTTTCAATGTTGCCTCCTGATTATCGACCAGTGCCACGACAATTTCGCCCTGCTGGCAGGTGTCCTGCTTTTTGACAACGACAAAATCTCCTTCTTGAATCTGTGCTTCAATCATGGAGTTGCCTTTGACTTTCAGGCAGAAATTATCGCCACTCTCAAACAGAGCGCTGAAATCAACCTGTGAGTCATCTGCCGCTGGTGGGATGATTGGTGTCCCAGCCTGTAGTGAACCGGAAAAGGTAACGTTTGCCGGTTTCTGTGCATTGTCACAAAGTTGAATGGAACGTGAGATATGGGATTTACGTTTAATCAGCCCTTTTCGTTCCAGAGCTTTCAGATGTCCCATCACACCGTTAGGAGACCGGATATCGAATGCATCGCCGATTTCCCTGACCGTGGGACCATATCCACGGTTAACAATTTTGTCTTTCAGAAATTGATAGATCGCCAGTTGCCGCTCCGTCAATTTGACATTTTGATTTATCATGCCTGCTTCCTCATCACATACACTATCGCTAAACGGTTACACCATAGTGATCACACTCTAAATAGCGTTTTCACTATACAATGGCCCGTTCTTTACACTAATGGACTCATGAGACCCCAAAACCTAACACAGTTTTCAATAAATCTGTGTAAGCTGTTGCGAAAGCGAAAGATGTGCGGAAAGCACACCGCTAAAGCATGTAAAGTAATAATGATGATATCAACTGGTGACTTCGGCTGCAAAGGCTTCAGAGGCAACCTGCTTGATTTTTGCCAGATCGAGTTTACCGGTGCCCAGCAGAGGGATGGCTTCGACTTCCAGAAAACTATCGCTGGAAGGCATCCAGAGATTGGGCAGATTTTCGCTGGCGAGCGTTTTGAGAATCTCATCGACTGAAATCTGCAGTGGTTTATGCAGGACGATCAGCCGTTCCCCTTTTTTCGGATCGGGAACCGAAGTCACCGCGACCTGGACTTCCGGTTCATCTTCCTCCGGGTTGCTGACAATGTCGATGATGAGTTCTTCAATCCGAAGATGCGGGACCATTTCTCCGCCAATTTTGGAGAAGCGGGTCTGCCTGCCGGTGATTTTGATAAATCCTTCATTATCGATGATGGCAAAGTCACCAGTATTGTACCAGCCGTCGATAATGACCTCTGCTGTTTTTTCCGGATTATTCAGATAGCCCTTCATGACATTGGGCCCCTTGATAAACAACAGGCCTTCCTCTCCGTCAGGGAGATCTTCCCTCGTATCCGGGTCCACGGTTTTGGCCATGACACAGGGGATGGGACGGCCTACGGTGCCCGGCTTGGCACTGACTTCTGTCGGGTCCAGCTGTCGTGTGGGGGGAACATTCACCGCAGCGACGGGAGAGAGTTCTGTCGTGCCGTAACCTTCAGTCGGGAAGATGCCGAATTTCTCTTCAAATTCTCTGGCCAGGCTCTGAGGCAGTTTTTCTGCGCCGGTAATCACAATCTCCAGTGACTGGAATTGTTCCGGTGTGCAGCGTTTCAGATAATGCCTGAGGAACGTAGGCGTGGAGGTAAAGAGTGTGACTTTGTATTTTTCAATCATTTTGCCGACGGTGCGGGCATCGGTCGGGTTAAAGTGGAAACAGGATCGCATGTTTCTGGCAAAAGGCATCCAGAGTGCAATCGTGTAGCCGAACGAATGGAAGAACGGCAGGATTCCCAGGATGCAGTCACGCCGGGCGAGTTGCAGCAGGTCGTCGGCTGAGTTGATATTGGAAATAATATTATGGTGAGTCAGCATGACTCCCTTGGGGCGTCCTGTTGAACCGGAAGTGAAGATGACAGTACTCAGGTCGTCTGAGCTGACCTTGGTCAGACCAATAATGCGTTCGATCAACCAGGCCGGGAGGATGTAAGCCATGAACAGGCTGATGAGTTTGTCAAACAGGGACGCTTTGAGTTTGATCTCATCGACCAGGACCACATTCGCATCCATTTCGATGGGCTTTTTCTCCAGGAACTTGCTGCTGGTCAGCACGGTTTTGATGCCTGCTTCCCGGATACAATAATTGATATCACTGTCAGACAGGGTGTAGTTCAGGTTGATGGGGACGCGGCCTGAAATGGCAAGGCTGGCATTGACCGCACTGCCGCCTACGGAAGGAGGCAGCAGGACACCGACCATTTTTTCATCCTGCTTCAGAACGTATTTGTTGAGCAGTCGCCTCATCAGCAGCGCACCGGTCAATAATTTTCCACCCGTCAGTTCCACTCCCGTGGAATCGGCTACTTTTTGCTGGAATCGTTGACTCTTACATTTTCTCAGAAACAATCTTGGCGCTATCATTTGATATGTCTTTCGAAAATTGGCAGATTCGACTCCCAGGTTTTGCACTACTCTACGGACGTGCTTTTCATTTTCGGGATGAAGAATGGGCTTCCCGAAGCGAATGGAAACGGGATAAGGCCATCTGCGAGGTTTTTTCCAGAAAAATTTTCCGCCATGAAAACTAAAGATACTCCCCCAGAGTTCATCAATATAGACGGGTATCACCGGGGCGCCTGTGCCTTTTATGATTTTCATCAGACCCGATTGAAAAGGCTGCAGGTATCCCGATCGGGTTAATTTCCCTTCCGCAAAGATACAGACTAATTCTCCGTTTTCAATGGCAGATCGGGCTGTTTTGATGGAGTGCATTAATGCTTTGGGGCCATCTTCTACATTGATGGGGATGGTATTATACAACTTCGTAAGCCACGCGACCCAGGGGCCCTGGACGTAGGTGGAATAGGCAATCATGCGGACCGGTCGCGTGGATGTCAGGATCAGGAACACGCCATCCAGCCACGAGACATGGTTGGCTACCAGCAGGGCTCCCCCCTTCGGAGGCAGATTTTTAACCCCCTTCACACGCAGTTTATAAATCGTACAACTAACCAGCCAGACCATGAAGCGGATGGTTGCATTGGGGAGCAGCTTGAAAATATAGATCCCGACCGGAATGGTGAGCAGGCCCAGTACCATGAAGATCTGGCTGGCGGACATTTCGAGTTTTGCCTGCATGACCCAGAAGCCAAAGGAAGCGATCAGAATAAACAGGAAGGCCAGGAAGTTGGCAGCTGCCAGGATACTGCCCCGCGTGTCGACGTCACTGCGATGTTGTAGAAACGTTTCCAGCGGAATATCAAACAGTCCGGAACTGACCCCCAGTAGAAACAGCCACAACAGGGAGAGACCGTAGAGCAGTTGTGAGTTCGACTCGGATCCAGGAATGACACTGTTTCCGGTGAAGTAGAGCAGCAGCGAGGTGATGACAATGCCGGCAGCCCCCAGGGGGACAATTCCCAGTTCGATGCGTCCGGAAGACCAGATCCCTGCGAGCATGCTGCCCAGCGCCACGCCGAAGACGAGGATTCCCAGCAGAGGACCGATATCTTTCTGAGTCAGATTCAGTTCATTGATGCCGTACGTATCCACGTTCATCTGTGCCAGCGAAGCCAGCATCCAGAAAAAAGCGACACCTAAAGCGGTTCTCAACAGGGGAGTACTGCTGGTGAGCATCTGCATCTGATGCCAGGTCTCTTTGGCGGGATTATAGGGAAACTCTCGATCAGGAGCAGCGGGTTCCAGCTTCCTGATTTTCAGGCTGGTGATTGTTCCCAGCACAGCGACACCTACCAGGGTGAAGGCGGCGAAGCTGATATCACTAAAAGAACCGGGGGCGGAGAGACTGGGTTGTGTAATGTGATACAGATAATTGCCTGCGATAAATCCCATGGCCGATGACACAACAGTCGTCAATCCCATGATACCGTTACCGCGTGAGAGGCGATTATCTCGCAGCATTTCGGGGATACTTCCAAACTTGGCAGGACCGAAGAGCGCACTCTGGCAGCCCATGAGAGCCACGATGAAAAACAGCAGATAGAGATTCCCGATCAGAACTGCACAGACCCCTGCAATCATAATAAAAATTTCTGCGACTTTGCAGGCAATGATCACCGTACGTTTACTGAAACGGTCTGCCAGATAACCGGCGAGACTGGCCAGCAGCAGATAAGGGAGCGTAAAGCAGGCCAGTCCTAAGGAAAGCGCATTCGCATCACCGATCTCCGGTTTGGCGATGGGAATGATGAACCAGCGAAACATATTGTCGTTCATCGCTCCCAGAAACTGAGTGCCGAGCAAGGCCAGAAATGAAGGCGAGTTCAGCGTCCCTTTGCGTACACCGCGTTTTCGGGGTTCTGTTTTTGCGGTGATCGTGGAATTCATGTTATTAAGCGATCCAGATTTTCGTACGGCTTGGTTCAATCGTCTGGATTCAACCAGAGTCACTTGGAGTACAAGCTTGGGAAATATACTTGAAAGAAAAGCAATCAAACTGATCACTTCTAAGAAGGCGAAGTGTGGCCCAAAATATCACGCGAAAAAACACGATGATAGAAAAGCAAGGGGCATACTATTCCAAAAAGTATTTATCTGTAAAGACTTAGATATTGAATGGCTTTAAAGAATCTACGAGAGGCAACCTGGTGTGTATGTATGTTCAATTGTTGTAGGGTCAGGGAATGAAGGTGAACGTCCCCGAATTATTTTCTGCCAGTTCCCGTATGGTCTGTTCTCCTTCAAGGCTGCCAAAGCAGATACCATTCACCGTAACTTTCTGATTACGGTATTTCTGCGCAGCGACTTTATTAAAGGACTTCACGATCACCGGGTCAAATTGACCGTCGGTCAGAAAGTAAATAGTATCCGGCTGCAAACTCAGAGCCAGCAGTAACGCCTGATAGGGTTCCGTTGTTCCGATACCGGGTACTCGGGCAACCCAGTTGAGATATTTCTTTTTTGCCTGATTTGTGGCAGGTTGTAACGCACGCGCGGGCATGGGGATTGCCATGTCGCTGAAGAAGATTACAAAAAACTGCTGATCTTCGTCCATGGAGTGGATCGCGCGTGCCAGTTCGAGTTTGACGCGACCCAGCCTGGTTTTTCCCTCACTTTCATGTGGGAAATTCATACTGTTGGATGAATCGACCACGTAGACGATTTTTTTACTCTGCGGATTGATTCCGAAAAACCTCCCATTCCCATTTCCCGAGTCAGAACCGTTTTCTCCATTTCCGAGGGCTGTCGAGGTCAGTAGTGCGCCGACAATTTCTGAACCGTATTTTGTGGTCAGCGATTCTTCAAACTGTGTTGCTTGGGGCAGGGGGCCCTGTAGATACGATGACTGGGATTCAGGATCTGGCGCAGAAGTACGGTCAGCGATCAGAGGTAATCTGGAAAGCAGAGCAGAGTTACTGGGGCTCTGTTTCTGGATGACGACGGGTACCAGTTCCTGTATTTCTGGTTCCTGTTGATCTTGTGTGGGCGTCCAGCGGGTCTGGATGGTATCTGTTGACGTTGAACGCTGTCTATCGAGCTGATGTTCGAAAATCAGCGACAGACTGCCAATAATAAGCAGGTGAACCAGCGTAGAGACTCCCAGACCCTGATTCCAGCGCATTTGTGAATCAGAATGTGAGGATGGGGGCTGCATGGTATTCTTGACCGGATTGAACGAGAGATAAGCCTGCTTTTAGTAAAATCGGCAGGTTAGCTACTCTGATTCTAGCGTTAATTTTGAGGAAACAACAGAAGTATTCAATGAATCGGACTTACGGGGGCGTCAGCAGAGTGTGTGGCGTAGCGTTTTGCCGGTATTCCCACGAATGCAGTAAAATACGGCTGGAGATAAATGCTTATTACGTATAATATTACAGGTAAAGTACGTTTTTTCGGCAAGCTGGATCGTGTTTCAGATTAAGAAACAAAACCACATGAAAAAATCAGTAACGACCCTGGATCCCAATCTTCCTGACTCTGCTGTATCTGAGGACATTCATACAGAAGGGACGGAAACGTGTCGTCTGGTGGAGAAGCCGATTCTGTTTTTTGATGGGGTATGCGGTTTATGTAATTCCAGTGTCGATTTTGCAATGATTCGAGATCGGCAGGCACGGTTGTATTATGCACCTCTCCAGGGAGAAACTGCACGCGAATTATTAAATAAGCAGGATCTGGCAAGTGTCGATACGGTTATCTTCCGGACTGCGGATGGGGCACACTGTTATCGCCGATCTGCGGCAGTCGTCAGGCTGTTGTGGCTGCTGGGGTTTCCCTGGAATCTCTATGGATGGTTGTTGTGGTGCGTTCCACTTCCGATCCGGGACCTGGGATATCGACTGATTGCGAGAGTTCGCTATCGCCTGTTTGGTAAACATGATACCTGCCGAATGCCAGGTCCTGATGAGCGTGCCCGTATCCTGCCTTAAACGAATTCCATTTTAAGTTGATAAAGAGACCGTTATGCGATTGATGCCGTTGAAATGCTTCCTGCTGACAGTATTGGTATTCATGGGGTTGAAAGGGGAAGTTTCAGCGCAAACGCAGCCGACGGAAAAGCCCAATTTTATTGTTTTCATTGCGGATGACATGGCCTGGGATGACTGTGGTGCTTATGGGCATCCCAAAATTCAGACGCCCAATCTGAATCAGCTGGCTAAGGATGGCATGAAGTTTAACCATGCTTATTTGACCTGCAGTTCCTGCAGTCCGAGTCGAGCCAGTATTATCACGGGCCGCTATCCACACAGCACGGGAGCGCATCAGCTCCATCTACCCCTGCCCGCCAGCCAGCTAACTTTTGTCGAGAAACTGAAAGCTGCCGGTTACTATACCGCTTCAGCCGGGAAGTGGCATCTGGGGACACCTACGGAAAGTAAGTTCGATCTGGTCACGACGAAGATGAACGAGTGGGTTTCGACACTGAAGCAGAGACCGAAAGAGAAGCCGTTTTTCATGTGGTTTGCCTTTACTGATCCGCATCGACCCTATCAGCGGAATATTATTGACCGACCGCATACCAATGAAGATGTCGTCGTGCCCCCTTATCTGCCCGACACACCGGAAGTACGGGGGGACCTGGCTTTATACTATGATGAGATTGCCAGGCTGGATGGCGTCGTCGGCAATGTGCGTAAAGAACTGAATGTGCAGAAGGTGGCGTCCAACACGGTGATTATCTTTTTGAGTGATAACGGGCGTCCTTTTCCCCGCTGCAAGACAACCATGTATGACAGCGGAATTCGAACTCCCTGGATTGTCGCGTGGCCTGCTGAAGTCAAAGCGGGGAGCGTTTCTGATTCCCTGATCAGCTCGGTCGATCTTGCGCCGACCGTACTGGATCTGGCAGGTTTGCCAGTCGGAGAAACTTTTCAGGGAAAAAGTTTCCGCAAACTGTTGAAGAATCCGAAAGCAACCACCCGCGGTTTAATCTTTGCAGAGCACAACTGGCATGACTTTGAAGACTTTGGTCGAGCCGTCCGTTCGCCGCGCTATAAATACATTCGGAATTTCTACACCGATATTCCGGGAACTCCACCTGCAGATGCCGTTCGCAGTGATACGTACGTTAAAATGCTGGAACTGCGTGACGCGGGGAAACTGACCGAAGATCAGCAAAGCTGTTTTCAGATTCCCCGACAGGAAGTGGAACTTTATGACGTACAAACAGATCCACATGAATTACGTAATCTGGCAGGAAATCCGGAGTATGCCGAAGTTCAACAGGAATTGCGAACAGCCCTGGATCAGTGGCAGGAGGAGACTCATGACCGACTGCCTCGCACCCGTCGACCGGATGAATTTGATCGGGAAACCGGTCAGCAGTTGCCTGCCTTCCGTAAAAAGTAGTCGGCCCTGAATCAATTCCGATATTTGTTGAAACGTCCCAAATGAGTTTCGGGTAAGACTGTTATGAAGCTACTCACAATATCGAGTTGAATTATGGACGCACCTGTGAACTCAAAGCTGACACCGGTTTCCGATGTGGAACAGACAACGACTCTGCAGAAAACAGGGGTTGTTGTGATGTGTGCATTTGCGTTACTGATGCTCTATTTTTTACTGGCGGGGCCAATGGTCTGGATCGAAGGTAAGATGAAGTTTCCTCCATTTTCCCGATCTGTGAAAGTCATCTATTCACCACTGGCACGGATTGTGAAATCGGATCTGGAGCCGGCATCCAGTGTTGTCAAAGCCTATGTGGGTCTGTTTAAAAAATAACGAGCTGTTGCATGAATGAAAGCGGGCCACAGACCGAACCAGAAGTTGATCAGGCAACATCTGTTGAAATACCCCGGCGCACGTTTCGCTGGAAATGGGGACTGGCGATTCTGCTGCTCGGAATCGCTGCGATTGTTTTTAACTGGTTTCGACTGGCACCAGACCGGACTTACCAGGTGTTCTCGGTCTATGAAGGGATCCGCAATATCCTGGTGGGCTTACTCATCTGGTGGCTGCTGTTTTCAGGTTTAGCCTGGAAGACACGCTTCCAGGGTCTTGGCGGTGCCGTTCTGGCATTCGTTCTGTTCTTTGGCCTGCTGCGCGTGGAAAGTTTTGAGGGGGACATGGTCCCCCGGTTTCGATTTCGCTTCTCGCCGACTCCTGAAGAACGGGCAGAAGAATATTTCAAACAGATCAATAACAAATCTGTCGCAAACGGGGAAGCATCGGGACAGATTCCGGATGTGGTCCCGGGGGACTGGCCCGGCTACCGGGGTGCCAGCCGGAATGGGATCGTGGATGAGCAGTTCATTCGAACCGACTGGAAAACAGATCCTCCCGAATTGATCTGGAAGCATCCGGTCGGTGCAGGTTGGGGATCGTTCTGCATTGTCGGTGATCGGGCTTTTACGCAGGAGCAGCGAGGCGACGTCGAAGTCGTAGTCTGCTATGACGCGTTGAGTGGAAATCAACTCTGGGTTTCTGAAGATGAGGTACGCTTTGAAGAGACTCTGGGGGGAGTCGGGCCGCGCGCGACTCCGACCTTCGATCAGGGTTTTCTTTATACAGTGGGGGGCACGGGAGTGCTCCATTGTTTCGAAGCGGCTACCGGTATTTCAGTCTGGTCTCACGATCTGCTCGAAGAACAGAATCAGAACAATCTGCAATGGGGTATGTCCGGCTCCCCGTTGATCTGGGAAAATCTGGTGATTGTGAACCAGGGGCTGGCTGTGGATCCATCCGAGCTGGGCCATCGTTCGATCATCGCTTTTGATAAACGGACCGGCGAGCAGGTCTGGTCGGGGGGGACCCGAAAATCGAGCTATAGTTCTCCCCAACTGGCAGAATTACAGGGAGTGCCTCAGATCCTGGTGTTTCATGCAAAAGGGCTGGAAAGTTTTGCGCCGGCTGACGGTCAATCCTTGTGGTTCTATCCCTGGACGAACCAGGCGGGCGTCAACGCCGCCCAGCCAATTGTGATAAATGATTCCTCGATCTTTATCGGCTCAGGATATGGAGTTGGTTCGGCGCGACTTTTGATTGAAAAGTCCGGAGAGGATTGGACAGTGAAAGAAGTCTGGACAAGTAACAGTCCCAAACTGAAATTCAATTCCGCAGTGATGCATGATGGATTCGTTTACGGACTGGATGAAGGCATCCTGACCTGTTTTAACCTGGAGAATGGGAAACGAATGTGGAAAAAAGGACGCTATGGTTATGGTCAGATGCTGCTTGCAGGCTCAATGCTGCTGATTCTGGCAGAGGATGGCAGCGTGGAACTGGTGAAAGCGGATCCTGACGAATATTTCCAGGTGGCGAAAATTCAGGCGATCAGCGGACAGACCTGGAATCATCCCGCTTTGGCTCACGGCAAACTATTTGTGCGAAACAGTGAAATGGCTGCCTGCTACGACATCTCAAAGAACTCGCAAAGAGCTCCCATTAAAAAAAGGGATCGTTAGAGCGAACTTTTGAAGCTTTGTTTTCGTTCGTTCAGCTCTTGAACGGAATCGTGTAAAGCTAAGTAAGATCTACGGATTGTACTTGACGGAGTGGAGCGGGGGTTGCACAATAGACGATAAATAAACACCCACCTATGTGTTTTGACTTCCTCCAACGTATTGAAACTGACTGAGTTTCGCTACGTCCCGCCTCAGACGGCCAGACTGTCTGAACGACATTGCAGAGAACGGAAGAAAGGAGACCCATGTTTCGCGCGAACATGCGAGTTTACGTTTTGCTGCTGATTGTGTTCTACCTCCCGGTGAGATCATTTTCCGTCATGGCCGCAGATCTGTCACAGTCTGCTGATGAGGCACTGGTAGCTCAAAAGCCGAACCTATCCGCTGGTCCTGCTCTGCATGTGTTAATCGACAAGTTTGTGCAGAACCGTCATGCCGATTATGCCAGGCTGGCGTCTCCACTGAGTGACGATGCAGAATTTCTGAGGCGGATCTTCCTTGATCTCACGGGGCGGATTCCGACGATCGAACAGACGCGAGGTTTTCTGAATGATCAACGGCCCGACAAACGTGCGGTTCTGGTCGATCAGCTGTTAAACTCTCCCGAGTACGCCCGCTTTGTGTCGCAGCGTCTGGATGTGATGCTGATGCAGCGGATGAATAAGAAATATTTCAATGTCAGCACGTGGGAAGAATACCTGCGAACCTCCGTCGCTGAGAACAAACCGCTGGATCAACTGGTACGTGAAATTCTTTCAGCGGATGGCTCTGATAAAGCGCACCAGGCAAAAGCCCGATTTTATCTGGCCCGCAGTGGCGAAGTGAACGAACTGACGCGTGATATCAGTCGAATTTTTCTGGGGGCCGACCTGACGTGTGCCCAGTGCCACGATCACCCGGAAGTTGCGGACTGGAAACAGGATCATTACTACGGGATCTCGGCGTTTCTGATTCGCAGCTTTGTGTTTACGGACAAAAAGAAGAAGCAGACAGTCTTTGCGGAGAAAGCCGAAGGCGAAGTCAAATTTGAATCGGTATTTGAAGTTCGTGACAAAACCTCCAAAGGTCCCGAGACAACACTGCCCGCTGTGTTTGACAGCAAAAAGATTTCTGAACCCACATTTAAAAAGGGGGAAGAGTATAAAGTCAAACCGGCCAAGGATGTTCGACCGATTCCCAAATACAGCCGTCGTGCTCAACTGGGCAATGCGATTACCAGAGAGAATCGCCGCTTTGCGCGAACAATGGCGAATCGATTATGGGCGATGCTGCTGGGACGGGGAATCGTCCATCCTCTTGATGCAGACCATTCGGATAATCCTCCCTCACATCCGGAGTTGCTGGATGTCCTGACAGATCAACTGATGGCACATCAGTATGACCTGAAATGGTATCTGCGCGAAATCGTTCTGAGCAAAACGTATCAGCGCTCGAGTGCCAACGAATTGTTTGAGGATAAAACGGCGAATGACTTGTCCGATGCCCAATTCACTCACGCGTTGATGAAGCCTTTGAATCCGGAGCAGTATGCCTGGGCGGTCATGGAAGCGACCGGACTGGCAGAAGTACATCGAAACAGTCTGAAAACGAAGTTGAGTGAAGCAACACTTCGGAAAAATCTGCTGGGCTATGAAAGACAGTTTGTATCCCTGTTTGGTGGTGTGCCGGGTGAGCCCGTTAAAGAATTCGAAGCGACTGCAGATCAGATTTTATACCTGTCCAATGATCAGCGGATTCAGGTGATTCTGCCGGCGCGGCCGGGAAATCTGGCTGATCGACTCATGAAAATTCCAGCGGATCAAACCGCAAAATTGGCAGAAGAACTGTACCTCAGCGTCCTGACAAGATCACCCCTTCCCTCTGAAAAGCAAGAAGTGACTACGCTACTGGCAGGGAAAAAAGGGTCAGATCGGGCAGTGGTCGTCACTGATCTGATTTGGGCGTTGTTAATGTCATCGGAGTTTCGCTTTAATCACTGATCAAATAGATTGAAATACAGTCCGACATACGGAATACAGGAAAAAGGTGTGACAATGCGTTGTAACTATGCTTGTGGATCACATGAATCACTGACGCGTCGCTCTTTTATTGGTGGCTCTGCCGCTGGTGCATTAAGTATGCTGGGCTTCGGTGGAATGACCCAGGTGCAGGCAGCGAAAAAACTGGCTGCGCAACAGAAGCAGGTGGTGGTGTTCTGGCTGTCCGGTGGGGTGAGTCAGCTGGAGACCTGGGATCCCAAGCCGGGGACGGAAACAGGAGGCCCTTTCCAGGCGATTAACACGTCAGCACCTGGTGTGCAGATCAGCGAACTGCTGCCTTACACGGCGCAGCAGATGCACCATCTTGCGCTGGTGCGGGGGATTAACACCAAAGAAAACAATCATGGCAAAGGAGCCTACATTATGCAGACCGGGCGGAAAGAACAGCCCGGGTTTGCATACCCATACCTGGGTTCCTCGTTTTCCAGTCATCTGTCTCCCGCCGACAGCCCGCTGCCGGGGTATATTTCTGTGGGAGCCGGGGGGTCTTCTAAGGAAGCGACATTTCTGGGACCCCGCCATGCACCACTGGTTTTGTCGGGAGGTAAGGCGCCAGCGAATCTGGAGATGCATTCTTCCATGACGGCGGAGCGAGACGCGCTCAGGCGGAGTCTGAGAAGTAAAGTCAGTCAGCGATTTGAACAGAAACGCAAAACCGCGCATACCGAAGTCTATAATGAGTCGTTCGATCAGGCGGCGGCGTTGATGTCCCGGCGGGATATTTTTGACTTCAGTCATTTTTCTGATAAAGATGTGGAACGCTATGGCAAACACGATTTCGGTCAACACTGTCTGATGGCGCGTCAGTTGATTGAAAAAGGCGTGACGTTTGTCAAAGTGGGCCATACGAACTACGACACTCACTCCGAGAATTTCAATTTTCATATCGAGCAACTGGGGGAATTCGATCGGCCTTTTGCGATGTTCATCTCGGACCTCTATGATCGGGGGCTACTGGAACATACTCTGATTATCTGCATGTGCGAGTTTGGTCGTACACCCCGAATTAATTCGCGCATAGGCCGCGATCACTGGGGAACAGCCTGGTCCATCGCCGTGGGCGGAACCGGAATCAAAGGGGGCGCGGTTTCAGGTAAGACGAATGAGACCGGTACCAAAGTGATTGATCGTGAAGTCAATGGCGGGCATCTGTTCCACACCTATTACCAGGCGGTCGGACTGGATTCGACAGAAGAGTTTTATCCCAATGGTCAACCGATTGCCAAAGCCGATCCCAAGACTGAAGCAATCAAGGAGATTCTGGCGTGAGTGGATTACCAGCGCGGCGGTTTCAATTCTTGTGTCTGCAGACAGTGGCGATGCTGTGCTGTGGAACGGTTCCAGCGACGGCGGATGAATCAGTTGATAAAACATCTGCTGCCGAATCTCCGCTCCAGGCAGTTAAGCCAATCCTCATTCATGGGCCAACGCAGTTACCAGCTGCTTTAAAATTTGCGGAACAGGATGCTGCCAAAGCGTCAAAACTTACTGACGCTCAAGCGAAAGCCGTCAACCAGATCACTGCAGAACTGAAGCAGGCCGACTCTGAAATCAGTAAGCTTCAGGCCGAGATTCAAAATGCAAAACAGCAGATCAAAACCGAAACGGATGCTTTAAAACAGCTGCAACAGCAACTGAAAGCGATTTCGGAGAAGAAATCAGACGACAAAAAGACGGAAGTTCAAGCAAATGAATCAGCTGAAGCCGCGAAACTCAAGGCTGAAACACTTTCACAGGAACTGAAACAACTGCAAAAGCAGTTGAAAATGCTGGAACAGTCGCTGCCTGAGAAGCAGAAGCAGCAGGCAGATTTGAAAAAGCAGTCAGGAGCAGCTGAAAAAATACTGACGGATCAACAGAAGAAAGAGAGTCAGTTTCAGGAATTCGCTGAGCTGTTTCGCAAGCAGACGCCTGCAGCAGATCCCACGCGATTTCGTGAAGTGGCTGCGTTTTCCCATTCGCGTCCGTTGTATTCCTGTAAGATCGACGCGAATGGAAATTACCTGCTGGCAGGCGCCCAGGGTTCCGCTTTTAACCGTTGGGATCTGGTGAGTGCGGAGAATACGGAGTTGCTGGGACATCAGAGCTGGGTCCGCCGATTTGATGTAGGGCGTTCTGATCCGTTGTTGATCACGGGCGCGTATGAAGGGAAGATCGCCTGGTGGGATCTGGAGTCGGATCAACCCAAACCACAACATTTAGTTGCGGCCCATAAAGGTTATGTGCGCGGAGTGGCCATCAGCCCTGACGGAACTCTGGTAGCGACAGGAGGAAATGACTGCCTGGTGAAACTCTGGTCGGTCAGGACGGCGAAGCTGGTCCGGACCCTGGAAGGTCACGAACATCAGGTATATAACGTGAAATTTCACCCGAGTGGCCGCTGGCTGATTTCAGGAGATTTGCGTGGGAATCTGAAACAGTGGGATGTCAAAACCGGGGCACTGGTGCGTGATTTCGACGGAAGTGCAATTTATAAATACGATAAGACTTTTCATGGGCATATTGGCGGCGTCCGAGGTATGGATATCAGCCGGGATGGCAAATATTTCGCTATCAGCGGGATCGGTGAAGTTTCGAATGCCTTCGCCGGAATCGGGGTGCCAACCGTGATTCTGTTTGACTGGGCGACCGGCAAACGACTGGCGATCATGTCACCCGATGATAACTTTAAAGGAACCTGCTGGGGCGTCCGCTTTCATCCCGAAAACGATTTTATCACCGCGGTTGGCGGAAATTCATCTGGGATGATCTGGTTCTGGAAACTGGGGGAAGAAAAACCATTCGCGTCGGAAAAAATCAAAAGTGTGCCCTATGATCTGGATTTCCATCCGGATGGTCTGCGGATGTGTGTGGCCTGTTTTGACAAGACAGCACGCCTCTATCATCTGGGCCCTGAAACGCCGACTGAGCTGGCAGCCAGAACGAAAGACAAGGCAAAGAAAAAAAAGTGATTAATTTGCAGGAGGGACACGCCGCACCGATTCCTGTTCTGCGAGCTGTTTGAGTTTTGCGAGCTGTGATTTCAGAATTCGCTTTGTAAACCAGCTGAATAACACTCCCATGAAGCGATAATAAAAGGATGTGTATTCCAGCTCGCAGTGATAGTCCAGTTCCGTTTTTCTGCCGAGTGAAGTTAATTCATATGTGACTTTGATTCGATGTGCGGGATGGGACAGTTTCACAGCGAGCAGCGACGGTGGTTCGTATTCGGTAATGATCCCTTTGTATGTTTGGGTATTCAGGCCTTCTTTAATGGAATGGATGAACTTTGTCCCTGCTTTACTTTCTGGTTTTTTCCCCCTGGGATATTCAACCGATTCCAGCCCTTCCATCCAGAGCTTCATTTTTTCATCGTCATTCAGGTAACTGAAAACAAGATCAATCGGTGCGATGATTTCCTGATGGTGTGTAATTTCCAAAGCCGCTCTCTCCCCGGTTGATCGTGACTTGTCGCTTGGGATTTAAATCTAAAACGCATCACATTTAACCATAGCGTCCCCTGACTAATTCTACTTGGTCCAAATAGCCCTGGAGACGCTACTGTAAAACGGGACACAGTCTTCAAGTCGATCACCAGTATCAATGGTGAATTTCCAGTTGTAGCTCACGCAGCATTCTATCATGCTTTTACTTCCGGTGTGGTCACGTTTGCAACTGTATGCTGAAATTTTATTTAATCTGGTCGAACACGAAACTGTGTCCAGTTGGCTGTTCAGGTGAGGCAGAAGTGATCTGGCAGGGGAAGGAACCTTAAAGATCAGGTTCTGCTGACTGTGAAAACCGGTTTCATTTTCAGGTCTGCTGTTCTGCAGATTGCTTATTGCAATGCCTCAAATGCCGCTGTAGGATGCTGCGTGAACGCGAGCCCCGCCAGTTAATTCTCAGATAAAATTGATTCCGGATAACTCGATTCAGAGGAAGGCAGAGCATCTGCTCTGCGGAGCTTCTCGTAAATCGGTAATTCCAGCAATCGCGCGACTCCCGACTGAGAAGAGTTGCGCTTCAGATGGAGCTGATCCGTTTCATAATCGTGTTGCAATTTTAAACTCACCAGGGCCAATTGAATGTACTTACTGGCAATACCGTGCCTCCTGATGCTCGTGTACTTTGGGATCATGTACCTGTACTGGGGACGGGGCTGCCTTCGGCTTTATGAGCAGAACCGTTCCGGTGCCGATTTGACTGAATATCAACCTCCGGCCATCGTACTCCTGCCGTTGAGGGGCAATGATCCATTCCTGATACACTGCCTGGAGGGGTTGCTCAATCAGGAGTATCCAGAATATTCAGTGAAGATCATTGTGGACCACGTAGAGGATCCTGTCTTTCAGTTTGTCAATCAGTATCTGGAGCAACACAGTCATCCCCATTGTCAGGTCAGCGTGCTGGAATCACGAAGCGAGAACTGCGGGTTGAAAAATCAGTCATTGCTCCAGGGGTTATCAGATCTGTCTGAAGACGTCGAAGTGGTTGCCTGGCTGGATGCAGATGTAGTACCTCACCGGACATGGCTTCGAGATCTGGTACAGCCTCTGCAGAATGAGCAGGTCGGCGTCGCTTCCGGCATCAGGTGGTATGCGCCGCGAGAAGCGAATGTGGGAACCCTGGTGCGGTATATCTGGAATTCTGCAGCTGTGATTCAAATGCTGGCGATGGAAATTGTCTGGGGTGGTTCTGTTGCGGTCAGCGGTCGTGTTTTTCGAAATCCCCGGTTGGCAGAAGCCTGGTCGAAGATGATGTGGGAAGATACCTATTTGAACACACTGGCTGGCCAGCTTGATCAGAAAGTTGTGTTTGTCCCCGCTGTCACCATGGTCAATGAGGAATCTACGTCTTTGAAATCCTGTTTTCAATTCATGACCAGGCAATTGATGAATGCCCGATTTTATCATTCTCGCTGGTTGTTTATTTGTGGACTCGGCCTGTTTTCTGCGGTTGCTGAATTGACCCTGATTGCACAACTGGGATTGTTTTTGAATCAGGGGAATCTGCCCTGGGTGGGGATGATTCTTGGCGTCATTGCGTTTACCAGCGGATCGGTAGGATATGTGGTATACCGTCTGGACCTGCAGATCAGACGTTTGATCGCAAAACGGGGAGTAAATGTGGAACGCCTGCCACTCACCGCTGTGTTTGTTCTGATACCGACTCTGCTTGTCTATTGCGCGGCGTTGTTAGCAGCCAGGAGAACAGAACGTATTCGCTGGCGAGGTGTTATTTATAATGCGGCGGCTCCCTTTCAGATACAGATCGTGCATTATGAGCCTTATCAGCCTGCAAAAAAATCAGTAGAGCAAACCGAACAGACAAATTCGTCGATCATCTGAGATTGTCTGGCTGGCAGTCGGTACATCAGGCAGGAGGCAGTTCCAGCGTTCCTGCCTGTTCCTGTTCCAGCAGTTGTTTCAAATCATTGACCCAGTGTGAATGTCCCTGAGATTTGAGTCGCGCAATCAATGAGTGGATTTTTCCATTGTAGCCACGTCCCTGCGCAAGGAGCACTCCTCCCAGTCTGGTGCTCCAGGGGATTTTTGATCTGATGAAAGCTTGCCTGGTATTTTTCAATACAATCGGATCCCAGAACAGGCGACTGCGAACAGGCTGCAGTCCGAGGCTTGTATAAAGCTTCGTACAGCCGCTGAATTTCTGATTGGATTTCAGATGTGTTGAGTACCAGGGATGTACCAGAAAAAAAGGGGAGTGAGTAATTAACAGTCCGTCAACTTTCAGCCACTTCGTGAAATCGGCGAGGATGAAACTCGGCTCCGGGACATGTTCGAGAACATCCAGGCAGATGATCACATCAAACGAATCGGGCTCCAGACCTGAAATGGACTGGAGCATGTTGATTTCGGCATTGTTTTTCTTGAAGACCTGCTGTGCATAAGCAATACAGTCTGGGGAGACTTCGAAGTAGGTGACATCATGTCTGGTTTGCGACCACTGCAGGCTGTCAAAGCCCAGTCCGTCCCCATAGGCGAGGATTTTCAGTGGCTCCGGGAAACTGGCTTTCAGATAGTCACAGATCCAGTTGCGGATTTCCTGTTTGAGCGGCCTGCGATTCCAGACAGAAGTTTCATAGAGAAATGCATTCGTCGATGCATAAAATTCAGCCAGGTCTTCGCTCCAGTGATGGGGTGGCAACTGCCTGTCCTGCAAATCCGTTCTGACATTCCAGCCGAGGCATTTTTCTTCCTGAAGGAGTTTTGATGTAACAATCCGTTTATGCTCCCCGGAGATACTGGCGATCAGATCGATTAAATCCGAGTTCTGATTCAGTGGCCACGGTAGATCGGACTGTAGTTCCATACGATTCCATTTGAAAATGAGAAACGAAAGTTTGAGTGAGTTGTTCGTCAGTAGGTTGTTCGTCAGTAGAATGTCAAAAAACGCAGGACTGGGGGCGCCCTGCGTTTTATACGGTAATGCAATCCTGAAATGTTATTTGTCTTTTTTCTCGGCTTGCTTGGGAGCTTCGTTTTTTTCTGCTGGTTTCTCAGCGGGTTTCTTCTCGGCTTTCTTTTTAGCCGGTTTGGGCTCCGGTTTCTTTTCTTTTTCAGGTTCCGGCTTTTTCTCAGCAGTCTTTTTCGCTTCCGGTTTCTTTTCTACTGGTTTGGGAAGTTCTGGCTTTTCCGCTGCAACCGGTTTGGGTTCTTCGGGTAAGCCGATGACTTCCAGGCCGGTGATCTGTTCCTGCAGCGCCAGTCCCGCGGGGCGAGTGACTTTGGTCTGCCAGACATAAAGGCGTTTGAGCTTTTTCAGTGAACTCAACTGGGAAAGACCGGCGTCTGTGATTTCGGTGCCATACAGATTCAGATATTCCAGATTGGGAAGTTGCTGCAGATGCTTGAGACCGGCATCATTCACCTTGGTTTTTTCCAGGTGCAGGTGAGTTAAAGCTTTCAGATGCTGCAATTGTGCCAGTCCGGCGGAAGTCACTTCTGTGCCACGCAGATTGAGTGAATCGACTTTCGAGAGCCCTGCGAGGGTTTTGAGGGTTTCATCGGTGATTTTCTGGTCTGACAGGTGGAAGGCAATTTCGAGTCGGTCATCATTTTGCGCCAGTTCCAGAACGGACCCTCCGGCGGCGATGATTTTGGCTTTGGCCTGCTCGGTAGCGGGATCTGGTTTTTTATCCTCGGCTGACAGGTTAGCAACCTGAGTGATCGAGATAACGGAAATCAGCGCGACAGAAAAAAATCTCATTTTACCTATCCTTACTTTCTCTGTTGTTCATCGGATTTGGTGTCAAAGTGGGTAGCACATCACGGTCTGGCCAATCAGATCGACCGGTATCCTGAGTGAGTGATGTGCATTAAATCAATATGTGACATGGAGATACACCCCAATTTATCAATTCAACTGATCTTGATGCATTTTATCAGGAGAAACGGTCGTACGGAAAGACTCAACTCTCAAAATGTGTCCTTCTGCTTAGAAAATCCCCCCATTTGTATATTGAGCCGGCAAAGCAGAAATGGTCTCGATTCAAATCCAAAAATCTATTAACCTTCCGCCCGCGGAAGTTTCTGTTAATAGAATAGTAAAGTCTGAACTGGAAAGAATTAA
The DNA here is from genome assembly GCF_008298035.1 of Gimesia maris. Taxonomy (NCBI): domain Bacteria; kingdom Pseudomonadati; phylum Planctomycetota; class Planctomycetia; order Planctomycetales; family Planctomycetaceae; genus Gimesia; species Gimesia maris. The sequence goes on from NZ_CP042910.1 coordinate 1,837,197, forward strand.
TGTCATCTGCTTCTCCTTCAGTCCCTCGAGATACCCTGATTCATGGTCTGGGACGTGGAGTTATTAATACGGTCTGCCTGCTGGGGGATCTGTTTCTGTTTGGCTGGGAAATGCTGGGATGGATTATTACCCGGCTACCTCCCCGGAGCAATCTCTGGTCGTGCATGTACCATATCGGGATTCAGAGTATTCCCGTGATCCTGATCACAGGTGGATTCATCGGCATGGTGCTGGCAGTCCAGTCGTATGATCAATTTAAGTTAATGCATCTGGAAAATCAGATTGGTGCCGTGATCGCCATTTCGCTGGTGGAAGAACTGGGACCGGTATTGGCGGCGATCATGCTGGCCGGTCGTGTGGGAACTTCGATGTCGGCGGAACTGGGAACGATGCGTGTGACCGAACAGATCGATGCATTGCGTGCGCTGGGAGCAGACCCGATTCATTATCTGGTGGTTCCCCGATTTCTTGCCTGCTGTTTACTGATTCCACTGCTGACAATTGTGGCCGACGCGGTCGGGATTCTGGGAGGCTGGTTTTTCAGCACGCAGATCTTAGGCGTGGATTCCTTTTATTACTGGCATTATTCCGAACAGTTTGTGTATGCCTACGATGTGATGGGGGGCATCTTCAAGAGTTTCTTCTTTGGTGCCGCGATTTCACTGATTTCCTGTCACCGGGGCTTTCACTGTGGTGCAGGTGCCGAGGGAGTGGGTAAGGCGGCGACAGAAGCGTTTGTGTATTCCTTTATTGTAATCATGATTCTGGACTTTCTGCTGGGGGTCACGATTGTGAACTTCTATCACTTCATGCAGTCCGTTTATCCAGGGGTCCTCAGATAACGTCTCCGTTCGAAATCGAACAGAAAATTATATACCATGAATGATCGAACCGCCAACGAGGGATATGTGATTGAACTGCGGAATGTGTCCCGCCAGTTCGGGACACAGCAGGTGTTGCGCGATGTTTCATTTGGAGTGCGTCGCGGCGAAACGCTGGTTGTGATCGGCGAGAGTGGATGTGGTAAGAGTGTGACCATGAAAATGATCATGAACCTGCTGCAACCTTCCCAGGGCGACGTTCTGTGGAATGATCGTTCGATTGCTGATCGCAGTCCGCGCGAACTGCATCGGGATCGATTGCGGATCGGTTACCTGTTCCAGGGAGCAGCGTTATTCGACAGTCTTTCCGTTTATGAGAATGTGGCCTTCGGATTGAAACAGAATACGCGATTAAAAACAGAAGAGATCGATCAGATCGTAGTCGAACGATTACGGGAAGTGGGACTGTCTGAAAGTATCAGTCAGAAAAAACCGGCTCAACTTTCCGGAGGGATGAAGAAACGGGTCGGCCTGGCCCGGGCACTGGCGATGACACCTGAAGTCATGCTGTATGATGAGCCCACCACGGGGCTCGACCCGGTCATGACTGATGTGATTAATGAGCTGATTCTGCAGACACGTGCCAGTCGTCCGGTAACCAGTATTGTCGTGACACATGACATGAGCACTGTCAAGAAGGTCGCTGATCGGATTATCATGCTGTATCCGCTGGCCCGATTGAATGCCACGGAAGATCAGATTGTGTTCGAGGGGACGGCAGAGGAAGCGTTTCAGTCTGACTTGCCCCGGGTGCATCAGTTTGTCCATGGCGAGGCCGGTGACCGGATTCGTGAACTGGCCGAAGCCAGCTGAGCCAGATTGTTCCGAGACAGAGAAAAGTAATTTTTAAAACCAGACCAGAGTAATTGATCTCAAGGATGAGATCAAAATAGAGGTTATTTATGACGGACCGCCAGATTCAATTTCGTGTAGGACTGTTTGTGATTTCTGCAATGATCACGGGAGCCGGAATGATTTTTCAGTTCGGCCAACTGGAAACACTGTGGAAGAAAAAATATACGATCGCCATGAGGTTCGAGTCGATTTCAGGCGTGCATCAAGGTACCCCTGTCGTGCGCCACGGGATCCGGATTGGTGAAGTGGATAAAATTATTACCAGTGACAGTAAAACGGGAGTAATGCTGCTGGTGAATATCAGCGAGTCCCAACATCTGCGCAAAGATGCCAGTCCGCAGATCGTCAGTTCGATTATGGGGGACTCGAAAATTGTGATCGAGCCCGGCGTCAGTTCCGAATTCCTGAATCCCGGCGACCGACTGGTGGGACGTGAGTCAAGTGATCCGATGGAGATCGTCTATCGTATGGAGCAACAGGTGACCAAGACCCTTGATGCGTTTTCCACGACCAGTAAAGAATGGGAGAAAGTAGCGAGTAATATGAATCGCCTGATGGAGACCAAGGAGGGCAACCTGGACGTGGTTATCGAACGGGCAGCAACTTCCCTGGAAGAGTTTTCGCTGGCGATGCGTAAGATGAACCAGATGATGACCAGTGTGAATCACCTGGTGGCCGACCCCGTGCAGCAGGAAAATCTGAAACGTTCAATGGCTGCCATGCCGGCCATGATTGAAAGCACGCAACGCACGATTGCATCAGTCGAAATTGCGGTGCAGAAAGCCGGGCAGAACCTGGATAATCTTTCCCAGGTGACTGACCCGCTGGCAAAGCACAGTCAGTCGATGGTGGTTAAAATGGATCGCAGTCTGACCCGACTGGACGCCATTCTGGCAGAGTTGAATTCCTTCTCGCGGGCGTTGAATGCGGGGGATGGCTCACTGAAAAAATTCATTTCGGATCCGGAGCTCTATCGGAATATGAACCGTTCCGCCAGCTCACTGACGGTGTTGTTGAATAACCTGGAGCCGATTGCCCGGGACATTCGCATCTTCAGCGATAAGATTGCCCGCCATCCGGAAGTGCTGGGTGTGAGTGGCGCCATGAAAGGGAGTTCGGGATTGAAGGAAGCCGGGGACCAACCTCAGCAGCAACCTTCCCGAGTCCGTCAGTCCGGGTTCTCGTTTCCTTCTTCAAAAGGCCCCTAGACAAGCGGCCTTTCCAGCAGGTCACTCGCTGATTGAGGTGGCTTTGCTCTCTGATGGTACTGTCGGCTTTTCATCTCCGCTGGCTGCTGCGCAACTGGTAAAATGGTGCAGATTTTCCAGGCTGGAAATTCAGCAGGAGCTGATGCGCAGATCAGTTATCGCCTGAGTGCCTCCCCGCAGCAATAAGATTGGAATTTCGATACTGAATTCCAGGTCGGTTGACTTTGATAAGTGCGAGGCTGTCCTCAGGCTGGTGTGACTTGGAGCGTGTTAAAGCATAAAAGTGGTACTGAAAGGGTTTGAAATGGGGCAAAAATGACAGAAATATGAGTGAATGGATGCTGACTGAAAAGTTCGAAATTAAGAAAAATGCCTTGTTTTCAGGGACTTTTACTGGTGAAGAAACGGCAGGTGTGAATGAATTCTCACATTGTGAAAAAAAGAGCAACGCGCGCGACGCATAAAACAAGGGAAGTATGCTGAATGCCAGGAGCGGGTCAAGTTGAATGTTTTCAGCGGAAATAGAGTTCTACTGGTCATATGTGTTACTGAAAAGCGAGCCCAACAGAGGCTCTCTCTGTGTTCAAGAAATTCTGGTTATGCGAATAAGAAGAACGGGTTTGGAAGTCTTCATTGTTTGTTCATTAAAACTTAACAAAACCTTGTATTATTTTGCGAAAGTGTCATTTTCTCCCCGGGTTCTATGTTCGGAACCACAATCTGACACAATGTCCTGCTTTCCAGTTTCACAGAGGGACTCGTGCGTACATCCTCATCGCGGCGTCTATTTCTTAAATCAGCGATTGCTGCTCCTGCAGCAGGTACTGTCTTTTCTCGTTTTCTGTCAGCAGTCGAAGCCAAAGGGCTTGAGAAAAGTGATTCCGGTCTCAACCCGATCCGGGATGAAACAACAGGGTTGCCTTTATTAAAGCTGCCTGAAGGGTTTCGGTACCAGTCATTCGGCTGGGTAGGGGATGTGATGTCTGACGGTGTAATCACGCCGGAAGGTCATGATGGGATGGGAGTGATTTCCCAGACCGGTGATATCGTAACGCTTTGTCGAAATCACGAAATCAAGGGGGCGAAAAGTTTTGGTCCGGCGGAATTGACCTTTGATTCCAAGGCAGGCGGTGGTTGTGCCAATCTGCAGTTCAATGTCAAATCCGGGAAGTGGTTGAGGAGCTGGACGAGCCTGGCAGGGACCGTGCAGAACTGCGCCGGCGGACCGACTCCCTGGGATACCTGGCTCTCCTGCGAGGAAACAGTGATAGGCCCGAAGGAAAGTTTCCGGGATGTGCAGTACGAGCATGAAAAACATCATGGCTGGGTCTTTGAAGTTCCTGCAGAAGGGAAAGCAACGGTCGAACCTCTGCAGGCATTAGGGCGTTTCGTCCATGAAGCACTCGCCATTGATCCTGCGGAAGGCACGATCTACGAAACCGAGGACCGTGACACCGCCGGTTTTTATCGCTTCCTGCCGAACGAACCTGAGGTGCTGACGAAAGGAGGCCGTCTGCAGATGATTAAGATCAAAGGAAAAGATGATCTGCGAACCGGCGCCAGAACTGGAATTCGCTACGAAGCAGAATGGGTTGATATTGAAGATCCCCTGCGTCGCAATACGCCGGGCAAAGAAGACGGTCTCGGGGTCTACTCGCAGGGAAAAGACAAAGGCGCAACGACGTTTGGTCGTCTGGAAGGCTGCTGGTTTGGCGATGGTGTTGTCTACTTTAACTGCACTAATGGAGGCGAAGCCGGACTGGGTCAGGTCTGGTCTTATTCACCCAAAGCACAGACTCTGGAGCTGGTATTTCAATCACCGCGCCATGAGATTCTGGACAGTCCGGATAATTTAACAGTCAGTCCCCGAGGCGGTCTGATTCTGTGCGAAGACGCTGATTTGAAACCTCTGCGTCTGCACGCCCTTTCGCGTAAAGGAGAATTGAAGACAGTTGCCGTCAATAACATTCAGTTGAAATCCGGTCAGCACGGGTCACTTGCTGGAGATTTCAGCGGTGGGGAATGGGCGGGGGCCTGTTTCAGTCCGGATGGAGAATGGCTGTTTGTCAACATACATGATCCCGGAGTGACGTTTGCGATCACCGGCCCCTGGGAAGAGCTGGGCGTGTAGTCGAGTGGGCTGTCGAATGAGCTGTGAGAGAGTGTTTTATGCTTTTCTGAAGGTGTAGGCTTTCATACGGGAAGTGTGAATTGTAAACTGGACAGCACGGAGAACCTGTATTCTTTCGCCTCTGGTTTACTGATTTTTCCTTGTTTTAAGCACTTCACCAGAAAGACGGTTGGTCTCAGAATCGCGTCATGTCTCTCAAGAACTACATCAAGAACGACCTGGAAATTCGCTTGCGGAGCGGTCAGGAACTACCCGCCCAACTGACTCTGGAATCACTGGCGGAACATTACCAGGTCAGTTTCTCGCCGGTTCGAATCGCGTTGGCAGAACTGGTAGAGGAAGGCCTGCTACAGAAAGGAACGAACCGCAGACTGGTTCGAAATGCAGAGCAGATCAAACCTCTCAAACAGGGGCAAAGTTCCGCGCTACCGGAACCGCCGGCGGATATGTTTGAAGTGATCACGAATGATTTTGTGAAGCTCAGCCTGAAAGGAGAGCCGGTCGATATCCGTGAAGAGGTGACTGCCCGCAGATACAAAATCAGTCGTTCTTCGTTGCGGATTATCTTAAACCGCCTGGCGGGGACCGGCATTCTGGATCATATTCCGCGACGTGGCTGGCGGCTCAGGCCGTTTCGCCAGGAAGACATGCAGGCCTTTCTGGAAGTGAGGGAACTGCTGGAGCTTAAAGCTCTGGAACTGGCGAAGCCTCATCTTAAGGAAGCAGACCTGCAGAAGATCCTGGACGGTAATGTCATTCCACAGTCTGCGAAAGAAGACGTACAGATCGATAATTCTTTACATGAATATCTGATCGAAAAAGCGGGTAATTATTACATCAAAGACTTTTTTCAGCGACAGGGCAGGTATTATGATATCCTGTTTGACTGGGAAGATCAGGACCGGGAAACCGCTATTGAAACGGTCAGACAGCATCAGGCCATCCTGACAGCTTTAATCGAGCAGGACTGGCGGTCGGCACGTAAGGCATTGTCCTATCATATTCGGGATAATCATCCGATTTTGAGTAAGATCATTAAGGAAAAATAAATCCGACCCATCTCTCGCGCCAGGTTGTATTTTTCATTTGCTTAAGAACGCCGTTTCTGTCTGAGACAAAAGAAGTAGTCAGATGAGTGAATATTCCTCTGCAGAAATACGCGAGAAAGTCGACGAAGTCTACCGGACGGATTCACGTCGTGTCTTTGCGACGTTGGTTCGTCTGATTGGTGATTTTGATCTGGCTGAGGAGGCGATGCATGAAGCTTTTGCTGCTGCGGTCGAACAGTGGGACCGTGATGGAATTCCTGCCAATCCCCGATCGTGGCTGGTATCAGCTGGGCGTTTTAAAGCCATCGATCATATTCGCCGTCGTGTCCGCTTTGATGAAGCACAGCTTGAAGTGGCACAAAGACTGGAAGGCATCGCCGGTCTGAATGCCGAGAAGTCGGATACTGAGGTCGAAGATGACCGCCTGCGGTTGATTTTTACCTGCTGTCACCCGGCGATTGCACCTCAGGTACAGATTCCGCTGACCTTACGCGAAGTGTGTGGCTTGTCAACGGAGGAAATCGCCAGCGCGTTTCTGACTTCGCCTTCCACAATGGCGCAGCGAATCGTACGGGGTAAGTCGAAGATCCGTGATGCGGGCATTCCCTATGTTGTGCCCAACCGGGCTGATTTGCCTGAGCGGCTGGATGCTGTGCTGACAGTCGTGTATCTGGTTTTCAACGAAGGCTATTCAGCTTCGTCAGGCGATTCTCTAACACGTAAAGATTTATCCGAAGAGGCGATTCGACTGGGCCGTCTGCTGCTGGATCTGCTGGAAGACCCGGAAGTGAAAGGCTTACTGGCGTTGATGTTGATCCACGAATCGCGTCGTGAAGCCCGTTCGACTACTGACGGAGATCTGATTCTGCTGGAAGATCAGGATCGTTCGTTATGGGATCAGGAAAAGATCCGGGAGGGAACAGCACTGGTGGGGCAGGCGATTGCCTCCGGTGAAGTGGGCAGTTATACGATTCAGGCGGCAATCGCATCCGCCCATGCAGTCGCTTCACGCAGCGCGGAGACTGACTGGTCACGTATCGTTTCCTGGTATAATCTGCTGTTACAGGCCAATCCAACGCCGATCATTGAATTGAACCGCGCCGTGGCAATTGCGATGCGTGATGGTGCAGAAGCCGGTTTGCAGTTAATTGATGCGATTCTGATTCGCGGAGATCTCAAGGAGTACCATCTGATTTATGCTGCCCGCGCTGATCTCTGCAGACGACTGGGGCAGATTGAGGCAGCCCGAGCCGCTTATGGGAAAGCACTCTCCCTGACGAATCAGACAGCAGAATCTCGGTTTCTGGAAAAGCGCCTGCAGGAACTGACGCACATCCAGGCTCAGTCTCAGTAAAGTCATCGATACGTAAGGGATTGCTGTTGCTGGTTTTATGTGGATGTGATTCCCTGTCGAAAGCGTCTTATTCTCAAAATGAAAAATGTTTCTGCCTGAATGTCGATTTCGCCGGGGCACGTTCGACTACTGGGTAAATAAGGTATTTAATTCTCAGCAGAAGTAAATACGGTTTATCATATTTCAGATGATCAATGGAGCGAGAACATGAATTCAGCAAAACAGAACACAGACGTCAAACCTGTTCCGGAAGGCATGCATACGGTCACACCACATCTGGTCTGCGACGGTGCGGCCGATGCGATGGCATTTTATGAAAAGGCCTTTGGTGCAGTCGAACAAATGCGGATGCCTGGACCGAATGGAAGGCTGATGCATGGCTGTATCAAAATTGGTGATTCGCAGGTAATGCTGGTGGATGCGAACAGCGATTGTGGCATTCAAGGTCCCAAAGAATTGAGCGGTTCACCTGTGACACTGCATCTGCAGGTGGAAGACGCAGATGCGTTGATCGAGCAGGCAGTCGCAGCGGGAGCCACATTGAAAATGCCTGTGACTGATATGTTCTGGGGAGATCGTTACGGGCAGGTGGAAGATCCGTTCGGGCATTGCTGGGCGATCGCGACACATGTGCGTGATCTGAGTCTGGAAGAAATTCAGGAAGGTATGCAGTCGATGTTCAGCCAGGGTTGATTTTTCTATTGTCTGTTTTCAGCTTCTTTATTACTCCAGTCATCAGGAATCTGGATCATGTCCAAGGTGCAGAAAATTACGCCATTTTTCTGGTTTAATGACAATGCCGAGCAGGCGATGGAATTCTATCTGTCGGTGTTTGAAAACTCAAAGAAACTGAATGTCAATTATTACGGCGCAGGAGGCCCGGGACCTGAGGGGTCTGTCATGGTAGCTGCATTTGAACTGGAAGGTCAGCAGTTTCTGGCCTTGAATGGCGGCCCCCGATTTCAATTTACCGAAGCGATTTCATTTGCTGTGAACTGTGATACCCAGGGTGAAATCGATGAGCTGTGGGAAAAGTTATCTGCAGGTGGAGAGCCGGGGCAGTGTGGCTGGTTGAAAGATCAGTTCGGACTCTCCTGGCAGATCGTTCCCAGTATATTGCCTGAGTTGATGTCAGATCCCGATCCTGCTGTTCCCGGGCGGGTGATGCAGGAATTGATGCAGATGGCAAAACTGGATATTGCACGTCTGCAACAGGCTGCGGCTGGAGAGTCATTGTAATTCAATAAATTTCACGATCAGATCATATACATTTCTGGGGAGAAAAAGATGAAATTTGTCTGTCTGGGCTACTACGATGATGCAACCATGGAAGGCAAAACGGAAGCTGAAATGGCAGGATTCATGGAAGAATGTTTTGCTTACGATGACGAACTCAGACGAGGCGGTCACTTTATCGGAGGCGAAGCGTTACAGCATGCGGAAGGGGCTGTGACACTGCGGATGAAAGGAGGGCAGGTGGCTGTAACCGATGGGCCATTCGCGGAAACCAAAGAGCAGATTGGTGGTTTGCTGTTTCTGGAGGCCCGGGATTTGAATCATGCCATTGCTCTGATGTCAAAGCATCCAGGTGTTCGTTTCGGGCCTTTTGAAATCCGGCCTGCGAATGATGAGATCAACGCTTTAATTAAGGCACGTGATACTGCTGCCGGGAATACCTGAAAGGCAGAGATCAGAAAGTCACTTTTTATTAAACTGACAAAAGGATAGTACGATGTTTGAAAAACCCCAGGCGGAACATAGCTGGCTGGAGCCATTGCTGGGAGACTGGTTGACGGAAGCGGAATGCCAGATGGGGCCGGGAGAGCCGCTGCATAAGTCAACAGGTGAAACCAGGTGTCGCTCAATGGAGGGAATGTGGTATCTGTTGGAAGGCAGTGGAGAGGAACCCGAGGGAGGCCGCTGGTCAACGCTGATGACTTTAGGCTACGATGCGAAAAAGAGTTGTTACACGGGAACATTCGTCGGGTCCATGATGACGCATCTCTGGCTATACACCAGTGGTATTATTTCGGAGGGTAAGAAGCTCATCTTGAATACAGAGGGGCCGAATTTTCACGGTGAAGGGATGACGTCTTATAAAGACATAATTGAACTGGTCGATGATTCACATTGGATACTCACAAGTGAAATCCTGACTGATGAAGGAAAGTGGCAACAGATAGTGACTTCCCACTACCGTCGAAAAACCTGAGTGGAGCAGCCTGGTTATGAAATTTATGTTACTGGTTTATGCAGAAGCAGATGCCTGGGAAGCAGAGGCACGGAAGCTGGCGACTTTGGAATCGGTCGCTTTGTGTCATGAGTTGGATGCGGAAGGACAATATTGTTCCGCTGCTCCCTTGAAACCTGTGACGACCTCTGTGAGTGTGCGAGTTCGTAAAGGAGAGGCACTTATCACTGACGGTCCCTTTGCCGAAACGACAGAGCACCTGGGAGGTTATTTTCTGGTGGATGTAAAAAATATAGATGCTGCCATCGCAGTCGCACGTCGTATTCCCGGAGCAAGAGTCGGTACCGTTGAGGTGCGTCCCGTGGTTGAACTTACTGATCTGCCTGAATCGAGATCATAAAACAGGATTCAATTTGACGTGAGTTATTGATTTTTATCGAAGTACTAAAGGTAAATACGATGAAATATATGCTGCTGATTTATGGTGAAGAAAGAAACTGGACCGAAGAGGAACGGTCTGCCTGCATGGAAGAATCGATGCAGATTTGTCATGAGTTGAATGACAAAGGCCAATACCTGGCGTCTTCGCCATTACATCTGGTTTCGACGGCTACCAGTGTGCGGGTTCGTGAGGACCGCCGCATTGTGACAGATGGTCCATTTGCAGAGACCACCGAACAGCTGGGGGGATATTATATTATAGATGTCGATCATCTGGACGAGGCGATCGCGATTGCCAGTCGTCTTCCACCGGCGAAGAAAGGGACTGTGGAGATTCGGCCCATTTTCGAGTTGCCGGAAATCCCAGTGAAAAAATAGACCGCAATGTCGAATCCGATAATGAATGTTCGATAATCGAACAGCAGTCGTAACAGATAGCAGTTCCGAGATGAACAGAGAGGGAAATCAAATGAAAGTCATGGTAATGGTCAAGGCCACTCCCAGTTCAGAAGCAGGTGAAATGCCGAGCGAACAGTTGCTGACCGACATGGGGAACTTTAATGAAGAACTGGTCAAAGCAGGAATCATGCTGGCCGGAGAAGGGCTGCACCCCAGCTCGCGCGGTGCCCGCGTTCGTTTTTCCGGTACCAATCGTACGGTGATTGATGGTCCGTTTGCAGAGACGAAAGAGCTGGTCGCCGGGTTCTGGATCTGGCAGGTGGATTCGATGGAAGCAGCGATCGAGTGGGTGAAACGCTGTCCCAATCCCATGTCTGAGGAGTCGGACATTGAAATACGGCCCATCTTTGGACCGGAAGATTTCGGCGATGAATTTACTCCGGAGTTACAGGCGCAGGAAGATCGGATCAGAACTGCTGCGGAGCGGTTGAACTCGGCAGAATAATTATCGCGATTCTCGAGTTTAGTGTTTCAGCGAACGAGAAATCAATCAGTCAATCATCACTCACATTGGATTCTGGAGTTGAAATGTCGAAAAAAGTATTCATAAACCTCCCGGTCAAAGACCTGGAGAAGTCGATGACATTTTATAAAGCATTAGGATATTCGATTAATGAAAAATGGACAGACGAGACAGCTGCGAGTGTGGCAATCAGCGAGGAAATTTATGCCATGCTGTTGACTTATCCTAAATTTAAGATGTTCACTCCCAAAGAAATATGTGATGCGACAAAAAGTACGGAAGTGCTGGTGGCATTATCCTGTGAGAATCGGGACCAGGTAGATGAACTGGTAAAAAAAGCTGTTGCTGCCGGGGGAAGTACTTATAATGAACCCCAGGATCATGGCTTTATGTATGCACACGGCTTCCAGGATCCGGATGGTCATATCTGGGAAGTGTTCTATATGGATCCTTCTGCAGCTGAGTGAATTTCAATCGCGATCTTAAACAGAACGATGCGGTTCTCTGTTTGATGTATATGTTTTGATCTGTTTATCACTGCTTCCCGACTCCCAACAAGGAATTGATCATGAATGACGCCATATCCACACCGAGTCAACGCCCTCACACCGCACTGGTCTGGATTGGCCGTCTGATTGCTGCTGCCATGGCTTTCCTGTTCGGAATGAGCGGAGTGATGAAACTTAAAGGAGGCTCTGAACTGGCAGAAGGCATGACTCATCTGGGACTGCCCCACTCAATGGTGGTTCCGCTGGCGGTTCTGGAGCTGACCTGCCTGGTACTGTATCTGCTTCCCTGGACGTCGGTGTTGGGAGCCATTTTATTGACCGGCTATCTGGGTGGTGCGATCTGCACACACTGGCGAGTCGGCGACCCTTTTGTCGTTCAGGCGGGACTTGGTATACTGGTCTGGCTCAGTCTGTTCCTGCGCGACAAGCGATTGTGGAAACTCATTCCCTTTCGCTCACTGAAATAACCGTTGCGAGTGAAACTTCGCTTTCAGAAATCCTGGAGCAGTTAATCTCTGTTGAGTGTTGAGAGGTCTTTGAACGGCTTTTTAAAGGGTCTGTCAGCTGTGTAGCGGTGGGATGTCATCCACGAAAATTCGCGCTGATTGATATTGGCGGGGTCCGGTTCGGGCAGGGCAACGCCGTCTGCCTCGACATAGGCAGTGCGTACGATTCGTACCGGTTTTGCAGCGGGAGGCGCAAGTTCATAGTCGGTTCCTTTTGTCAAAAGGAGCCAGCTGTTTTCTCGAAACCCGGAACGGAGCCGTTGGCGGGCGGCGGTAATGAAATTCTGTTTTTGTTGCGGTGTTAAATCGCTTGAGGACTGAATTGATTTAACCAGTTTCTGAGTTTCCGAAATATCATAACTGACCCAGCCATACGGGGGCAGGAATGCTTCCATTTTACAATGAGATGGTGAGTTTTGGGGGTAGAGGGCCAGTCCATAGGTGACGCGCGTGGGATATCCCATGGCCCGTCCCATCGTTGCACATAAGCCATGGTAGTCACTGCAGTGCCCGCGTCGTTTGCTCAAGGCATGGTTGGCATCGGCCTGTAACGACGCGTTGATGTGATCGTAAGTCAGATTCTGGTCGATCCAGTTCATCGCCTGCGTCAATCCCGAACTTTTCTTTTCGGAGGCATTTCCAATCTGTTTGAGCACCTGTTGAAACTGCTGCTGATCCTCGATGGATTGAGGCGTCAGGTATGGTGCGAACTGGTCAGGCCAGTTGGAAACGGTGGTGACAGTTTCCGGCTCAAGTTGCCAGTTCAGGTTCCAGACCTTTGCCTGAAAGCGATGTGTTATAATCTGAGCGCCGTGTGGCTCGTGAAACTCAAAACAGGCAAAGCGGTTTCCGTAAATCGGTTCACTGGAAATTTGAGGTTCGACATTCTTCGGAAAAGTGCTGAATAGACTGTCCTCAATTTTCTGAGCAGTATCTGACTGGGGGACCGGAACCCAGACTTTCAATAACTTGCAATGATATGGCGGGGTCACAATGATCGAGAATTCTACCTCATGAGTGACGGGCTCACTTTTTTTCGCGGTATAGGCTGTGTCAGGTTTTAATGGTGACGAAATTTCTGCAGGAATAGTGGTGCGGGGAACCAGATTGATGATTAGAAAGAATACAAATAGATAAGAATATGATTTGTAATGACACATGAAATAAACTCCCCGTCTCAGTCTGGTTCTGATACTCAAATATTGGTAAGTTCTTTAGAATGATGGATTGTAATCCTGAAATGGGGGGCAGGCAATAGTGGGAATCTCTATCTCGTGATTTTGATTATTCAGAACAGACGACCAAAGTGCTGACGGGTTGATGGGTGACATCCAGAAGCGAATTGATTAAGCTGAGGGGACTGTGTTGTAAAAAGTCTCAATTTAAAATAAAGGAGTTGATCATGGCGATTAAACGAACAGGATCTGCAGTCTGGCAGGGGGGGCTTAAAGATGGCAAAGGAACCGTCTCAACCGAGAGTGGCGCGTTAACCGAACTGCCTTATGGTTTTTCCAGCCGCTTCGAAGGTGAGCAGGGAACGAACCCGGAAGAACTGCTGGGCGCTGCTCATGCGGGCTGTTTCTCGATGGCCCTTTCGAAGATTCTGGGTGATGCCGGTTTCACAGCCGACAAGCTGGAGACTTCGGCTGAGGTTTCTTTAAATCAGGTCGAAGGTGGTTTTGCGATTAACGCCGTTCACCTGACTCTGAAAGCCAGCGTTCCCGGTGCTGATGCAGCCAAAGTAGAAGAACTGGCCGGCATGGCGAAAGCCGGGTGCCCCGTTTCGAAATTGTTCAACGCCGAAATTACTCTGGAAGTAACTGTTGCCTAAGTAAATTCTGCTTTGGAAATACAAAACACCTCATCATTGAGAACTAACCAATGATGAGGTGTTTTTTTATGACTGGTTTTCGATAACAGTCTGTGGAGCAGTAACGCGATTTTCGTGTTCCGGGTCGGGGAGATTTCGACGGGTGGCCATTTTTCGCAGCACGACATAAAATACGGGGGTCAGAAACAGTCCAAATAGAGTGACTCCCAGCATACCGCTGAAAACTGCCGTGCCCAGTGCCTGTCGCATTTCCGAACCGGCGCCAGTGGCAATCACGAGTGGAATTACACCTAAAATAAAGGAAAAGGCGGTCATTAAAATTGGCCGTAAACGTAACCGGCAGGCATCGACGGCTGCCTGAAATGGACTCTTGCCTGTATCTTCTTCTGCTTTGGCGAACTCGACGATTAGAATCGCATTCTTACAAGCCAGGCCGATCAACACGATAAAGCCGATCTGTACCAGAATATTATTATCCATCTCTCGCAGCCAGATTCCAAAGACAGCGCACAACAGGCAGAGCGGCACGATCAGGATAACCGCAAGTGGCAGGATCCAGCTCTCGTACTGAGCGGAAAGCGCCAGAAATACAAACAGCACACACAACGGGAAGATATAAACGATCGTATTTCCCGCGGCTTTCTGCTGGTACGCGATATCGGTCCATTCGAAGCCAAATCCCGGTGGTAAGGTTTCCCGGGCAATACGTTCCATGGTGGCGATGGATTGCCCGGAACTGAAGCCGGTCTTTGTATCTCCGTTGATATCAGCTGCCGGGTAAAGATTGTAACGGACGATTCGATCCGGTGCCGTTGTTTCACGGAGTGTGACCATTGATCCGAGTGGAACAATCGCGCCGGAGCTGCTGCGGGTACGCAACCGGGCGATATCTTCGCGTTCATCACGATATTGATAATCCGCCTGTGCCGTTACGCGATACGTACGTCCCAGGAAATTAAAGTCGTTCACATAAGACGAACCAAGGTAAATCTGTAAAGCGTCGAAGACATTACTGATGGGAACATCAAGCATGCGGACTTTAGTACGGTCGATATCAGCATAATATTGAGGCGTCCCGATCGTAAAGTTCGTAAATACCTGGACCAGTCCCGGTTCCTGTCTTGCCTGGTTGATCACTGCATTGGTGGCATCCTGTAATGCAATCATACCGGCGCCTGACTTATCCTGGATCTGCATTTTAAAGCCGCCCCCCGTTCCAATCCCACGGACAGGAGGTGGGGGGATGACGAATACGTTGGCATCTTCAATTACACTTACCCGCTTGCGGAGTTCTGCCAGGACTGTTTCGACCGATTGTCCTTTCGTGGCACGGAGCTTAGCGTCTTCGAGTACAGGGAAGATAGCGGCTGAGTTGGAGCTGTTGGCGCGCGTTGCCCCTGAAAAACCGACAAACGACACTGCATTTGAAACACCAGGTACTTCCAGTGCCATATCGGTAATCTGTCGTGTGACCTTATCGGTTCGATTCAGGCTTGCTCCAGGGGGCAATTGAATTGCAATAATCAGATAACCCTGGTCTTGCGCCGGAATAAAACCACTGGGAACTTTTGTAAAACCGAACCACGTCAATCCCAATAGTCCGACATACACAATCAGCATCAGGAAGCTCAAGCGTAACACGCGTGAGACGATGCCTGCATAAAGTTCGCTGGTGAAATCAAAAACTTTGTTAAACAGGTAGAAGGGAAGATCGCGCAGGTAGACCAGGCCACGAATCAGACGGTAGCGGCTGGCTGAAGCCGTTTTATCAGCAGCCTTTCTGGGAGGGCGTAACAGCAACGCACACATTGCGGGGGTAAGCGTTAAAGATACAAATGTAGAAATAGCTGTCGAAACAGCAATGGTGATGGCGAACTGTCGATAAAACTGTCCGCTGATTCCGGCAATAAAAGCAGTGGGTACGAAAACAGCGATTAAAACCAGCGTCGTTGCGATCAATGCTGAACCGACTTCGTCCATTGCTTTTCGAGTTGCGTCTCGAGGCGAAAGCCCGGTCGCAATCAGTCGTTCGACATTCTCGACGACCACGATGGCATCGTCTACGACGATACCGATGGCAAGGACCAGTCCAAACAGTGAGAGGTTATTCAAGCTGAAGCCAATGGCATGCATGACGGCAAAAGTACCGACCAGTGAAATCGGGATAGCAATGGTGGGCACAATGGTGGAACGCCAGTTTTGCAAAAAGACAAATACAGTGAGCGTGACCAGCAGGCCTGCCTGCCAGAGTGTGGAAAAAACCTCGTCGATCGATTCTTCCACAAACGCGGTCGGATTGTAAATGACTTCGTGTTTTAATCCGGGGGGAAACTGTTGTGAAAGTTCTTCGACTTTGCTGATGATGCGTTCTGCCGTCGCGACCGCATTTGAGCCGGGGCGCTGAAACATGGCCAGGGCGACGGCGTTTTTGTCGCCTAGATAGCTGCGGACGGAATAGTCGGTAGCCCCCAGCTCAATTCGCGCAACGTCGTTCAGCCGCACGAGACGTCCTTCCTCGCCTGTTTTCAGGATGATTTCGCCAAATTCTTCTGCAGTTTGCAACCGACCGAGTGTGTTCACATTTACCTGAAATGCTTCTTTGGTTTCAGGTAGTGGCTGTTGTCCGATGACTCCTGCTGCAACCTGAATATTCTGCTGGCGCATAGCCTGTACGGCATCACCAGGAGTCAGGTCGAGTGCTGCCAGGCGTTCCACATCCAGCCAGACCCGCATGCTGTATTGTGTTCCTCCAAAAACCTGAATGTCTCCTACACCGTCCAGACGGGACAGGATATCGCGAATCTGCAGGTAGGCATAATTACTGATATAGAGTTGATCCCGGGAATCGTCGGGTGAATAGAGGTGGATCACCATCATCAGGTCGGGCGAACTTTTGCGTGTGGTAACCCCGATCTGACGCACTTCGGCGGGAAGAGTCGGCTCTGCGATGGCGACACGATTTTGCACGAGCACCTGGGCCTGGTCAACGTCGGTTCCCAGAGCGAAGGAAACGGTCAGTGTCATAGAGCCGTCAGTTGTTGCCTGCGAATCCATGTAAACCATATTGTCGACGCCGTTGATTTCCTGTTCCAGGGGAGTGGCGACTGTTTTAGAGATTGTATCAGGTGTGGCTCCCGGATAGCTGGCACGGACGACAACCGTGGGGAGCGCGACTTCCGGATACTGCGCGACAGGCAACAGGAAGTAAGCCAGGCTTCCCACCAGTAGCACAACCATCGATAGCACGGATGCAAAAATGGGACGATCAATAAAGAAATGAGGGAACTTCATGATTTATTGACCCCCAATTGATCGAGCTGATGTTCGAGCGCCTGCCTGATGAATGTTTGAAGAAATTCCAGGTGGTGCAGGAGCAGAACGGCGCGAGAGCCATTTCTCTGGTGGTACCGGTCGATAATCATCAGGTAAACCGGATTCAGAGGCTGCTTTGAGTGTTTCCAGAGTGGGATCGACGGTGACGCCAGGGAATATGCGTTGCAACCCGTGTGTCACGATGAGTTCCGATCCGTCCAGACCGGAGCGGATCACTCTTAAACCTTTGGCGATAGGCCCTAACTCCACGGCTTGTCGTCTGATCTGTTTCTCAGTATCAACCAGATACACATATTTTTCTGACTGATCACTGCCAATGGCACTGTCGGGAATGAGAATAGAGTTTTGGCGACCACTGCCAGGCAGGCGGACTTCTGCGAACAGCCCGGGAGTGAGCCTGTCATCATCATTTGAGAAGATGGCGCGGCCGCGCATCGTTCCAGTATTGGGGTCAATGCGATTGTCTACAAAATCCATATGACCGATATGGGGGAATCCTTTTTCATCGATCAATCTCATATAGACCGGATTTTTAACATCCCGCGAGCTTTTACGGGTTCCTTCACGTGAGAGACGGGCATATTTGAGAAAGGCCTGTTCGTCTGCATCGAAATAACAATGGATAGGATTGACTGAGACGATATTCGTTAAAAGTGTCGATTGTTCTGAGCCTCCACTGATCAGGTTACCTTCCGTTACATAGCGTCGACTGATGCGTCCGCTGATGGGGGCCCGAATTTGAGTGTACTGTATATTTAACTCTGCTGCTTCCAGGTTTGCTTTCGCTGTTTCGATGGCTGCTTCAGAAGTTTTAATTCGGGCATTCGAGGATTCAATCATGGCATCGGCTGCTGCCAGGTTGGCTTCCGCCTGTAATTTTTCACTTTTACTGACATCGACATCATCCTGTGTCGTGGCGTTTTTACGTGCCAGTTGCTGAACGCGGCTGACGCGCTGATCCGCCAGAGTTAACAGGGCGGCGGCATCCGCTCGTTCCGCCTGTGACTGTTTCAGCAATGATTTCGATTCAGCCAGCCTGGCATTGGCTTCTTCTAACCTTGCCTGGGCGGCGTTCAATTCTGCAACAAACGGGCGTGGATCAATAATCGCCAGCAGATCTCCTTTTTCGATCAACTGACCTTCTTCAAAATGAGTTGATTGCAGATAGCCGCTGACACGGGCCCTGACTTCAACAGCGTCGATAGCTGCCAGGCGTCCGGTGTATTCGTCCCATTCGATGACTGGCAAAACCAGAGGCCGGGCAGTGGTGACCTTGGCGGGAGGCGGAGCAACCGGAGGAGCGGCGTTCTCGTTACAGGCAGTTAAAATCAATGTCTGAATTAATAATACGAACAATGTCACTCGCGACATTAGCTGTTCTCCATGGAGTCTGTCTGGGGGCTTAGAGTCACCTTCCGATTGCATAAAAGAAACTCAGCAATCAGGTCCGGTCTCAATATTTTTTGAGCACTTTGAATTCGAGGAATTCACATCGGTTTCAGGGGGATAGACCCTGGTTTCGATAACTGGTTCGACTTAGAAGTTTCTGGTGGCATTTTTAAGAGCAAATACCGTATCCGAGGCTGAAAATGCAGTCAGGGGGCGCTGATTTCTGAATCATTCCCAAACGGCAGTGAAAAATATTTATATGTTGATATGATAGAATTCCAATGTTGAAACTTCCTTAATATAATAGAATTATATACTGACAGGTAAAAAATATACCAATCAACTTGGCGAGTCAAGTCCGATTGTGTACTAATCAGTAAGAAAAGGAGCAGCCTCAGTATGTCGGTTGGACGACCACGTGAATTTGATACAAATCAGGCATTAGACGATGCGTTAGATGTTTTCTGGCGAAACGGATATGAAGGTACGTCTATTTTGGAACTGACTGAGGCCATGGGTATCAATCGGCCGAGTTTATATGCAGCCTTTGGAAATAAGGAAGCACTGTTTCATAAGGCCATTGATCGCTATATGGAAATCCGTGCCTGCCATCTTCTCAGTGCACTGGACGAGCCAACGGCCCGGGCAGTTGTGAAAAAACTCTGGAGCGGAAATATTGAGCTGATTTCGAACTCAAAAAATCCACGTGGTTGTTTTCTGGTACAAAGCGCCCTGGCTTGCGGAGATGCCGCGGAGTCCATTCGCAAGGAAATGGTTAAACGCCGGTCCAAGTGTGAGAAACTATTGTGTCAACGGTTAGAGCGTGCGATCGAGGAAGGGGATCTACCCGCCGATTCCAATGCAGAGCAACTGGCAAAATATGTATCGACGGTGTCTTATGGGATCGCCGTACAGGCGGCAGGTGGAGCTGGGAGGAAACAATTGTGCGAAGTCGCTGATCTGGCTTTGCAGGCTTTTCCGGACTGAGTATAACTTCATCACAAATTCATCACGACGCAGTTGAGTATTCAAAACAGGGCGCGCTATACTGTAGTCTTCTCTGGCTGAAGAGTCATTTACAGAAACCATTTTTAATCACTCGCCTGAGGGAAAGAAATGTGATGAGTAACCTGAAACAGATTGCGGGGATCTTCTGTCTGCTTCTCTCTGGAACTGTTCTGCTACCTTCATTGTCGGCAGCTGAACCCGTTGAGGATCGAGCTCACAAACGCGTATTAATCATCGGTATGGATGGCACGCGGCCGGATGCATTGCTAAAAGCCAGGACTCCTGCATTTGACAGACTGATTCGTGAAGGTGCTTTTACCGATCAGGCACAGATATTAGGAAAACGTTATCAGAAAAATGATACAATCAGTGGTCCCGGGTGGTCGAGTATTCTGACCGGCGTCTGGGCCGACAAACACGGTGTGCACGATAATAATTTCAAAGGTAAGAACTACGAACTGTTCCCGCATTTTTTCAAACGATTGAAGCGGGAACGACCCGATGCACAGACAGCATCGTTCGTCTCCTGGGAGCCGATTCATAAATATATTCTATCAGAGGCAGATATTGCAGAGGTCGAGTCATTACCTCGAGCAAAAAAACAGATCGCAGATCTCAGTGCCTCTGCTTCGAAGCTCAATATTAATACCCGGGATGGGAAATGGCATCACCTGCTAGCTGTTCGAAAACAGGATGTCTTGCAGTTATATCTCGACGGTACTCAGATCGCTTCACTTTCTGGGGTGAATCTGGATTTTTCTCTGGGGGGAGCCTTTTATTATCTCGGAAGAGATACCCGTACCGGTCAGACCTGTTTTCATGGACAACTGGATGATGTAAGAATCTGGAAGCGGGCTCTCTCGGCGGAGGAAATCAAGCTATTGGCTAAATCAACAGCCGGGTCTGTTCACTCTGTCGATCGTAAGGGCCTGCTTGCAGAGTACATGTTTGAGAACTGTCCAGAGAGCGATGGTAAGGTCAAGCAGTTCTCTGATACGGCAGGTGATACGGGAGGACCTTTCCCGGCGAATGCTGTTTCGCCTACTTCAGAACTTCATAGAGTGAAGTTGGGATCCGGTGCTGAATCGCAGGCGTTAGATCTGGCTGCCGCAGGATCCAAATCGCATGGCTTGCGGATTGCTATGACAGAACCATTTCGAGATGTCACGCGATCAGACTTCACCATAGAAGCCCGTTTTAAAACGACGGATCAGGGCCGCAATATTCTTATGGGAAATTATGATGGAAAAGCAGGTGCATTGAATCTGGAGTTGCATCGGGGTAATACCGTACGGGTTTATGTTCAACCTCCTGATCCCCGTAATGCAGGGGCACTGAAGCGAGAAGGAGAACGGGATAAAATTATCGCAGCAAAGGCAGCACGCATCCTGAGTGAAGAGAATCCGTCTGCAATGTTTGTCTATTTTCATCAGACTGACGCGACAGGGCATGCGATTGGATTCAGCCCTGATGTTCCGGAATACGTTTCTGCCATTGAAAATGTGGATGCGTGTGTGAACACTGTTCTCAAAGCAATGCATTCCCGGCCCGATTATGAAAACGAGGACTGGCTGACGATTGTCTGTACTGATCATGGAGGTCTGAAACGCAGCCACAGCAACGGACACCAGGTGCCAGAAATTCGCAGGGTCTTTATGATTGTACATGGCCCGTCGGTGAAACCAGGGCGCATTCAGGAGCAGGCCTATCTGGTTGATGTGACAGCAACCGCACTGAAACACTTGCTGGGGAAAGTCGACCCACAGTGGCAGTTGGATGGCAAAGCGGTAGGATTGAAGGCGGAAAACTAAATTCGAGTTTGACGCAAAAAGGGGCTAAGTCGAAGAAACTGACTAAAGCCCCCCGGTTCTCATCGTTCAGCGATTGATCATTTTCATTGCCGCTTCGGGGTAGCGTTCGCCCAGAACATCGATTTCTGAGAGGGCACTGTCGATTTCGGCAAGATCACCTGCGGAGAGTTCGATGTCTGCCGCAGCGATGTTTTCCTTGAGGCGTTGCTGATTCGTGGTACCCGGAATGGGGACGATCCACGGTTTCTGAACCAGGATCCAGGCCAGTGCGATTTGTGCCGGAGTGGCCTGCTTGCGTTCTGCAATCCGGTTCAACAGGTCGATGAGGGCCAGGTTGGCTTTACGGTTTTCTTCAGCGAAGCGGGGAACCTTGTTGCGGAAGTCGGTGCTGTCAAATGTGGTTGATTCGTCGATCTTGCCGGTGAGGAAGCCTTTGCCCAGGGGGCTAAAAGGGACGAAACCTATGCCCAGCTCTTCGAGTGTGGGGATGATGGCTTCTTCCGGCTCACGCCACCAGAGGGAGTATTCACTCTGCAGGGCGGCGACCGGCTGGACCGCGTGGGCGCGGCGGATGACTTCGACACCTGCTTCCGAGAGGCCGAAGTGTTTCACTTTGCCTTCCGCGATCAGTTCTTTGACAGTGCCAGCGACTTCTTCGATTGGCACTTCCGGATCCACACGGTGCTGATAGAGCAGATCGATGTAGTCGGTCTGCAGTCGTTTGAGCGAAGCTTCGACGACGTTCCGGATGTGTGCGGGGCTACTGTCGAGACCGGTCTGTACTCCCTGGTCGTCAATGGCAAAGCCAAACTTCGTGGCGATGACAACCTGTTCGCGGACGAGAGAGAGGGCTTTGCCGAGGAGTTCTTCGTTGGTGAAGGCGCCGTAGACCTCGGCGGTGTCGAAGAAGTTGACACCCAGATCGACGGCGGCACGGAGCAGGGCGATACCATCCTGTTCTTCGACGGCGGGACCGTAGCCAAAGCTGAGACCCATGCAGCCAAGACCGAGGGAGGAAACTTCGAGACCGCTGTTGCCGAGTTGTCGTGTTTTCATGATTTTTCGCTTTCTATATTCTAATCACTGTTTGAGTGCTGTTTGTGGCTCTTTATCAAGCTTAGTCGTGTCGGAGAACAGATGCAATGAAAGGTAACAGGGCGTATGAGTCCTGCGATGCAATATCGTATTACACACCTAAAGGGAACTCTCTTCAGCTGTTTACCCGCAAACAAAAAACACTCAAGGTACAAGAATTACCTCGACGCTGTTGGCAATATCGTAAGGCTTTTTTCCCTGTGCGGTTTCCACTTCACCAACGATTCGTATCGTCAAAATATAGCGACCTGGTGGAAATGGATCACCCTTAGGGTTATCAAAGTCGGAAGACCCAGTCCAATTGTGCCCCTCCCACTCGAAAGAAATGGCATACACGCCTTTCTTGATTGTGCGGGCCGGTTTCTCGTTCTGTGGTCCAAGACCAAGATCCCGCAGCGAGTAGGATTGGCCATTACCCGAGATTTTCTCGAATGGAAACAAGCCACCTGGCCCCGGTCCCGACACAAACCCATCGTCTTGTGGACGTGGAATGACGTTGTAGATGTCTTGTTTGACACGAATCGTGTAATCAATGGTGATGCCCTTTGATACTTCAGCTAGGGAGAAATGATATGCCTTCTTTGAAAATTCGATGGAAATGATGTTATCGATCGTTCTATTTTTTGCAGTTTCGGGTAAGTCGAATGTGTCTGTGGATTTCCTTGAACAGCCAGTTATAACGATGGCTAAAACGATTTTTACGGCGGTACCTCTCGACGAAATCGTCATTTCATCTTCCTTTGTGCGAACGAACCTGCGTGTTCGCGGTACTGAATGCGTCAACATGTTTGACGTCGAAGCCGTAGGGAAAGTTCCAGCAATCAGCCATCTTTCGGACCGCGAACCGCTCCTGCTGTCGTTTTCTTCGGAGTTGTTGGTCGCCCTGACCGCTTCGGAATTTCCAAGATCTTTCGTAAATCCAACAACCGGTTTTATTAAGGCAGAGCCGATTGGAGCAAATCACTTCGAGAGCAGGCGACAACCGACAGAAATGTTGGTCCATTAAACCTGGGAGACAGAACGTCGTTTGACTTGTTAAAACAGACGTGAAACTCAGCGATTCCAATCAAAAAGCCCACCGCCGAAAACGACGATGGGCTTGTATGGTAAGTAAGTCGGGACGACAGGATTTGAACCTGCGACCTCTACACCCCCAGTGTAGCGCGCTACCAGGCTGCGCTACGTCCCGATTTGTGAGAAGCTCTGGCAGAATAGCTCAGAGTTCTATAACTTGCTGTTGATTCGCACTTTATCGCACGCTCGGACAAGAAATTCAAGATAACGGGGACACTTACCCGCTTTTGTGTGCAAAATAATTTTGTGCTTTCCGCAAATCTGCTGTTTTCACGGTCGATTTAGTCTGTCTCCGGCTTTGCTGTAGCGTCCCCAGGTCGATTTGGATCAAGTATAATAGATCGAGAGACGCTATGGTTAAATGTGATACGATCTAGACTATTGAAACATGGATTTGTGAAGAGGTTCGCAGATTTTCAGACGTTGAGCGTATTGGGTGTTCATACTTAAGTTGAAATATATAAATGACTTACGGAAGTTGAGCGGGGTTTGGCATGGAGAAACTTGTCTTGGCAGAAATTCAGGATCGCAGTAAAATCTCCGCTCTTCTATCGGGTTTCCCGACCTGAGGTCGAGTTTTGTGCCGTTCCCGTTATTTCTGATTCTAATAATCCATGTCCGATTCCTGTCTGTCCGATACCCCTGTTTTTTGGCGTGATACAGCTGCGAATACAAAGCGGCAGTGTCTGCTTGCGCTATTGGTTCTGCTGGCGTTTACGCAATCAGGCTGTGTACATCGGAGAATGACGATCCGTTCGATCCCCGCCGGGGCGCTGGTCAAAGTGGATGGAGATGAAATCGGCTATACGCCGGTCTCTGTCGATTTCACTTATTATGCGACACGGGAAATCACGTTGACCAAAGATGGCTACGAAACGCAGACGGTAATGCAGAAGGTCAAAACCCCCTGGTATCAGGTTTTTCCTCTGGATGCAGTATCAGACAACCTGCTGCCTTTCGAGGTGACCAATCGTCATGATTTCACCTACCAGTTGCAGCCCAAGGTGGTTGTGCCGACGGAAGAGCTGTTAAACCGTGGGAATATGCTGCGCAATGAGACACAGATCGGGCAGTAACCGAAATCAATGTCGTTACTGCTGCGCTGATTTTTTCAGCATGAATTTCAGAAGTGAATTACTGTCCTCATAGGATGTTGAATGTCCCTGTTGGGGACGATCAATCAACAGGATTCGTCTGTTTAACTGTTTCAGTATCCGAGCCAGGCGACGCGCACTGTCCGGAGGCACCAGCTGATCCTGACCGCCAACGGAAATACTGACGGGCATGGTGAACTTTTCCGGCCAGTATTCGGCACTTCGTTTTTTATATTCGGTGGGAATTTCCTGTTTGGTGCCTCCGAATGATGCCTGGATGGCGGGTTGGAATTTGTCATACTCCAGATGATTGGCAGTAGGATTCATCGCGGTGACCCCATCAATGAGTTCGGGATGCAGAGCTGCAAAGGTCAGGCTGGATGAACCGCCCATGGAACCGCCACACAGATAGACCTGACTGATCTGATATTGTTTTTTAAGATCCGCAATAATCTGGACGAGGTCTGCTTCTGCTTTGGGCCCCATCCAGGAAGTACGGGCGCGATAGTCGGGTGAGACATACAACATCTGATGCTCTGCTGCAAAGTCGCGGGCTGCCTTACATTCGCCTCTCATCTCTTTCACAAACTGCCAGCGATCCGATCCGTGACCGTGTAAAGCAATCAAGGCAGGATGAGGCTTCTGTTCATCAAAGGGTTTCGGCAACATGAGGACGTAGTGTTGCAGACTCTGATCACAGCTGGCGGTGAATGCAATGTCCTGAGGAGCAGACAGTCTTTGTGCGAGGTCGGCTGCTTGAGTTGATGTGTTTATTAATAAACAGCATGCGATGTATGTTAAACCAGTTTGATATAGTTTCTGCTTGTCAATATTCATATTGGTCTGTGGTTTACCAGAAGAGTCCAAAAATGATCCAGAATGAAATGGCGATTAAGACCAGGGCGTACCAGTTCGGATTCAAGTATTGCGGCGTTGATTTTTTGAAGGGACTGATTTGGATATCCAGCAGTTCCTCCCGGCTTTCTGTGAGCCAGGTCTGTTCTTTGATTACGTCATCCTGTTTCAATACCAGTGCACTCTCTTTTTCCAGCCAGCCCCATTTAATCGCTGCTAAAAACATGGCAAGGGCAGTGACCAGCATCGAAGCCGGGAAGGCATACCATTTTTCGGTCAGTAACGGGCTGAATAGTTGATGGTCGACCAGTTCGCGGTCGATGAAGCCGAGTATTCCAAACGATGAGCCGGCGATCAGCCCCACCAGACCGCTCTGGCGAGGAACGCGAGAAAGAACTCCCAGTAGATAGATGGTAAACAGCGGCGTGACAAAAATCGGAATCAGTGTGCGAAATGCCTGGATCATATTGTCATAGCGAACAATGAAGGGGATATACAGGAAACCGATTAGCAGGATGCCAACAGTCGCCCAGCGAGTGACTTTAAGGTAGTGTTTTTCCGTTTGATTGTTACAGATCCAGCATGCATAGATATCGCGTGTAAATAATGCGGATAACGCAGAGCCGATCGAATCGAAGGTACTGATGGCAGCAGAGAGGATGCCGGCGACCACCAGTCCTTTGAATCCGGGGGCCAGAAACTGGTTGGCATAATACGGGAATAACTGGTCTGGAGCGGAGTGCGCTGTAAATTCGGGGACCAGGACACGCCCCATGACACCCATTAACGTCGTGCCGATCATGATGGGCATTATCAGCAGACAGCCGAACAGAGTTGCCATTTTCATATCCCACAAAGAGCGGGCCCCCATCAGTCGCATGGTCTGCGTATGGTTTACAGTGTAATAACCCAGGCCAATGATCGACCAGCCCATGACGATCAGATAGGGGGAAGTAGACTGGCTGTCCTGAAACTGTCCGATGTGCAGCCAGTTGATCAGTGGTTGCCCGTTGGCATCAGTTGACTCTGAGAGCTTTTGAACGGTGGCTGCCCAGCCTCCACTGGCTGACCAGACAGCAAAGAAAATCGTGATGCCGCCAGCGATCATGATCAGGCTCTGCAAGGCATCTGTCCAGACCACGGATGTCAAACCTCCCCAGGTCGTGTAGGCGGCGGTGAAAATGACGAGAAGTATGATCAGGGACCAGCATTGCAAGGGAGTGAAATCTAGAATTCCCTGCAGCATGAGATAGATTGACCAGATCATCAGGCCGAGCATGCTGGTGCGATACTGAATCTGAATCAGGGCGCTGATGGTGCGAATCGATTTTCCGAAGCGTGTTTCCAGGTATTCCGCGTTCGTGTAAAAGCCACCTTTGTAGAGTACCGGGACCACTACAAACGAAGCCAGGACAGCACCGCAGACACTGGCGAGTGTAAAGGCCGTAATGATGTGCATGCCATGATTATAAGCGTAACCGGTTAATGAGACGGCGTCAGCATTATCGACACTGGTAGCGAATATAGAAAGTCCGAGTCCCCACCAGGGAAGCGAACGACCTCCCAGGAACCAGTCACTGCTGGAGTGGGTGCTGCGAGCCAGGTAAAACCCGAAGGCGATTACCGACCCATTAAGCAAGAACACGATCATCCAGTCCAGCCAACTCATTTGAGAGATCCCTTTTGCTTCGAAAACTGTGGTTACGCAAATGTTTTCAGAACATCTGTTTCCACATCATGGGCGAGACAGAACAGGATATCGCCTTGACTGGTCAGGGTGGGGCCACGATGGGCTATGGCGATTCCCTTTGAAGGGGCGTGGATGATGGTCGGTTCTCGATCAGGGCGTTCCAGAAAATGGAGTGCCCCTAAGGGCTGGTCTACGGAGACATCCGCGCCGACATCGACGAAGCTTTCGAAGATACCTGATTCCGGGGCGAACAGATAATCTTCCGCGTCCAGAGCCTGAATCCAGCGAGTCGGTGGCAACCCCAGATCGGAACGCGATGTCTCTTCACCAGCGAGAACTTTCAGATGAATGAGCACATTCTTCAGTCCAGACTGACAGAGTCGATGTACGGCGGCGTTGGTGACCTCTCCACCTCCCATTTCTGTTGTGACGACGGTCTTGCCCATGTTTTCCGCTTCGACAGGCAACAATCCCTTGCCGGCGATGTCGGCATAGAGGAAGGAAAAATCGGTATTATAGGCTTCCGTTGCAGCCGCCATACGGCGGAGTTGTTCACGATTTTCGACCAGATGCATATGAGCGCACGGATAGAAATAGACGCCTCGTCCTCCTGTGTGCAGATCGATGACGACATCAACACGCGGAAAGATTTCATGGGTCAGGTAATGAGCCATGATCTCTGTGACAGTGCCTTCCGCATTTCCGGGGAAGCAGCGATTCAGATTTTTTCCATCCAGGGGAGAGAGTCGAGTCGCAGATTTGGCTGCAGGGATGTTGATTGCGGGGATAAAGATAATGCGTCCTGAAATATCGTCCAGGTTCAATTCTTTCATCAGTTTCATGATGGCGATCTGCCCGGGATATTCATCCCCGTGATTTCCCGCCATCAGCAGTACAGTCGGACCTTCGCCGCTTGCCATTGTTGAGATGGGAATCTGTAGCTGTGCCCAGCCACTTAAATTGTAGGAGAAGGGGATGTTGAGTGTCCCCCATTGGATGCCGGTTTTATCGAAATCAATCCTGGTACTGATCGGAGTTTGAGTCATGTTGAAGCTTCTATTGATATGTGGGGAAACCGGTCTGATATTAGTTAGATTCAGCGACGATATGTGCTGCGACAAAATCTTCATTCAGAGTGATGCCAAGTCCGGGACGGTTGGGAACCTGAATGACTCCATTTTCTGCCTGTACTTTTTCGAGAGTCAACTCATGGCGGAGTGGTTCATCTTCGACGCAATCTTCGAAGATGAAGGCATCTTTGCAGGTGGCCAGCCAGTGCAGGCTGGCGGCGACAGTAATCGGACTGGTATAACAGTGGTTGCAGGGACGGGCACCAATTTCCGCGACTCTTTGTTTCAGGTAACTGGCCTCAGTAAAACCATTGCGGGCCAGATCGATCTGATAGACATCCAGAGCTCTTTGTTCGAAGTAGGGGCGAAACGATTCACGACCACACTCTTCTTCGCCGGCAGCGATGGGGACGGGAGAACGATCTTTCAGCCACGCATAACCGGCGATGTCATGAGGAAACAGCGGTTCTTCAAGCCAGCCGATATTGTAATCGGAAAAAGCGTGTGCCCGCTGTAACGCGGTACGGGCGTCCCAGACACAGCCGGCGTCGATCAATAAAATCCCATCGCCCATCCCTTCGCGTGCTCCCGCGACCAGTTCAATATCAAGCTGTTCCGACTGCCCCATTGGTTCCCAGCCGAATTTGACCGCAGTGTAACCGTTTTCAATCCAGCGCTGGCCGATGTCACAGGTTTCCTGACCATCCTTACCAAACAGGATCGAAGCATACGCCTGGAATTCGGTGTGATATTGTCCTCCCAGCAAGCGATGAATGGGTTCTTTAAAATGTTTGCCCTTTAAATCCCAGAGTGCCATATCAATGGCTGCCATCGCGGTGATCGTGACGCCGGTTCTGCCGAAGTACATGGTATGGCGATACATTTTCTGCCAGAGACGTTCTGTTTCGAGTGGGTTTTCACCGATCAGCAGTTCGCGCAATCCACAGGCGACATTGTGACTGTAGGGAGCGTCAATGATTGCTTTGACGACTTCTGGAGAAGAGTCGGCTTCTCCGATGCCTTCCAGGCCTGTATCTGTTTTGATACGAACCAGTACCGAATCCTGACAGCTGGCTGTTTTGTTGGTGACAGAACCGGAACGTAAAATCTGACAGGTGATTTGTTCAATTTTCATTGATGTTGAGAGCCTTGGCTGAAAAGAACTATGGGAACAGTAAATTAAGAGATCATCTCTTTGACGACGCGTCCGTGAACATCGGTTAATCGAAAGTCTCGGCCGGCGTAGCGATAGGTGAGTCGTTCGTGATCGATACCAAGCAGGTGCAGCATGGTGGCATGCAGGTCGTGTACGTGAACTTTATTTTCTGATGCTGCAAAGCCGGTTTCATCGGTGGCGCCGTGGACGTGTCCCCCTTTGACACCACCGCCGGCCATCCACATGCTGAAGCCGTAGTGGTTGTGATCGCGTCCGCTCATCGAGGGGAGTTCAGCGACCGGTGTCCTGCCAAATTCGCCTCCCCAGAGCAGGAGTGTGGAATCGAGCATGCCGCGTTGTTTTAAATCAGTCAGGAAGGCGGCAATGGGCTGATCCCATTGACCACACAGGCGTCGCAAGCTCTTTTCAATGCCGCTATGGTTATCCCATTCCTGTCCGCCACTATGCCAGACCTGAATGAAACGCACCCCTTTTTCCAGCAGCCGCCGGGTCATGAGCAGTTGTCGTCCCTGTAGACCGTCCCCATACATTTCCTGTATATGTTTGGGTTCTTTAGAGAGGTCAAGCACGTCCGATGCTTCAAACTGCATACGATAGGCCAGTTCAAATGACTGGATTCGCGCTTCGAGCAGTGAATCATGGCCGCGCTGTTCCAGATGTCGCTGATTGATCTTCTGCAGCAGGTCTAACTGGCGCCGTTGTCGTTTTGGTGTTTGAGGGTTATTGATATTTTCAATCAGACGGGAGACAGAAGTTTCTTTGGTGTCGAGATGTGTTCCCTGGAAAGCGCCGGGGAGAAAGGCGGAACGCCAGTTTTTGGGACCGACGACGGGAAAGCCGTTCGGACAAAGGACGACAAAGCCGGGCAGGTTTTCATTGAGTGAACCGAGCCCGTAATTCACCCAGGAACCGAAGCTGGGACGGGGCAGTGCGTTATCACCGCAGTTCATGAGCAGCAGCGAGGGCTCATGATTGGGGATATCTGAATGCATAGAGCGAATGATGCACATATCATCTACGTGGGCTGCCGTTTTGTCAAACAGTTCACTGACTTCGATGCCAGACTCGCCATACTTTTTAAACTGGAAAGGAGAGCCCAGTGCACCGGCTGTTTTACGCTCTGTTGGCAGATTTGGATTGGGAAGGGGCTTACCGTGATATTTTTTGAGTAGCGGTTTGGGATCGAAGGTATCGACATGCGAAGGCCCCCCATTCATGAATAAATGCACGACCTGTTTAGCGGAAGCCGGATGATGTCGTGTAGCTGGTTTTTCTCTGGTAGAAGCCTGGGCATTTTCCCGCGCAGTGAGTTCCGCGAGTGCCAGCATACCTATTCCCATACCGGAACGAGTCAGCATTTCGCGCCGTGAAAACTGCGGTGCAAATTGTGTGGGCTGATTGAATGACATGATAAATCCCTGCCGGTTAATCGATAAACTGAAATTCGTTAGATAGCAGCAGAATCTGAGCCAGGCTCTGCCAGGGAGTAACTGGTACAGGTGCTGGCTTGCGAAAATCCTGGGAATAATTCCACAGTTGCGGCAGTGGTGGCTGCCGATCGTTTCTGGAAACGGCTGTGAATTCAGGTGCCTGAATTTTAATCTCCGGCGACCAGACAAATGAATCGAAGCCAAGGTGCCCGGCAATATCGACGACAAAATCGATTGTCTGATTTTTCTTTAGTTTGATTGTCTTGATATCGGTTTTCGCCGTACTTTGATGCAATGTCCAGGGGCCGATTGCCAACTGATTATTGACCAGTACTCGACCGCGGATTCCATTTCCCTGTGGCAGTTCATGTTTGAGAGTTCCTGTCAGCGACACGGTGATGTCTTCAGGAGCGCGCCAGCGGATTACGGCGACATGATCCAGATCATTACCGGGGTGCCCGCCGGTCTGGTCTAAAAAGACCCAGCCGATTTTGGGGTCGGGTAATCGGTCTCCCCCCTGATACTGTTTACCATCCCAGTGGGGCAGAGGTTGGAAATCACTCACAGTTTTTGTTTTGAGGTCATAGGAGGCGTAACCGTATTCCCATTCTGGTCGGATCGTTTCAGGTTCGGGTTTGATCTGATCTGTTTTGAGGAATTCCAGTATCTCGTCGAGTTCTGTTTGTGTGGGATCACGCTGGAGTATCGTTTGGTAGAGTTTTTGAATTCCCGCTGTGGGGGTTTCTGCCTGTCTCGATTCATGCCCCAGGATGCGTGCGGATTTCAGGACAAGGGGGTGGTTCATCAGAAACAGCGACTGACCGGGAACCGAAGTCGAATTGCGGGCGCCGGTACTGACATCGGGAGAAGGGAAGTCGAATGTCCGGAGCAGACCGGGAACCTGCTGGCGGTCAATGAAAGTGTAGAGGGTACGTCTATGGTTGGAAGCAGAGGTGATCCCCGAGATCGATTTACCGCCGACTGTTTTATCCAGTTGATTGCTCACCTGGAGCAGCGTATCACGCATCGATTCGAAGTCCAGGCGGCGGCGATTCATTCTCCATAACAGTTTGTTGGCGGGATCAAGTTTCTCTCCCGTTTCGTGTGAGACGCTTGACTGCTGGTAAGTTGCAGATTGCATGATATAGCGATGAAGTTTTTTGATCGACCAGCCATTTTGCATGAACCAGCTGGCGAGGTGATCCAGCAGCTGCGGATGAGAAGGATGTGACCCCTGAATTCCGAAGTCGCTGGGGGTGTCGACAATTCCCTGTCCAAAATGATGTTGCCAGACACGATTCACGATGACTCGCGCAGTAAGTGGATTTCGGGGAGAAGTAATCGCATTCGCCAGTTCCAGTCTGCCACTTCCCTGCTGAAATGGTTTATCCGATATCTGATCGAAAAAACTGAGGAACTTTCTGGGGACGGGTTGCCCCGGTGATCCGGTGTTCCCCCGTTTGAAGACGCGTGGTTCAATGAGATGATCGGCATCACGGAGCGTCATCATTTGTGCGAGTTCGACCGGAACCTTCGCGCGTGCCTGATCGAGTGCAGCATTCAGTTTTTTTACTTTCTGCTGAAGCTTTCTATCTGGAAAGAGTTTTAAAACCGTATAACCGTGCAAGGGAATGACCAGTGGTGAATGAGGGCTGTAAAACGTTTTCAGGTATTCTCGCTTGACGATCGGGAATGTTTGCTGATGATGTTTCTGTCCTGGTTTTCTGGCTACAACAATTCGATTGGTCCATTCGTCATCAATCTCATGAAAGAGATTTGCATAGCCGCGAATGATGTCATCAAATTGCTGTGGATTATTTTTCAATAAAAAAGAAGCGATCAGGTATTCCACAGAATCAGGATGAGAATTCATCATTGTCAGCTTGAGTTCCTCAATCGCCCGGGAAGCAAACATTTGCTCAGGGACGCTTTCCAGCTTCTGCCAGATCGAAAATACCGGGTCCTCGGATTTTTCCGCGATGTCCAGAAATTCCTGCCAGAGCAGTAAGGTTTCAGGGTTGAGATCATTGCCATCTACAATGACATCGAATTTCACAGTATCCGGACCCTGTCTGCGTGACTGTGCGACGATCAGGTATTCTGACAGGCGTTTCGAAGTATCCTCTAATACTTTTTTGTGTTGACCTTGATACAGGTCGTTCAGCTCTCTGGCTGCCCGTTGTATCTGAACAGCTTTTTCCTGAAGTTCAGGCGAGAGCTGGTCCTGGTTGCGAAATGGAAGATCGAGTGGTTCAAGTGAATTTCGAAAGACCCCATACAGCGAGTAATAATCTTCGATGGACACAGGGTCGTATTTATGATCGTGACAACGGGCACAGCCGACGGTGAGCCCTAGAAATCCGCGCGTGACCACATCGATGCGGTCAGAAATGATGTCGTGAATATCATTTTTGAAGCGTGGGCCGAGAGTAATGAAACCAAGGGCTGCCTGTGATTCATGAGGCAGTTCTTCTTTCAGGTAATCGGCGGCGAGTTGTTCAAGTATGAACTGATCGAAGGGCTTGTCCTGATTGAAGCTGTTGATAACATAGTCGCGGTATGTGTAGGCAAAGTGGAAGGCAGGTTTTTCGAAAAAGACATACCCTTTGGTATCCGCATAACGTGCCAGGTCGAGCCAGTGTCTGCCCCAGCGCTCGCCATAATGCGGAGAAGCGAGTTGTGCTGTGACTGCAGTATCTACCCTTGATTGCTGGTTATCGGCTGTGAAACTCTGAACCTGCTCCCGGGTAGGCCGTAAACCCGTCAAGTCCCAGAAAATACGTTTCAGGAGTACGGCAGAATTCGCGGTCGGGGCTGGCTGCAGCCCTGCCTGTTCCAGTCGAGAGAGAATAAAATAATCAATGTCATTTTGTGGCCAGTTATTATTTTTGACACGGGGAATGACGGGGTCTTGAATCGGCTGAAATGACCAGTGTTTTGTGTAGTCAATTGTGGTTGGCTGTTTTTGATTTGCTGATTGAGGCCAGATGGCTCCCTGTCTGATCCAGGTTGACAGGATTTCTATTTCTTCTGCTTTCAGAGATTTTTCAGGCGGCATTTCCAGTGATTCGCGTCGGACGGCACTCATCAGGAGACTGTTTTCCGGATGATTCACTTTCACCGCCGGTCCACTTTCCCCTCCCTTAAGCAGTGCGTCGCGGGAATCGAGTCTCAGCTCGGCAAACTGTTTTTTCACGCCATGACAGTCCTGACAATGTCTGATTAACAAGGGACGTACATGCTGTTCGAAATACCGTTCTTTTTCGCTGAGATTCAGCAGAGGGCTTTCTGCTGACGCGAATTCGAAAGGTGAGATCCAGGTCAGGGTCAGGAACCAGATCAGACTGTGCAGTAAAAGTTTCATCGCATGATTTTCCAGATAGTTCAAATCGGATTGCCTGTTGAATTATTCGATATGATCATCAATCGTTTGTAATACTTCTGTCAGACTGCCTTCACGCAGCGCCTCGATAATCGGCAGGTGTTCCTCATAGATTTGAATCGGTTGCTGGTATTTCAGATGTGACTCTCGAAAGTGTCTTCGGATGCGTGATACCATCGCCGACCAGATGGCCAGTAGATCGGGAGAATGGGCACGCGTGACGAGGGAACGATGAAAGGCAATATCATGTTCCGAGATGAGGGCAAAATCATTTACTTCACATGCCTGTTTCATCTTTTTCAGAATCGTTTCCCATACGAGAAAGTCGTCTTCTGTCAGTTGGTCGAAATAGAGGCGTATGGCATATTTTTCAATCGTGCAGCGAAGCGGGATGATTAATTCCGTGATTTCATTGGGAGCCGAAGTAGAGACCAGCGCTCCCTTATTCCGATCGGTTTCGACGACACCTTCCCACGCCAGTTGCTGGATGGCTTCCCGAATCGGACCTCGACTGACAGAGAATCGTTTTGCCAGGTCCACTTCACGCAATCGTTCTCCCTCAGCAATCCTGCCTGAGAGAATATCTTCACGAAGCCGTTCCACGATTTGTTCGCCCAGTCCCCGGACCAGTTGCGGTTCATTCATTTGTATTCCCTGGACAGTAATAGTTCGATGCGTGAAACGGTCGTTTAATGTTAATTGTTAACAATCTGAAGTCAAAAGTAAAATGAAAAGAAAGGGAATGCAGACAAATATATCGTAACATGTAGTTGCAGTGTACTAATGAGTACGTGTCTTTGGTTTCAGGAGAGTATCCTCGCCGATGTCTTGCCGGTTAAAGTGAAACTCAGGGAAGGATTTGTAAAGTCCAGTTCATTTTCTGTGAGATATGGTATTGTAAGAACTATTTATAAAAGGACTTGTGGTTATTTATCGCAGGTGATTCAAGGGTTGCTGATTTCGTGATATCTGATTAGAATGCCATTCTGTAATAATATATATAACTGTACTAAAGTGTTGTTGATGCTGTTTTTCTTTTAAAAACATATCAAAAAACTGAAATTATTTGGGAAGAAATGGGGTCTATGTCACTATATGCATATAGAGGGTGTTATTCATTTTTGTGATAAGCATCAATGAACTCATCATGGAAATGCGCGAGCTCACTTGCTTAATAAGCACACAAGGTTAGGGGACTAGTGCCTGCTTCCTTTCATTGTGTATGTGGGCTCGTGCTTTCTTTTTGTCTCCCGCCATTGCAGGTCTCAATACAAAATCTCACTGGAAGACTTTGCATGGCCACAATGCACTGATGGCAGCATCAAAATAACGCCATCAGATGATTTCAGTTGGGAGCACCATTCCCAATCATGTGCAGGCATATTTCTGTAATGGCTATTCCAGTAGCGTGGAGTTCTGTCTTTCCAGTACATCAGGCAACCTGTTCCGCAATAATCTACTACTCTGGTTTCGCCGCCAATATCAGAAAATGCGTTCACGATGTGATGGTCATCAAACAGGCCGCCGACATATTGTGATTCTGTATGACGATTGCGATAACATCCGGAGACTGCGTTCGGGGGGACCCAGTCAGCTGTCAGGTTTGAGATTAAATTCACACCTGCTTCCAGTGGGACCAGGATGTCGTCTTCGATCAGCCAGTGGATATCCCCTCGCATTTCAAACCGCAATCGATTGCAAGCCTGGGCCATGAAACGAGCCGTTTTGTCTCTGCGTTCTTTTTCATCAGAAAAAGTGATAGAAGTCGGGTGTGGCAGAATTCGAATTGTTTCAAATGTATTGACGTAGCGGCTGACTTCGTCTCTCATTTTTCTCAGTGTGCTGGTGTTGTTTGTATTATCGAGAAGCACCAGTTCAACAGGTTCAGGGCTGTTGATCAGGTTTACTGATTGTGAGATGGCTGAAATCCACTGCGGAAAAAAATCAGCGACTCTGCCACTGATAATCGATCCGATACTGAGACGCGAACAGATTTGCCGCATCTGTGGCAGCAGGATTTCCTGGCGCTGCTGGTACTTCGTCTTGATATTTGCTGACCAGGAGTCTGCGTGCTGACGATATCGTAGTACCGCGTTACTGCGTACCGGTGTGCCTAACCGGGAACCTCGTAATGCCAGATCCCAGTCCCACATGGTATTGATCTTATTTCGCCAGCGGCCAGCAGTTTCAAATGCCTGGCGGTTCCAGAGTGCTGAGGTATTCACAAAATTTCTTAACCAGAGACGACCATCTGTCCATTCAGGGGCATTCCAGAGTGTGGAGTAGTCTCCAAACGCTTCTGCACCCCCATATGCAAATGGGGTGTCCGGCGACATCTTTTCAAGATGTTTTTTCACATAATCTAACGGCAGGATATCATCTCCGTCCAGAAACAGGAGGTAATCACCTCTTGCGATTTCCGCACCCCGATTTCTTGTTTCACAGACACCGGTATGGCAGGGAGACTCAAGAAGAATCAATCCCCGATTCTGATACTGTCGAGCGATGTTGATTGAATCGTCAAAACTGCAGTCGTCGGTATAAATCACCTCGCACGGGATGGTCTGATTGAATGCGGACTCGATCGTCTCTGCCAGGTAAGCTGAGTTATTGCGAGCTGCAATGACTATGCTGACCTTTTGAGAGCATGCTGGAGTAGATTTAATATGAGGTTTCTGCTGTATGACTGCCTGAGTGTCATACGGCCATATCGCGTTTCCAACCATGAGTTTAGCCCTTTTTTCATGGAAAATATGGATTAAGAATTCAGCTTTAATGTAGTATTCAGAAGGACACAGACGGGTCAATATGAGAAATCAGATTTCGTTTGTTTGAGGTAATGAATCAAATCTGATAGTGAGGATTATGGGAGTTTACGCAGCATAATTCAGTT